>CAZTMR010000008.1:0-52146 GCA_964615345.1 uncultured Dehalococcoidaceae bacterium | reverse complement strand
CCCGATTTACCCGTTTTAGCCTCAGTTTCGGGTAGTCAATGGTAAACTTGGGGTAAGAAAAAATCCGGGTGTGCCGATTCCTGACCCTGTCAAAGCCGAGTTTCTGGAAAAACCTTTCCCCCACCGGAAAAGCACAGGGATTAAAAAACCGGCGACGACGGCGAAAAGCCACAGCGCCGGGGCCACACCACCTTTCATCACACTCAGGATAAACCAGAAGACCCCGTATCCGAAGCCTACCAGTGCCGGAGTGACGGCTAACGCCAGGAGAAACCGGCTCCACTGCTTGAATGCCACGAAACCCACCGGCCCACCGAAAACTTATTCGTGCGCCTTTTTCACGTAGACCTTGATTTCCCGACCCTCTTCCTCAAGCCCAACATATTCATGGCCAGTGGAATCACACCACGCCGGCATATCCTCCTTTATCCCGACGTCATCCGACAGGACCTCGAGGACCTCGCCGTTTTTCAGGTCTTTGATTTTCTGGGCGGTCTTGACGATAGGCATCGGGCAATAAAGCCCGATACAGTCCAGAGTCTGGTCTGCCTTCATTGTTCCCTCCTTGTCGCCGGTGAGCGCGGACGTTTAGATGAAAAGGGTCACTTTAGATTTACGCGCTTCACCCAGGAAATAGGCGGCTCCGGTCATAATATCGACTTCACCGCGGAAAGCGTCTTCCTCCAGTCCCATAAAACCACAGGAAGTGGTGCAGGCAATAATTTTCACACCCATAGTTTTGGCCATCTCGAAAAACTCGTCGAGGGACGGCATATTGATTTCCTTCATTAGCTTTTTCATCATCCAGGTGCCGAGGCCGAACATGTGGAAATGAGACATCTTCAGGCGGTTGGTGCCGCCGCGGTTGAGGCGGTTCAGCATTTTCCGCATCAGCCCCCTGGACCGGATAGAGCCGCTTTTTTTCTTGACGGCGTTCAAGCCCCAGAAGGTGAAGTACATACTGACGTCCATGCCCATACTGGCCCCGGTAGTGGCCAGCATAAAGGCGGCCAGCACGCGGTCAAGTTCGCCGCTGAAGACCACTATGGTCATCTTTTCTTTTTCCTCTGCCATTGGGGTCCTTCCTTTCAGGCCTCTCCTCCCTTAATCTCAGCACCGCATACCGGGCAGGTCCTCTGGTCTCGCGGTACCGGGTTGCGGCATCGCGGGCAGTAAAACACGGTTATGCCGCAGGCCTGACAGCTGGCGCCGTCCGGCGCCATCATTTCTTCATCGCAGTAGGGACAGAACTGACGGGTTTTGGGTTCTTCCTGTTCAGCCATCACACTACCCTCCTTGCTTTTTCTGCTTGGCGAGATAGTCATCAATCGCGTTATTGAGAGCATCGGCGCCCAGGTTGGAGCAATGGAATTTGTTCTTGGGCAGCCCCTCCAGTTCATCAGCGACAGTCTTGGGGGTTATTTTACGCGCCTCTTCCAGAGTCTTGCCGATGGCCATCTCACTGACCATGCTGGAAACGGCGATAGCCGCGCCACAACCGAAGGTTTTGAACTTGACGTCTTCAAGCCGGTTGTCCTTGACTTTAATGTAGAAAGACATCATATCGCCACAGACTGGATTGCCGACGTTGCCGACACCGTCTGCGTCCTCAATCTCCCCGACATTACGCGGGTGCATAAAGTGGTCCATAACTTTTTCACTATATACCGGCATATCAACTGTCTCCTTTGCCTGTTCGGTTAAATTCCGCGTAGAGAGGTGACATCTGGCGCAGGCGGTCCACTGCCGGCGGCATCACCTCAAGAACGTAGTCAATATCTTTATTCGTGTTGCTTATGCCCAGGGTAAAGAGAACAGAACCCTGAGCTACCTCGTGGGACAGCCCGGTGGCAATGAGCACATGGGAAGCCTTCAGGGCACGGGAAGTACAGGCGGAACCGCTGGAGACGGCTATTCCCTGCATATTCAAAAGCATGAGCATGGCCTCACCTTCCACGAACTCAACACAAAAGCTGGCATGACCGGGAAGTCTCTCCGCGGCCGGTGAAGGGACCCCGGTAACAATCACCCGTTCGATTTTTGCCGGCAGCTCCCGCAAGAGGCGGTCTCTGAGACGTGCCAGTACTTTTAACCGGTCGGTCATGCCGGCGGCCGCCAGTTCGGCGGCCTTACCCAGCCCGACTATGGCCGGAATATCTTCCGTACCGGCGCGGCGTCCTCCCTCCTGGATGCCTCCATCCAGGAGGGGGATAATGCGTACCCCCTTTTTTAGCCAGAGAGCACCGGCGCCTTTGGGCCCGTAGAACTGGTTGCCAGCCAGGCTCAGAGCATCCACGCCCAGCTTATTCACGTCAACCGGTATGGTGCCCGCCGTAACCACAGCGTCAGTATGTAAAAGAATTTTATGCTCTCTGGTGATGCGGGCGATTTCCGCAATGGGCTGGATGGTACCGATTTCACCGTTGGCGTGCATAACGGAAACAAGAACGGTGTCCTTGCGGAGGTTTTTTCGGACGTCTTCCGGGTCAACAAAACCCTGTTTGTCCACCGGTACCATGGTTACCTTGAAGCCCCATTTTTCCAAGGTCTTTGCCGAATGAAGCACGGAAAAATGCTCGATAGCGGAGATGATGATGTGCTTCCCTTTATCCTGGCGCGCCATCGCCAGCCCCTTGATGGCGAAATTGTTGCTTTCGGTGCCGCTACCAGTGAAGATTACCTCCTCGCTACGGGCACCGATAAGGTCAGCCACCTGAAGGCGGGCGTTTTCCATGGCTTCCCTCGGAGCGTCTCCCCAGTCGTGAAGGCAGGACGGGTTAGCGAAGTACTCTTCCAGGTAAGGCACCATCGCCTTTTTTACTTCGGGGAGGAGAGGGGTAGTCGCAGCATTATCCAGATAAACCTGTCTCATTTGACTATACCTACCATCAAGTATCTGCCTCCCGGAGCGGGAAAATCAGGTCTTTTTTTCGGCTTTGCCTTGCAGGAAACCGCGTAGTTTGACCAGCATTTTCTGCTCGCCGCGGGCGTGAACGTCAAAGGTCTTGCCCGTATGGTTCATATAGAGCCGGATGCCCCAGGCTTTTTCCTGCCAGACACCGTGGTAACTTTCCGCAACGGTCAGGTTATCAATGTCAGCTTTCATTTTGTCCAGACGCTGTCTGAGCTCGGCGTGCTCGGCGAGCCAGTGCTGCAAAGTGGAGGCCAGGTCTTCGTCTCCGTACTCTGCGATGGCTGCCACCAGTGCCGTTTCTTCCCGGTTGAAATGGGCTCTTATCCCGGCATCAATCGATGCCAGAGTCTCGCTCCACTTTTGCAGCGCCTCTCTCTGGTGATGCAATCGCCCGGGAGTAAAGTCTTCCTGTGCCTGACCCAATCCTTTCATCGCCGCCACGTCGTTGGCGCGTACGTCCAACTCATGGATACCGCCAAGGATAATCCTGTGCTCCTCAATAATCTTTTCAATGAGCGCCAGAGCCTCGGCCACCTGCATCGGTAAACTCCTCAGTAATTATTTCCCGCTGGCAACAACCTGCTACATAATGAGCACCGTGCGTATAATGTCAGGTTTCTCACTTCGGTCTAACATTGTAGCATAAAAACCGGGTAACGCGCTCTTTTCCTCCGGCCGGATTGCCCACGACTTTACTATAACTCCGGCACGGCACGGAAAATATGATTTTCGTCACATACGCAGGCCGGTTTCGGTGATAGTTTTTATTCTGAAAACACGGATGTTTGGCGCTGGGGAAGCGTGTTACTTCCTGACCAAAACACTTGACAAAAAAGATACTGTATGCCAGTATAGAGTATGAATTAAACGGAGTGAAACGGAGGAAAAGTAAAGTGGCTGGCTCTGCACAGACATACGGTTATTCCAAAGAGAAGACGGCCCTAATCAGCAGGATGAGAAGGATCGAAGGGCAGGCAAAGGGAATCCAGCGGATGCTTGAGGAAGACCGGTATTGTATCGACATCGTACAACAGTTGAGCGCCCTGTGTGCGGCGGCGGATGAGACGGCGCTGAGAGTTCTGCAGAGCCACATAGAAGGTTGTGTAGCGGGAGCAATCCGCGACCAGCACGGTGAAGAGCACATTAAAGAGTTAATGGGCACCATAAGGAAGGCAATCCGGCGCTAGACCCGGAAGGTCAGGGGGAGAGTAAAGGGAAAGCAGGCCGGAAGGGAGGCCGTATCCGACAGGAGGAGGTAAGATAAATGTTACGCTTCAAGAGTTGCCCGAGATGCAAGGGCGACGTGTTGATAGACAAAGATATCTACGGTTGGTACGAGCAATGCCTGCAGTGCGGGTACCAGCGTGATTTGAAGAAAGTGGTCAAGGGGCAATCCCAGAGCAGCGGGGAAACCAGCAAAGCCAGAAAAGCGGGATGACAGATGTGCCATTTGCTGTTAATGATGCCCGTTCTGGCGCTACCAGTTTTCTGGTTAACGCCGCTGGAACTGGCGGTACCGGGTTACCTGTTTGTTTTAATGCTTTCCGTCCTTCTGTACTTGCAGGTAACCGGCGCTATGAGGCGACCGGTGAAAGACGGGTTTCAGAGCATGGTGGGTACAGGAGCCGAAGTGGCGAGCCGTCTGGAGTTTAGTGGGGGTTTAAGGAAATACCTGGTGCGTTCTCAGGGTGAACTGTGGACCGCCTGGTCCGGAGACGAACTCCAACCCGGGGAGGAAGCAAACGTGGTGGAGACGCGGGGAGTAGGGGTATTAATAGAGCGAGTCCGGAAACCGGAGCAAGAGAGCACGGAAAAAGCCTGTCTGCCAGAATAGTTCCGTCGAAATATACGGATTATTGTGGGGGGTTGCCGTGTTCGGTGATTTCCAGGTTACACGTCTGATTGGCAGAGCACCATGCCTGGCATTTTTCTGCCCACTCTTTTTCAGCGTAGACGAAACCGCACTCTTCACATGCGTAGAGGGTCTGGCCGTTTCTGGAGATTTCTTTAACCAACTAATGTTTACTCCCTGACAGACACGGGGCTACCGTGCCATTCGCTGCAGGTAGCGGTGCGCCTGAAGGGCTGCCTTGGCGCCTTCACCGGCGGCAACGATAATCTGTTTTTCCGGTGTGTCAGTAACGTCACCGGCGGCGTACAGCCCGGGCACACCGGTTTCATTCCTGGAATTCACCTTTACTTCCTTCCATTCATTGAGTTCAGTCAGCCCGGCGACGAGACCGGAATTAGGGGCCAGACCGATTTCGATAAACACTCCGGTAACTTCGAGGGACCTCTCGCCCCCATTTTTGAGGTCTTTTATACGGATACCTTCCACGAGCTCATTACCGGTGATTTCCACTACCCGGTACTCCGTGAAAAGGGACAGGTTTTTCAGAGGTGAGAGCTGATTGACCAGCACCCCGTCGCCAGTCAGTGGTGTAATCGAGATGAGATTAACCTGCTCGGCAATCTTCGCCATATCGAGAGCGGCTTCCAGGCCGGAGTTACCGCCACCGACCACCGCCACCTTTTGCCCGGAAAAGATGGGGCCATCACAGATGGCGCAATAGCTGACGCCGCGGCCGGTTAGCTCCGTTTCTCCGGGTACGTTCAGACTCAGTGACCTTTTCCCCGTGGACAGGATAACCGTCCTTGACTGATATTTTCCTCCGGAGTCAGCGGTAGCCTCAAATCCTCCGTCTATTTTTTCCAGCCGGGTAACTTTTTCACCTATTTTCTGCTCGATGGGAAACTGACCAATCTGGGTCTGAAATTTGTTTATCAGCTCCGGACCTTCAACAAACTGGTAACCAATGTAATTTTCAATGCCCAGGGTGTTGTTTATCTGGCCGCCGATGTCCCCGCTGATAAGCAGAGCCTTGAGCTGCTTGCGGGCGGCGTAGACGCTGGCGGCGATACCGGCCGGACCGCCGCCGATGATTAATAGCTGGTACAAAACAGCCTCCGAAAAACCAGGGTTAAAGCGGTGATGCGTAACGGGGAGCTAAGCGGCGAGTAGACTGTCTATTTTGGACTGGTTAAAGCCAACCAGAACGTTATCATCGATGATGATAACCGGAACTCCCATCTGCTTTGATTTCTGAACCATTTCCTTGACTTTTTCCCGGTCCCTGGATACGTCATACTCGGTAAAAGGAACACCTTTTTGCGAAAGATACTCTTTCGCCCGGTGACAGTAGGGTCAAGTGGGGGTAGTGTAGATAACCACGTTCTTCTCTGACATTCTCGTCCTCCTTCTAAAGCCTAACGGGATTAAGACTTCCATTCCGGGAAAAGGCTTATTTTATTATTAATTATAGCATAAGAAGGTTTATAATATATGTATGTGATGTATGTCATATACGCTGCCGGAAATGTGAACTATTTTTAGTTGGGCGGACTAAGGCAGCCTGCCTGGAAATAACCCGCCGGAAGCGTTAATGAAAACTGGTCATACTTTTCCGCACTGGCGGACGGCACGCAAAGAAAGATAGCAAGGCGAGGAGGCAACAATGGAGCAGGAACAGGAGAAAACCCTGGAAGGACTGCGAACGGCGGTTCAAATGGAGACAGACGGCAAGGCATTCTACCTGAAAGCCAGCCAGGCGAGCGGGAGTGAGGCGGGACAAAAACTTCTGGAATCGCTGGCGGCGGAAGAAGATATTCACCTGCGAAAATTCGAAGAGATCTACCGGAAAATACAGCAAAAAGAAGAGTGGCCGGAGATAGAGATAGACTCCGACGGGGGTAAAAACCTGGAGACCATCTTTGCCCGTGAGGCCGGAGCCGTAGGCGATAGGAAACAGGCCCCGGCCGGTGAAATCGAGGCGGCGCAGACAGCTATGACCATGGAAAACCGGAGCTATGACTTTTACAAGGAACAGAGTGAAAACGCCCGGTACATGTCCCAGAAGTCTTTTTACGAAGCGCTTGCCGCCCAGGAGAGAGGCCACTACCGGGTGCTGCAGGACTATTACGACTATCTGGTAGACCCGTATTCATGGTTTGTGGGGAAGGAGCACCCCACTCTGGACGGAAGCTGAGAAGATATTTAAAATATTCAAGGAAGCCAGCAATTAAGTACGGAAAGGACGCTACGGAATGGTGTACACTGAACTAAGACCCGGGGTTTGTTCGGTGGGAGCAATCGATTGGGACCGGAGACTGTTCGACGCGCTGATACCACTGCCGGAAGGAACGAGCTATAACTCATACCTGGTGAAGGGGAGTGAGAAGACGGCGCTCATTGACACGGTAGACCCGGCAAAAAGCGATGTGCTGCTGAATAACCTGGAATCGCTGGGAGTGAAAAGTCTTGATTACGTGGTAACCCATCACGCCGAGCAGGACCACTCCGGGACACTACCGGTGGTAATGGGTAAATATCCGGAGGCAGTGATTCTTGCCACGCCCAAGTGCAAGGGGATGCTGGTAGACCTTCTTCAGATCCCGGAGGAAAAGATAAAGACGGTTGATGACGGCGATACCGTTACACTGGGAGGTAAGACACTGGAGTTCATTCATGCACCCTGGGTACACTGGCCGGAAACAATGCTTACCTACCTGCAAGAAGATAAAGTACTGTTCAGTTGCGATTTCTTCGGAGCGCACCTGGCCACTTCCGAGACGTACGTCTCGAACGAAAGTCATATCGGCGAGTCCGCCAAGCGTTACTTCGCGGAAATAATGATGCCCTTCCGGGCACCCATCCGGAAAAACCTGCAGAAAGTAAGCGAATACGACATCGATATCATTGCGCCCAGCCACGGCCCGTTACACGACCGGCCGGCGATAATACTGGAAGCTTATCACCACTGGGTAAACGACGAACCAAAGAACATTGTCGTCTTGCCGTTTGTTTCCATGCACGGCAGCACTCTGCAAATGGTGGACTACCTGGTAGAAGCCCTGATGAGAAGAGGGGTGACCGTAAAACGGTTTGACCTGACCACCGTGGATACCAGCCAGCTGGCCACGGCGCTGGTTGAAGCGGCGACGGTGGTTATCGGCACGCCCACAGTGCTTGCCGGAGCCCACCCGATGGCAGCAAGCGCCGCTTTTCTGGCAAACGCGGTAAGACCCAACATCAAATTTGCCTCGATTATCGGCTCTTTTGGGTGGGGAGGCAAGACGGTGGAGCAACTTACCGGAATGATGGCCAATCTGAAAGTGGAGCTACTGGAGCCGGTGATAAGCCGCGGGTTCCCTGAAAAAACTGACTACGCCGCACTGGACAAACTGGCGGAAACCATCAGTAACCGGCATAAAGAGAACGGTTATGCCTGAGTTAAAATAAGGAGAGTGGCTATGGAAAGGGAAAAGATAATAGCCCTGCTTACCAAAGACCTCGAAGACGAACACGGCGCCATCATCCAGTATCTCGACCACGCTTACGGGATGGGCGAGGGTGAAATCGCCTGCGAGATAGAGGCGATAGCCCGTGACGAAATGCGGCACCTGGACTGGCTGGCGGAGACGATAATCGGCCTCGGGGGTACGGTTAGTTTGACGAGAGGCAAGATGCGCATGGGCGGCACCGCGGTGCCGGAATGGCTGCAGAATGACGTGTTGCTGGAAGAAGGCGCCATTGCCCAGTACCAGGAACACATAACAGACATAGACGACCCGAAGATAAAGCGACTGTTGAAAAGGATACTCGCTGACGAGCAGGCGCACCACGGCTTTTTCGAAGACTTCAGGGAAGAGGCGGAAGAAGAAGGGGCGACCGATGTGCGTGGGTACCGCAAGGATAAAACTACGGACGTAATGAACCTGGGCATAGACCACGAGTACACGGTCATTTTGCAGTACCTTTTGCATTCTTACAACAGCCCGACCGCAGAAGGAAAGCAGCAGTTGGAAGACCAGGCCATCAATGAGATGCAGCACCTGGGATGGCTGGCTGAAGGAGTAGTAGGCGCCGGAGGAAACCCGAAGCTCGAGCACTCAGAAGTAGACCAGTCGGCCAACTTTGCCGATATGCTCCGCGCCGATATAGAAATAGAGCGCGAAGTAAGCGAGGTCTACGACCGGGCGGCTCAAGAATCGGGTGACCCGGATATCAAAAAGCTGTTTCTGAGGATGAGAGACAACGAGATATACCACGCCGAAGTGTTTAACGATCTTCTGGAAAAGGAAAAAGAATAAAGTTATGGCTGTCTACCAGGTATTGAGGCGGGAGGAACTACCGGAAGGAACAATGAGGAAGGTTGTTGCCGGAGGAAAAGAGATTTTGTTGGCCCGGGTGGAGGACAGCTATTATGCCGTCGAAAACAAATGTCCGCACCTGGGCGGAGACCTCTCCCGGGGCACACTGGAGGGGGAAGCAGTTACCTGTCCTCTGCATGGTTCACAGTTCAACCTCACTAATGGTAAGGTAATCCGGTGGACGAGATGGACGGGACTGGCTGCAAAGCTAAACCGTAGGGTTCGTACCCCGCGTTCTCTGAACGTGTACCGGATTATCACGGAAGACAACGCCATTTCCGTGGATGTTTAAGTAAAACGTCGGCGAGGAGGGGAAAATGGAAATCGTTCCGGTGCAGGTGGCTACCCGAATCGTTTTCGTCCTGGGTATCGTGAACCTGGTAACCCTCTCCCTGATTTATCTTACCTGCCGCTGTATTCCCGGTTCTAAAATAGCCAGAATCACCGGCAATCTTATGCAATACAGCGCGTACAAACGTTTTTTTGGCTACCACTGCTATTTCTGGTGGATATTATGGATATCCGTAATCACTCATGCTCTCCTGGGCATCAGCTTGCTGGGAATACCTTCATGACATGAGGAGGAACCAGTAAAAAAACGCAGGCAAAATAGGGCAAAATAAGGTATAATCTAAAGGTAAAATCAGGTATTTTAATTCTAAAAGGAGGGTACTATATGGCGGATGACCTGGCGGAAGTTCTGGACTCGGCGATTTACAGGGAAATCGCCTCTCAGGCTCTTTACGAGGCCGGACTGACGAAGACGGACGACCCGGCAGCAAAAGCGCTGATGAAAGAGCTGGTGCAAGAAGAGCACGGGCACACGGAAAAACTGAAAAAACTGAAGGAGCAGGGCTTTTCCACTAAAGAATGGCACCGGGAGCAAATACCAGACCTGAAGTTAAGCGAACACCTGACGGGAACGGAAACAATAGAAGGAATCAGCCTTCAGGACCTGCTGATTCTGGCGATGAAGCGAGAGCAACAGGCGGTGGAATTTTATGCCAGTATGATGGGTGCGATGAGGGAAGAGGCGGCAAAACGGCTCTGTGAAGAACTGGTGCACGAGGAACTGAAACATAAGCTGAGGCTGGAAATACTGTATGATGACCTCTTTTACGCGGAAGACTAAACACCGTACGGATAAACATACGTAATAATATTAATCTGGAAAGGATACTAATTATGGATGACATGGCGTTACCCTTTGACACAAAGTATTTCCCGCTGAGAAGGTACTCTGATATGTACCGGCGGTCACTGGAGAAGCCGGAAGAGTTCTGGGCAGAGCAGGCCTGGAACCTGGACTGGTTCAAGACATGGGATAAAGTACTTGAATGGAACCCGCCGTGGTCCAACTGGTTTGCCGGAGGGCTGCTCAATGCTTCCTACAACTGTGTAGACCGGCATGCCAAAACCTGGCGACGCAGCAAGGTGGCCATATACTGGGAAGGGGAACCCGGGGACACCCGCGTGCTGAGCTATTCCACGCTGTTTACGGAAGTCAACCGAGTTGCTTCCGTGCTGAAAAAGCTCGGTGTGGGGAAAGGGGACAAGGTAGCCCTGTACCTGCCGATGATTCCGGAACTGCCTATTTTCATGCTTGCCTGCGCCCGAATCGGAGCGCCGCACACGGTAATTTTTTCCGGCTTCAGCGCCCAGGCCGTGGCTGACCGGGTAAACGATGTGGAAGCCAAGCTGCTGGTAACGGCCGATGGCGGCTACCGAAGAGGCAAGATCCTGGACCTGAAGCAGATATCCGACGAAGCCCTGGAAAAATGCACCACCGTCGAAAAATCCATCGTGGTAAAAAGAGCCTGTAACGACATCAATATGAAGAAGGGAAGGGACTTCTGGCTGCATGACCTGGTAGAAGGCGCGGAAACGTACGTGGAGCCGGAAGCGGTAGAATCTAACCACCCTCTTTATGTGCTTTATACGTCCGGTACCACCGGCAAGCCCAAAGGGATAGTCCACGGCACCGGAGGTTATCTGGTACACAACTACTCGACGTACGGCTGGGTCTTTGATCTCAAAGAAGAGTCCGTCTACTGGTGCTCCGCGGATGTGGGCTGGGTAACCGGACACAGCTCGATAGTCTATGCTCCACTGGCCCACGGAGCGGCCATTGTTCTGTACGAAGGGGCCCCGGACTACCCGGCGGTAGACCGCTGGTGGGAAATCATCGAGAGATACGGAGTGACCATCTTTTATACCTCGCCGACGGCGATAAGGATGTTCATGGGCCAGGGGGAAGAATGGCCCCGGAAACATGACCTGAGCAGTCTGGAGCTGCTGGGGAGCGTGGGAGAGGCGATTAATCCCGAAGCGTGGCTCTGGTACTACCAGAACATCGGCCGCGAAAAGTGCCCCATCGTTGATACCTGGTGGCAGACCGAGACCGGCGGCATCATGATATCGCCAACACCGGGCATAGAAGCGGTCCCGCTGAAGCCGGGTTCGGCAACGTTCCCGCTGCCGGGAGTAGCCGCGGAAATAGTGGATGAAGACGGCAAGCCGGTAAAGACCGGACAGAGAGGGCTGCTGGTGATAAAACAACCCTGGCCGGGAATGCTGGTGGGAGTATATGGAGACCCGCAGCGCTATGTCCGTTCCTACTGGTCACGCTTCCCGGGTATCTACTTCACCGGAGACTACGCGGTAAAAGACCAGGACGGCTACTTCTGGCTGCTGGGCAGAAGCGACGAGATACTGAAGATAGCCGGACACCGAATCGGCACCGCAGAGATTGAAGACGCCGCCATATCCTATGCTGACATTACCGAATCCGCAGTGGTAGGACGGCCGGACCCGATAAAGGGAGAGAGCATCGTAATGTTCGTCCGGCTCAAACCCGGCGTGGACGGCTCAGAAGAAAAGAGAAAAGAGATTGCCGGCCACATGCGGAAGACGGTGGGCGCCTTCGCTGTGCCGGAAGCTATCTACTTTACCACAGCCCTGCCCAAGACGAGAAGCGGTAAAATAATGCGCCGGGTGTTAAAAGCGGTTGCCAGCGGGCAAGAAGTGGGCGACCTGACAACACTCGAGGACCAGTCGGCAGTTGAGGCGGTGGTCAAAAGCTACGAAGAAACGAAAAAGAAAGAAAAGAAAGGCAAATAGTATCCTTTCAAAAAGAATAATTGCCGGGAGAAAATACAATGCCGGTATCTTTTTCCAGCAGCGAGTTGATTAATCTGGCGATAGATATCGAAAAGCGGGGGATAGCCTTTTACGATATTATGTCCAGGTCAACGGAGAACACGGAAGCCCGGGAAATATTCCAGGAACTGATGGTACTGGAACGGGAGCATGTCCGCGTTTTCCAGGACATGCTCGGGGAGGATAAAAACGAGAAAATTCCGGGAGACGTATCCGAATATTCGGCTTATCTGGAAACGCTGATGGACAATGCCGCTTTCAATGAAGAAGCCGCAACCGACGAGATGGCCGCACGGGCCAGTGATGATATCACGGCGCTGGCTCTGGGAATCACCCTGGAAAAAGACTCTCTGCTTTTCTACTACGAGCTGAAAGACCGGTTCTCCCGGCCATCCGGAGTGACGCTCGACCGGATAATCGAGGAAGAGAAGAAACATTTGCGCCAGCTTACCAAGCTGAAAAAGAGGCTGGACCAATGAATGAGACCAAGATATTGAAGGCATATCGCCGGGTGGCGGTGGTGGGCGCCTCTCCAAAACCGGAACGGCCCAGCTATGGAGTGGCCAGCTATCTCATTGAACACGGCTATGACGTGGTTCCGGTGAACCCTAACGCCGGAGAGATACTGGGCCGCAAGAGCTACCCAGACTTGAGTTCCATTCCCGGGAAAGTGGAGGTGGTGGATATTTTCCGCCGTCCGGAAGACGTACCGCCTGTCGTGGAAGAAGCTATCAAAATCGGTGCTAAGGTAATCTGGATGCAGGAAGGAATCGTCAACGAGGAAGCCGCCGGCAAAGCCAGGGGCGCTGGACTGGAAGTAGTGATGGACCGGTGCATGAAGAAGGAGCATATCCGCCTTGCTCCGTAGCGGCCGGTAAAGAGGAGTTATGACGCAGCACTTGACTCTGGAGGAACTCCTGGGAAAAGCCATCGCTAAAGAGATGGAAGCGCAGACCCTGTATGCCGAACTGAGCCAGAAGGTCAGGGATACCGCCACCCGTGATGCGCTGCTTTTTCTGGTACAGCAGGAAAAAGGTCATCAGAAGCTCCTGGAAGAATACCGGGAGGGTAAGCTCAAGGGCGGGCTACTGAGAAAAAAGGAGAAACTGGACTACCGCATCGCGGAAAAACTGGATAGCCGGGAGATTTCTCCTGACATGGAATTGAAAGACGTATTTCTGCTGGCCGCCGAGCGGGAAAAATATGCCCACGAGTTTTACCTGGAACTGGCCAAAGCCCACCCGGAAGGGGAAGCCAGAGAACTGATGACGGACCTGGCGACACAGGAACTGGGGCACAAGCACCGGGTGGAGTACCTGTATACAGAAGTGGCCTTTCCCCAGATCGACGGCGGCTAAAGATAAAAATAAGCCCCCGGCCGAGAGAGGTGAGCGCTTATGAAAGTCAAGATAATCTTTTACAGCATGTACGGCCATATCTACCGCATGGCCGAAGCGGAAGCCGAAGGGGTACGAGAAGCTCCGGATGCCGAGGTAGAGCTTCTTCAGGTGCCGGAACTGGTACCCGATGACGTGTTGGAGCAATCGGGCGCCAAACAGGCAAGACAGACTTTTGCCCACATACCGGTGGCCAAACCGGAAGACCTGGTGGATGCTGATGCCATCATCTTCGGCGTTCCCGCCCGCTACGGCAATATGTGTGCCCAGATGCGCAATTTTTTCGACCGTACGGGAAGCCTGTGGGCAGAAGGAAAGCTCATCGGTAAAGTGGGCAGCGTTTTTGCCTCCACGGCTACCCAGCACGGCGGCCAGGAAACCACGCTTCTCTCTTCTTACATTACGCTGATGCACCACGGAATGGTCATCGTGGGAATGCCCTACTCCGAGACACGCCAGATGACACTGGAAGAGATATCGGGAGGTAGTCCGTACGGCGCCACCACCATCACCGGCCCGGACGGAAGCCGGATGCCCAGTGAAAACGAACTGGCAATGGCACGTTTCCAGGGCAAACACGTGGCGACGATAGCCGGTAAACTAGCCTCGAAATAATATGTTTATGTAAAATGTCCGAGCACCACGGGGATAATTATGCACCGGCGTCTTTCCTGATAGATAACACAGGACTGCTGCCCAGAGGGCGGGTACTGGACGTGGCAATGGGTTACGGGAGGAACGCAGTCTACCTTGCCTGCCTCGGCTTTCAGGTGGAGGGGGTGGACATATCCGCTAACGCGGTAAACTACGCGCGGAAGGCAGCACAAAAAGCGGGAACAGCGATTATTGCCCGAACTGCCGACCTGGAAACCGATTATAAAATTGAAGAGAACGGTTATGACGCCATCATCTGTTTCAGCTACCTGCAGCGGTCCCTGATACCGCAAATAAAAGGCGGGCTGCGGAAGGGTGGAGTGGTAGTTTATGAAACGTTTCTGATTGACCAGGCCCGGTGGGGCAAACCCAAGAACCCGGACTACTTACTCCGGCATAACGAACTCCTCCACATGTTCCATGAGTTCCGGTGCCTTCGTTACCGGGAAGGCGTGTTCGAAAATGAAGGCGACAAGCGGGCTATTGCCAGCATAGTGGCCGAAAAATCATAAAATGGGAAAGGGGGAAGGATGGGTAACAGGATAGTCATTGGTTTCCTGGTATTTCTGGTAATCATCAGCGGCGGCATCGGCTATTATGCGTTTACGGTCAGCCAGCAGGTGGGCAGCTTGAGCGAACAGTTAAACAGAGTGCAAGCCGAGCAGGCGGCAAGTATCGATTTGTTAGGTCAGGAACTGGCGGAGCAAGAGGAAGACTTCCGGAAGGAATTCATTGAGGTACAGAGCAGTCTCAGGCAAAGCCTGAGCGCTATCAAAGGTCTGGAAGACCGGGCTGACAGCGCTCTTCTCCAGTTAGAATCGCTGGAGGACGGGCTAAGCCAGACTCAAGACAGGACTGATGAACTGGAGGAAGAAATAGCGGCCAATACCGAGCTTGCCCGGTCACTGGCCGGAGCGACCATCGATGCCGCTGGCGCCTTTGAAAGGGTAGGCCAGGCTACGGTGAGAATCAGCAACGGGGAGAGAACAATTGGTTCCGGATTTGTCTATGATGATGCGGCCCACATCATTACCGCCCAGCACGTAACGGCTGACCTGTCCCGCATATACGCAGTTTTTCCGGACGGGAAGATATCCCTGGCAAAGATTACTGGTGCCGATGCTTTCAGCGATGTCACCGTGCTGGAACTGGTTGAAGATATCGCGGTTGCCCCGCCGGTAATTGCCGATTCTTCCAACCTGGAAGTAGGCGAGCCGGTGGTGGTAACGGGCAGCCCGTTCGACCTCGAAGATTCGTTGACCTCGGGTATCGTCAGCCAGGTGAACCGTTTTGCCGAGATAGAAGATGGTTCTCAGTCCCGCTGGATTGCCAACCTTATCCAGTTCGATGCGGCGGTCAACTTTGGTAACTCCGGGGGGCCGCTCGCCAACGCCGACGGCGAGATTATCGGCCTGGTTATTGCCCGCATCAATCCGGAAGAGGGAGACGGTGTCTATTATGCCGTTTCCGCCAACAAGTTCCGGCGGGTAGCCGAGGCTATTATTGCTAATGGTTCATTCGATTATCCCTGGCTGGGAGCGGCGATCCAGGACCTGACGCCACAAGCGGCGCAGGATCTGGACTTGGAAACGATTAACGGCGTGCTGGTGAGCGGCGTGGCGTCAGGCGGCCCGTCCGAAGCAGCCGGGATGGAAGCCGAGGATATCATCCTGACTATGGACGGAATCCCGATGACCGGCGTAGCGAAGCTCGTTTCCTATCTCGGTGAAGAAAAAACTCCGGGTGATGAAACCACCCTGAGCGTTTTGCGGAACGCTGACCAGATAGAGCTGACACTGGAGGTGGGCAGCCGTCCCGGTTAATCTCGGGTATTTAGTCATTCGGAAAAGGGCTTCAGCTTGCGTGGTACACCCGGACTGGTGTAAGCTATCCGTGGAATGAAACAAGAGAATTGCCAGATATTGATCGTGGGTGCCGGCATAACCGGTCTGACCATAGCGCGGGAACTGGTCAGAAAAGGCGTTAAAAATATCCTGATTATCGATAAGGAAGACCGTGTAGGGTGTCACTCCAGCGGACGGAACAGTGGCGTTCTTCACGCCGGGATGTACTATACCCCGGAAACGTTAAAGGCAAAATACTGTGTCCGGGGTAACCGGATGATGAAAGAATTTTGCCGGGAGAGAGGTCTGACTCTCCACGAAAGCGGAAAGGTAATTCTGGCCGGAGACGAGTCCGAACTGGAGTCTTTATACGAACTGAAGCGGCGGGCGGACCTTTGCGGGGCGCGGACTTCCCTTATTGACCGCAAGAGACTTCTGGAGCTGGAACCGGAAGCAGCGCCGGGTAACGAAGCGCTGTTTTCACCGGACACGGCCGTCATCAACCCGGTAGAAGTGCTGGAGGCGCTGGAAGCAGAGTTGAAAGAGTCCGCCAAGGTCAAGATAACATTCGGGGTGGTTTTCCGGGGCCTGAACGGTGACAGGAAGGCGGTGACCTCCCGGGGAGAGATAAGGTTTGAAAAGCTGGTCAATGCGGCGGGGTCTTACGCGGACAAGGTAGCCGGGAGGTTTGGACTGGCGAAAGAATATAAAATCCTGCCTTTCAAAGGCACTTACAAGCAACTCGCGGCTAACCGGGTCCATCTGGTGAGAGGCAATATCTACCCGGTGCCGAACCTGAAAACGCCGTTCCTGGGAGTTCATTTGACCAGAAGCGCCGAAGGAGAGGTCCTGGTAGGACCGACGGCAATGCCAGCGTTGGGGCGGGAAAACTACCACCTGCTGGACGGATGGGGTGGAGAAACAGCAACCATTCTGCTCCGGGATGCCCTGTTGCTGTTTCAAAACCGCACTTTCCGCCAGGTGGCGCTCACCGAGCCAAAAAAGTACCTGAAGTATTTTGTCTGGAAAGAAGCCAGGAAACTGGTACCACGGCTCTCGCTGGGAGACTTTGTGGAGAGCGACCATGTGGGCATCCGTCCCCAGCTTTTGCACTGGCCATCCCGGAAGCTGGTGATGGACTATATTATGCTGCAAGAGAAACGGTCACTGCATATTCTGAACCCGATATCCCCGGCCTTTACCTCGTCCATGGCGTTTGCCCGGGATGTAGTGGAACAGCTATTGAAGTAGTGCCCGGATATCTTTACAAAGACCTTTTTTGCCATTAGAATAAGAGTGCCGTGGGCGGTTAGCTCAGTTGGTTAGAGCGCCTGCTTCACACGCAGGAGGTCACTGGTTCAAGTCCAGTATCGCCCACCATTCGGGTAATGATATTACCAGATTTTAGCTTCGGATGGTCATATTGTTTCCTTAAATTCTGTTAATTCAGCTTACTCATCTGGAATTGATGTTACCTGATTGCTCGATAAGCGATTTAACTGTAAAATACTTAATATGGGGAGCGTTAAATACTTCTCATCTTGGCCATAACCACGCACCAAATGACAAAACCTTCTAGCTGAATCACTCTGTGATTGTAGCTAATGACACCGAAAAACAGCTGGAATGCAAAAAGAACGCTTACAGTGCATGTTGTTAGTGGGTGTGTTAGAATTGTCTCCTGGTGAGAAACAGTAGAGTGAAGCAATCGCGTGTTGTTTTATTCGGATTAATAGGCTTCCTGTTGATATTTCTAATCTCCTGCGCGGGGCCGCCGGCAGATATTTCGCCTCCTTCTCCATCTCTCACAGCGCCACCTAAATCTCCAACTATACCCGATAAACCCGTCATTACTCCGTCGCCTTCTCCTGAGCCATCACCCGATAAGCCAGCTTCAGGAACGAGAGGGTTTAATGTCGTCTCCATTCAACCCGTAACCGATATAGCCCAAACACGGGTTATTTCTACTATGCTGGATTGGAATCCAGAGGATGTCAGGCTTTTAGATGAGCTTGATGATGTCGCCGGGTACCGGGAAATCGTTGCTTTGTACTCACACGAAGGAGAAGAAGAATATTACTTCAGACTTGACCTGTTCAGCCTTGCCGAAAACGTTGAAGAAAATAGCCTCGATGTGTATCTGGCATTACAGGGCGGTACAGGGGCAAACAGGGCTTTAGTACAGGGGACGGCGGGATTTTCATCTGATATGCAGTGGGACGTGCTGGTGGTTATCGATGACCTTTACAGATGCCGCGTGTTAGACGGTGATTATGAGGAAACTCCTTATTTCGCTGATATACTTATCCACCCGGAGCTTGACTTTCTGGAATTTTCAATTGATAAAAAGGCATTGGCGGATACAGGCTGGGCTGATAATGAACCTTTGACTATACAGGCTTTCACCACCGGAGAGGATGAACACGCTGCCAGTGACAAAACAAGTCCCGTTTCTTCCGTGGAAGTTTCGGGTACGGCCAGCGTGATTCTTTCCTTTTCGCCGGCTCCAAGCCGGGGGACCTCCGGGCGGGGATGGGTGGTGAATCCGCAATGGCTGGAGGTGCTGGACGCCTTTGAACATTTCAATCTGCCGCTAAGCTGGGAGACATATTCATTGCCACTTTCCAGCGAATGTATCTGGTTTTCAGACCAGAACGCGTTGTATGACCGTATCCGCGCTCTCTATGAGGCGGGGCTACTTGAGTTGAGGAGTACGCCGCTGAGCATGCATTTCCCGGCTTTCTTCAGCGACGAGATGAACACCGAAGCCATCCTCCTGGGGGATGAGTTCTTCGAGAAAATCGGGGTTTCCACTACAAATGTGGTCACTCCCATGGACGGAGCAATCGATGGTAGAACTCTTAAACTTTTGAGACAGCATGGCTACGAAGGTATTGTCCTGGAATGGGACATGGCTGAACAGTGGTTTACGGAATCCCTGGACCCTTATAAGATTCAAGAAGTGAACGGAGTAAAGGTATTCATTGATAACAACAGGTGGGAATCTTTCCTTGAGGATATTATTTACGGTGCCCCTGGAGAATGGGCTTCGGAAGAGATGCGCTTCATGCTTTTAGACAATGCTCTGGCCGGCGAGAGGCAGCAAATATTATATATGAACCTTGGGTATCACATTGTCGACCAGGACGATAACAGGGTTTACCTGCCCGTAATCAAAAGAAACGTGGAATGGATTGCCAACCACCCATGGATTAAGCCCCTTCATTTTGACGACATTCTCGGTGAAAATCAGGCTACAGTGAACCACGGGCAAAACGTGGAGCTCCCCCTGGTATACGACCCATCTTGCAGTTATTACGGCGAAACTTTCAGAGATGAAGGTGAAACAATCAACTATGAGTCATATTTTGAATATATACCGTTCCTGACTGCCCCGGCGGATAGAATCCCCAGCATGAAAAAAGCGGGCGATTACAAGATGCCAGGAACGATAATTCACGATACATGGGAAGCAATAAAAACCGCCCCGGAAGGCTACCTAAAGGAACTGGCGAAGCATATATTCCTGCAATCATCCAAGATTTTATCTCTTCATTATAACCCGAACTTTCCGGGGGATGATTATGGGGAGATAGGCGACATCTGGATGCTGGGGAAGATGGAAACCAACCGGATAAGGGGTATCACGGTTATCACGGCGGCGGCTGATTGGGCTGATGAAGTAAAAACTGGCAAAATCCCAGGCGGTACAGTCGCCCGGGCGGTTGACCTGGACCAGGACGGTGAAGATGAGTACATTTTGAAAAATAACAAAATCTTCGCGGTGTTTGAAAACGACGGCGGGAGGTTGCAATACCTTTTTGCATATGACGAGATGTCAGGCGGTATTGATATCATTGGAGGGAACGCCGGGATAGAAGTCCCAGATCCGGGAATAGCCGGTAATACGGTCTCCGGTGAAGGTGAGAATGGACCTCGCGCCGTTAGCGATGCCTTTATGGATCGTCCGGTCGGTGACTTCGATGAATACGATATTGCCGCTTATGAGTATTTTAACGACATATATTCTGTAACCGTGGGTGACGACTATCTGAAATTCGTCTCCGGCGACGGCAGGATAAACAAAGAAATCAGGCTGGAAGATAATGTGCTTATTGCTGATTATCGCACCGACTTCGACATCGTGGTAGAGATGGGGCTGTCTCCTGACTTTGTTGACATGTTCCATTATGGACAGGATAATCTGGACGAAATAGATTCGGATGGATGGTATGGCGTTGAGAACAGGAACGGGGGCTATGCCTGTATAAGCTTTGCCGGGGCCGTTCCTACGGAGAAAAATGAAATGAGCCCCTATGCATGGTACTATAATGTTACAGGAGATGGAGAGTTCAGCGTTTCCCTGAAAAGTGGTTATTATAGATAGATGGGTTGTGACCGGCGCTGGACAAAACATCTTTACGTGTGAGATTTGAAACCAGAAGCTCCTGCAAGGCCGGAATCAACTCTTTCTTCTCAAAGAAAGGTTCGGGAACTGTCTACAAGACACACCATTCGGGTAACGTCGTTTATTATTTAAATTCCGAAACTCTATATCACAACAGTATGCGCTTGCCGATTGTCGGTGCCGCAGTTGCAGAGACGATAGCCAGTATCACCAGAGAAGCAAACAGGGTATCTCCGATAAAACCAAGCCCTCGTGATACCTCAGCGGCAGCGATTATGAGGCTCAACCGACCGCCATGGAAGATACCAAAAGCAAGACTCTCCCGCCGCTTAAAGCCGATTAACTTGGCAGCCGCGGCCGCACCAATTACCTTTGAAAGCAGGGCCACCACGATAATCAGCACCAGGATTCCGATATCCCGTGCACTCGAGAAAAGCACCGGCAAATCAGCCCTGGCACCGACAAGGATGAAAAACAGGGGGATAAAAAAACCATAGCCGAAGCTCTGTAACTTTTCCTCTATCTGGACATGTTTCGGAATAACCTCACTCACGATTAGACCGGCGATAAAAGCTCCAATAATAGCGTGAAAGCCCAGCAAACTGGAGGTAGCAGCCAGCAGGAAGATCAGGGCAAAGGCTATCCTTACCTCGATATCAAAATGCGCCTCTTCAGTTATTTTGGCTACTATTCTATGGCGAACTACCTCCCTGCTGAGGACCCAGGGTAGCAATAACAGGGTCACCATTACCAGTAACCCGTAGACAAATTCAGCGCCGACAGAACCCGTAATTACAGCCAGCACAAAGGCAAGGAGAAAGATACTGATAATATCTACAACTACCACTGAACCAACCAGAGTCCGCGAGAACCGCGGCGAGGAATGAATATCTTTCAATAAGGGCAGCACCAGCCCGATGGAAGTGGTGCAGAATATCGTCCCCAGCAGGAGAGGATGTACGCCAACCAGGTAAGAAACGCCGACACCTGCCGCAAACGGCAGTAATAAAGAAGCGCCAGCCGCCGCCGATACTTCCCTTAAATCACCTTCCCGGTAAATAGCGCCGAAATCTGTTTCAAGGCCGGCGACAAACATCAAGTATGCCAGGCCGAACGAGGCGAAAAACTCCAGCGCCGGCTCGTCATATGGTACCAGGTCAAGAAAAGATACGCCTAGTATCACCCCGAACAGAAGTTCACCGACTATGACTGGCAGTCCTATGCGACGTGCCAGCGAGGGGATAACCACTATTCCGGCAAAGATGGCAAGCAGACTGATAAATAACGATTCCATGTTTTAGTAAGAGACGAAAATGTCTCTTACTCCCTCCCCTCCGATACACTCTAGCATCACGCTGGAGTTTTACTTAAAGATAGTTTATCCCCAACATTATCTATCTTATAACATATCATTTATTCTATCCTCAGAAAACCGGCTGCTGTGAGAAGCAAGTTAAATTATAAACCATACATTAAACCAGTGTGCAATAATGGCAATGGACTATTTACAGGCACCGGTGGCAGAAACTCAATGATTTATGTACCTGGCCATAGCAAGATTAAACGATATCAAGCCTGGCGGTAACACCTAAACAGTTACCGCCGTTATACCGGTCCCGGCCGGTTGACAAGGCACGGCTTGAAAGGGGACGCCCGGCCGGAGTAGAATGATTCCTGTCCGGGCCTGGCGCCAAGATTGAACTCTAAGGACCCGGTATCCAGCGAATGAACCCCTACGATTATACGGATAGCGAACCATTTTCCGAACTGTCATTATGTCAGGAGACAACCGCCTGGCACCGATACTCGGTAGCCTTCCCTACCGCTTACCATACTCGACACGAGAGGAACAACACGGTGCGCGGGGAATACTACCGGCCGCAAGGTGAGGGAAAAGCTCCCCTGGTAGTTCTGCTGCACGGGATGGGGGACGAGCTTTTAATCCCGGGAAAATTTCTGGCGCGGGCACTGGCGCGGGAGGGGATAGCCTGCTTTATCGTCTATTCCGTGTTCCATTCCCAGCGTATGCCGGAGACGGTGAAAGAAAGGCTCCCCCACCTCACCCCGGAAGAGTGGTTCGAAGGCTACCGGATATCGGTAATCAACGTGCGTCAGGTGATAGACTGGGCAAAGCAGCGCGATGAACTGGACGAAGAAAAAGTGGGGGTGATGGGGATAAGCTTCGGCGGGTTTGTCTCGGCGATAGCGATGGGAGTGGATGAGCGCATCCGGACGGGCGTCTTCATTATCACCGGGGGAAACTCCGGGAAAATCGGGCAGAAAAGCCGCAAAGGCGCCCTGAAATACCGCCGGTCCGAAGCCGAATACACCCGAGAACAGGAGCAATTTGCCCGGTACCTGGCCGAGGTGGGCGAAAAAGGGTTCGAGCTCGTGAACCCACCTCGCCGGGGTTTTCTGGTGGACCCGATGACCTTTACCCCTTATTTGCGGAAACGCCCGCTGTTGATGATAAACGCCGCCTGGGACGAATATATCCCCAGAGAGTCAACCCTTGACTTCTGGAAAGCCTGCGGGGAGCCGCCGATAACCTGGTTCCCGGCAACACACCCCACCATATGGTTGTGGTATCCTTTTATCAGGAGAAAAGTCACCCGTTTCCTGAAATCAGCGTTAGGGAGAGACGGGGAGACGGCAGATGAAAACTGACGCGGAGGGGAAAATGCAACAGGGACACAATTACGAAATAAATGAGCTGGCCAAAGAGGAGTCCTGGCGTATGTTCCGGATAATCGGGGAGCTGGTGGAAGGGTTCGATAAGCTGTCCGGTGTTGAGCCAGCGGTAACCATATATGGTTCAGCGCGGGTCAAGCCGGACGAAGAGCAATACACCAAGACCGAGGAGATTGCCCGCCGGCTGGGAGAGGTGGGGTTTTCCATCATCACCGGCGGGGGGCCGGGCCTGATGGAGGCCGCCAACAAAGGCGCCCGGGCGGCCGGAGTTAAATCAGTGGGGGTGAACATAGAGCTGCCGGAAGAACAGGCACCGAACGTCTATTCTACGCTCACCCTGACTTTCAGCCATTTCTTCGTGCGTAAGGTACTGCTGGTGAAATACGCTACCGCCTTTGTTATCATGCCCGGCGGTCTGGGAACACTGGACGAAGTAACCGAGGTGCTGACACTGATACAAACCCACAAGATAAAGCCCTTCCCAGTGATTCTATTTAACAGTCAGTACTGGAACGGGCTCCTGGAATGGCTGCGCGCCAGCACGCTGGCCAGCGGTTTTATCTCGGAGGAGGACCTGTGCTTGCTCCGCGTCTGCGACGATACGGAGGAAGTCATCGAGGCCGTCAGAGCTTGGTCCCTCAAGCAGGAGATTACCGGCCGGCAGGCGCTGAGCGTCTAGCCGAGGAGAAGGTAACCGAGCGAGGAGGTAACGGTGGTCTATACCGCACCGGAAGCAGTACTGAAACAGTCACTGATATTTTCCAGCCTGAGTGACGGCGAACTCGGGGAACTGTCCGGGCTCACTATTGAACACCGTTTCGGCGCCGACGAGTTCGTTTTCTGGGAGGGAGACCGGACGGACTACTTCTACGTGGTCATCGAGGGCAGAATCAAGGTAATCAAATATTCCACTTCCGGCAAGGAGTTTATCATCGCTTTTTTCGGGCCGGGCGAGATGTTCGGGGAGGTGGCTGTCTTCGAGGACAAGCCCTACCCGGCTTCAGCACAGGCCATGGAGGAAACCCGGATACTGGGGATAAAAAAGGAGCGTTTTCTCTCTTTTCTATCCACCCATCCGCAGGTAGCGTTAAGCATAATCAGCGTGCTGGGAGGCCGGCTGAGAGACGCCCAGAGCCGTCTCAAAGACCTGGCCGGAGAGCGCGTGGAGCAGCGCCTGGCGCGTATTCTGATGATGCTGGCGTCCAGGATGGGGCCAACACTCCCATTTACCAGACAGGAGCTGGCCGATATGTCCGGAACGACCACCGAGTCAGCCATCCGGATAACCAGCCAGCTCAAGGAAAGAGGAATAATAGACACGGTGCGCGGCCAGATTACCATCCTCGACCAGACCAAGCTCGCCCTGCTTGGCGAGGGGCCGCCGTCCATATAGAGCGCGGCCCCTCCAGAGCCACCGCCGGTTACCTTTGTCCCCTTATGTGATGCAAATCATAGTTTCCTGCCGCAGTCACTGCTATCCTTTAATCAAGAATAAGAAACGATATCGGAACCGGGGAGGTGATAGCTATGTTCAGTCAGTGTCCGGGGCAGGATATGAGGAAGCTCAGAGTGGCTTTATATAAGTGCCAGAACTGCGGGGCGGAGGTGGAAATGTTCTCCGATGAGCAGCGGATAAAATGCCAGAAGTGCGGGAAGTACGTTTACAAGGAAAAGATACCTTCCTGCATCGACTGGTGCGCATCCGCGAGGCAGTGCCTGGGGGAAGAACGATGGCGGGCGCTGCACTACGAATAGGACTGGCCCGATAACAGAGCAAATCAAAAGCAAACTCACCGGAGGAGATAATGGCGACCAGAGCAATCAGAAAAATAGTGAAAATTGACGAAGAGAAATGCGACGGGTGCGGTGTCTGCGTTCCTTCCTGCGTGGAAGGGGCACTGCGGGTAATCGACGGCAAGGCGAGGCTTATCAGCGAGACGTACTGTGACGGGCTCGGCGCCTGCCTGGGAGAATGTCCGCAGGACGCGATTACCATCGAAGAACGGGAAGCGGAAGAGTTCGACGAGGAGGCGGTAGAGCAGTTTCTGCATGCCCTGGAAGCAACCGCCGAACCGGAGCCGTGCGGCTGTCCTTCCGCGGCCCTTTCCCAGTTCGAACGACAGGCTGCCGCCTACCCGGAGAGCGAGACGGGACGTTACGCGCCGGAACCAGCGCTGTCTCACTGGCCGGTGCAGATGACGCTCGTCCCGCCATCGGCGCCGTTCCTGAAGGAGGCAGACTTGCTGGTGGCGGCGGACTGCGTGCCCTTCGCCTATCCCTGTTTCCACCAGGAACTGCTGAAAGACCGTTCTCTGGCGATTGCCTGTCCCAAACTGGATAACTTTGAAGCTCACCTGGAGAAGCTGACGGCGATACTGAGCCAGGCAGAGCCAAAGAGCCTTACCGTGGCGCACATGGAAGTCCCTTGCTGTTCCGGCCTGGTACATATGGCACGGCAGGCGATCCTGGCCAGCGGCAAGGATATTCCGCTGAAGGAGATAACCGTGGGGGTAAGGGGAGAGCTAATCCCCGCCTGAAGCAAAGCTACTTTCAGCGGGGGCAATGACCGCAGAGATGAAAACCACCAGAGAAGCCCTGCTCGATGCCATGGAAGCGTATTTCAACGGGGACACCCGGCGGATAAATCACGCCCGCCGGGTAACCGAGTACGCGGAGGAGATGCTGGGACCGGAGGGGGGAGACCGCTACGTGGTGACCGGAGCGGCGGTCCTCCACGACATCGGTATCCACGAAGCGGAAAGAAAGTACGGCCGTGCCACCGGAAAGCACCAGGAAGCGGAGGGGCCACCCATAGCCCGGGCGATTCTGCAAGAGCTGGGGTTCAAGGAAAGTCAGATTGAAGAAATCTGCCAAATCATCGCCCACCACCACAGCCCGGGAGAAATAGATACCCGGAACTTCAAGATACTTTATGACGCCGACTGGCTGGTAAACCTGAGAGACGAGTACGATATTACGGACCGGGAGAAACTGGCCGGCATCATCGAGCGGGTATTCCTGACCGGCAGCGGCCGGGCCAGAGCGAGAGAAATCTACCTGCCGGCCAGAGACTAGTTCTCGCTCTTGATGAGTCCGGACAGCACCAGCCAACGCTTGCACGCCGTTTAACCATCACCGGTTTTCCCTGCCAGAACTGCGCGTTTACATGTTTGAATAACGGCAATGCTAATGGTATAACGGTACTACAATGGAAAGGCACATGGCATTGGAGAAACCAAGGAGGCGGTAATGAATCTCAAGGCATACGAAGTACCGACGGAGAAGCTGCGCTGGCACTGCGACCCGGCGATTTTCGACTTCGAATGTACCGATAAACTGGCACCGCTGCGGGAATTTATCGGCCAGGACCGGGCTATCCGCGCCATCGAGTTCGGCCTGGCCATGATTCGTGACGGTTACAATATCTATGTCTCCGGTCTTACCGGCACCGGTAAGACCACGATTGTAAAGACCTACGTACAAAAGCTGGTGGACAAAAAGCTGGACCACCCCCTGGAGGACTGGTGCTATCTCTATAATTTCAGCGACCCGGACCGGCCGTGGGCGGCGAGCCTGCCGAAGGGAAAGGGAAAGGCGTTCAGAGAAGAGATAGCCGACCTGCTGCAGAAACTCAAGGACGAACTGAACAAAGCTTTTTCCAGTGATGAATACCTCAATCAGAAAAAGAAGCAGACCGAGGAGAACCAGGCCCGGCAGCAGAAGCTTTTCGAGGAAATGGCGGAAGAGGCGCAGCGCCAGGGCTTCCAGCTCCAAATGACCACGGTGGGCCCGGCCCTGATTCCACTAATCGAGGGGAAGCCAGCCTCCCAGTCAGACTATCTGTCCCTGGACAAGGAGACGCGGAAAGAACTGGAGGCAAAGCGTACCGAACTGCTGAAAAAACTCCAGGCCACTTTTGAAAAGGCACGGGAGCTGGAGAGCCAGACCGCCGAGAAGCTGCGGAGCAACGACCGGGAAATAGCCGAATTTACCATTTCCCGCCTGTTCAAGAACCTGATGAAGACATACAAAAAATCGGAGGCGATAACCAGGTACCTAAACGGCCTGAAATCATTCACCCTGAACAACCTGGATATTTTCAAAGAGAAAAAAGAGGAGCCACCGAACCCGCTGCTCGGCGTTTCTGCCAGCCAGATGCTGGGGGGACGCGAACCGTTTCTTCCTTTCAAGGTAAATGTCTACGTGGATAACAGCGCCACCAGTGGGCCGCCGGTAATTACCGAGCCGAACCCCAACTACGCCAACCTGTTCGGCAAAATCGAGCGGAGGTTTCTCTTCGGCGGCTACCTGAGCGACCATACCATGCTCAAAGCCGGGGCGGTACAGCGGGCCAACGGAGGATACCTCCTGCTCAACGCCACCGAGGTGCTGACCAATCCTGCCGTCTGGCCGGCCCTGAAGCGGGCAATCAAGACCAAGGAGGTCCGCATCGAGGACCCCTTCGAGCAGTTCGGGCTGATTGCCCCGCAGGGAATGAGGCCAGAGCCGATGCCGATAGACGTCAAGATAGTGCTTATCGGAGACAACACCCTGTACCAGCTACTCTCTTTTTATGACGAGGAATTCTGGGAGATTTTCAAGGTCAAAGCCGATTTCAGCTCCCAGGTGGACAAGACGGAGGAAAACCTGAAATCATTTGCCGCCTTTATCGCCGGGTGCTGCGAGGACTGCGAGCTGCATCCCTTCGACCCGACGGGAGTAGCCAAAGTGGCGGAGTATGCTTCCCGGATGGTCGCCGACCAGGAGAAGCTTTCCTCCCGGTTTGCCCAGATAAAACAGCTGGTGGAGGAGGCAGAGCACTGGGCGCGTATGGACGGGACCAGGCGGGTAGCAGCCAGGCACGTGGAACAGGCGATAGAGGAACGATTCTTCCGGCATAATCTGCCGGACGAACGCATCCGGGAGCTGATAGAGCGCGGCACGATTATGATTGACGTGGACGGAGAAGCGGAAGGGCAGGTGAACGGGCTCAGCGTTTACAGCCTGGGGGACGTGTCCTTCGGCAGGCCGTCACGGATTACCTGCAAGACGTTCCTGGGGCGAGGCGGAGTCATCAATATCGAGAGGGAGTCACAGCTCAGCGGCCGTACCCATGACAAGGGAGTGCTTATCCTCAGCGGCTATATGGGCTGGAAATACGCCCAGGACACGCCGCTTTCTCTTTCCGCCAGCCTGTGCTTCGAGCAGTCTTACGAAGGCATCGACGGCGACAGCGCCTCATCCACGGAGCTGTACGCCCTGCTTTCCAGCCTGGCAGAAGCGCCGCTACGGCAGGACATCGCCGTTACCGGTTCGGTCAACCAGAAGGGTGAAATCCAGCCCATCGGCGGGGTGAACCAGAAGATAGAGGGGTTCTTTCAAGTATGCCGGGCGAAAGGTCTGAGCGGGAAACAGGGGGTAATGATACCGCGCCAGAACCAGCAAAACCTGATGCTGAAACCAGAGGTGGTGGACGCTGTCCGGAAAGGCAGGTTCCATATCTATTCCGTGAGCAGCATCGACGAGGGGATAGAGATACTTACCGGAGTCAGGGCAGGCAAGAAGAAAAAAGACGGCACCTACCCGGCCGGCAGCATCAATGCCCGGGTGGACAAAAGGCTGAAGGAGATGGCGGCCAAGCTGAAGCGGTTTTCCGCCCCGGCAAACGAAGAGAAAAAAAGGAAAGCGGGCTAAAGGAGCTTGCCGGCGAGCCGCTCACCCAGCGCGTAAGCCTGCGCCAGCGTATCCGGGTGCTGCTTGATTTCCGCGCGGCCGTCCACGCCGCGGACGAGCAGCTCATCAGTATACTCCACGCCAAAAGCGCTGAAAAAATACCTGATGGTGAGTATGGTGCCAGTGAACAGGTGCTCGCCGCGGGTAGCGCCCACAGCGATGTAGGCCCCCTTGCGGACAGCGTCCGGAAGGTTTTTCAGCACATAGCGGCGTGCCCACAGCGCCTGGGTACGGTCAATGAGAGCCTTTAGCTGTGCGGACAGCCCGTAGAAGAATATCGGGGAGGCGATGATAACCCCGTCAGCCGCCACCAGTTTGGGGTAGATGGAGTCCATATCATCCCGGATGACACAGTTACCGTCTTTGAGGCACCCGTAATACTCCCGGCAGGGGGCGATATCCCGTTTATCGACGATTATTTTTTCCGTTTCCACGCCCGCGGCCTGCACACCGCGCAGGGCCTCGTCCAGGAGCAGGTCAGTATTGCTTTTCATCCGCGGGCTGCCCATAATCCCCAGAACTTTCAATCATACCTCCGGTGGCAACGTATTCTCCTGCGGCAAGGACGGCCGCAAGCCGGTTACTCTTTACGCCGGAAGAGCAGCCAGTTCTTGCCGCCGGTATGTATCAGCACGTAGTTACCGGCCAGCTTTTCCCCTTCCAGCCTGAATTCCAGCAAATCGGTTTCATTCCGGTCAATCCTGAAGGTACCCCTGTCCCATATTTCCACAGTACCGGCGCCATACTCCCCTTCCGGAATGGTACCGGCAAAATCCAGGTATTCCACGGGGTGGTCTTCAACGCTGACCGCCAGCCGCTTTATTCCGGGTGCGGAGGGGACGCCCTTGGGCACCGCCCAGCTCCTGAGCACGCCTGCCATCTCCAGGCGGAAATCGTAATGCAGGTGGCTGGCCCGGTGCCGCTGGATAACAAAACGGTTGTCCCCGGCGGACGTTTCTTTCCCCGATGGCTCCGGAGTACGGGCAAACCTTCTTTTCTGCCGGTATTGTTCCAGCCCCATATTTTACCTCCGGAAAGCTGAAGCAGTCAGCGAGTGTTATTATAGGCGCGAGGGACAGGCAAGTCAAGGAACGCCTGTTGACAATATCTCCGCGGGCAGTTACACTGCACTGCACCTTCAGGCAAGATAATACAAAGTGTGACGTACGTCATAGCAGCCGGTTATCAGACCGTGTTATTAATAACGAAAAGGAAGAGAAGAGGCGGCTCTGACAAGAACTGGAGCCGGGAGATACATCGGGAAAGAGCAAGGGAGGCAAGCACATGTACAAGAAGATTCTGGTCCCTCTGGATGGTTCTGACTTGGCGGAATGTGTTTTACCCCACGCGGAAACTATCGCCAAGGCGACCGGCGTGGAGGAGGTAGTCTTTATCCGCGTTGCCGAACCCACCTATATGCCGACGCGATACGCGGAAATAGGACTTACCGAAGATGATATAAGAAAAATCGAGGCGGAAAGCAGGGGGGTGGCGCAAAAGTACCTGGATGAAGTGGTGGCGAGGGTGGACTACGGCAAGGTAAAGGTAAGCTCGGAAGTGCTGAGTGGAAAAGTGGCGGAAACCCTGAGGGACTACGTTACCCGAAACAACGTAGACCTTATAATCATCGCCACCCACGGGCGCTCCGGAGTGAGCCGGTGGGTGTGGGGAAGCGTGGCCGACCGTATTTTACATTCTTCCACCGTACCGGTAATGGTGATACGTTCTCCGGGTTGTGCACCGGGGAACTGATACCACGCCAAGCTGAACTGGGAGGGAAAAGGAGAAATGTACAGAAAAGTAATGGTACCCGTGGACGGGTCAGGACTGGCCGAATGCGTTTTGCCTCATGTGGAGGCGATAACCAAGGGCTGCGGGGTGGAGGAAGTTATCTTTGTACGAGTGGTGGAACCTTTTGAACTAACCTCAGTCAGAGGAAACCCGTACTTCAGCGAAGAACAGGTGAAGCAGATAGACGCCCGCAGCGAAGAGGCAGCGAAAGAATATATGGACAACCTGGTAAGCGGGCTCGATTACGGAAAAGTTAATATCAGGGCAGAAGTCCTCACCGGGAAAGCTGCCGAAAACCTGGTGGACTACGCGAAAAAGAACGGGGTTGACCTCATCGTTACCGCCACCCACGGACGCTCCGGAGTGAGCCGGTGGGTGATGGGGAGCGTGACCGACCGGGTTGTGCGCTCGTCAAGTGTTCCGGTCCTCACCGTAAGAGCGCCGGGCTGCGAGCCGGAAGTTTGACCGGGCGGCAGCGAAAAGTCAATCCGGTCTGAAATAAGGAAGGGGGAAGCATGGTTTACCAGGCAAGGGACTACAGCTACCTGCTCGGGATAGACGGTTTCAGCAAAACTTTGCTGAAAAACCACTTCAATCTTTACCAGGGATACGTGACCAATACCAATAAGCTCGCGGAGCGGCTGAGCGGGATGGGCAAAGACCCGGCAAACCCGGAGTACGCCGAACTGAAGCGCCGTTTCGGGTTCGAGTTTAACGGGATGCGCTTGCACGAGTACTATTTCGAGAACCTGCTCTGCCCGGTGGCAAGGCCGGCAACGGTAAACGAGAAACTGGCAGAAACCTGGGGCAGCTATGAGGCGTGGGAAGAAGATTTCAAGGCCACCGGAAAGATACGGGGAATTGGCTGGGCGATACTCTACCGGGACAGCTACGGCGGCCGGCTGTTTAACCAGTGGATAAACGAGCACGAGACGGGGCACCTGGCAGGCTGCCAGCCCATCCTGGTGATGGACGTCTTCGAGCACGCTTTCATGACCGATTACGGCCTGAAGCGTGCCGATTACATCGAGGCGTTTTTTCAGAACATCAACTGGGAGCTGGTGGAAAAGCGCCTGGACTAAAAAGCTGCCCGCACAGATACTCCAAGGAAGCGAAGGAGAATAAAATGAAAGGGTATTATTTTGCCAGAAGCAGCGCAATGGCTTTGATTGCCGGGATAACCCTTTTCCTGGCAGTTGCGTTCGGGCTGACGGCGTGTCAGGAAACGGAACCCCCGCCCGCGCCAGCACCAGCGGCAACTTCAGAGGTGGAGATATCCGATTTCGAGTTCGCACCGGATACGATTACCGTCTCCCCGGGAACCACGGTAACCTGGAAAAACATGGACTCACCTCCCCATACCGTAACCAGCCGGGAAGACCTTTTCGATAGCGGGAGCATGTCCACCGGCGACACTTTCAGCTATACCTTCGAGCAAAGTGGCACCTACGAGTATTACTGCGCCATCCACCCCTACATGGAGGGTACGGTCATCGTGGAGTAGGGCCCCCGGGCCAAAGATGCGCCGGGTTATACCGAGAGGTTAATCTCAAGTAACACCTGAAATTACGATAGCCGGAACGATAACAGAAACGACCGACAAGGGAGAGAAGGCCGATGTCCAGAGAGCCAGAAATCAACTTCATGATAGGCGGAGAAGCGGGGCAGGGGGTACAGTCGGTGGGTTTCTTGCTGGCCAAGACGTTCAGCCGGGGCGGTTACCACGTTTTCGGCGACCAGGACTACGAATCGAGGGTGAGGGGAGGCCATAACTTTTTCCGGGTGAGGGTAAAAGAAGGCCGGGTGGGGGCCATCAATGAAACGGTTGACGTGCTGCTGGCCCTGAACGAGGAAAGCATAAACCTGCACCGGGAGGAAATTGCCGGAGAAGGAGTAACCATTTTCGACGAGGAGAAGGCGGAAACTCCGGGGGACAAGGGGAAATATCTGGGAGTTCCCCTGGGAAAAATCGCGGAAAAGGAAGCCGGCAGTAAGCTGATGGCGAATACGGTGGCCCTGGGCGCGGCGCTGGGGCTGACCGGCTATGACTTTAGCATACTGGAAAAGGTACTGAGAGAACACTTTCCGGCGGCAAAGGTTGGCAAGAATAACGTCAAGGCGGCCCGGGCGGGCTATGACTACGCCCGGAATAACTACAGGGGTAATTTCGACCGCCAGTTCCAGCCGGTCAGCGGGGTCCGCAGGATGCTGCTGAACGGCAACGAGGCCATCAGCGTGGGGGCGATTGCCGCCGGCTGCAAGTTTATGGCCGCCTACCCGATGACTCCGGCGTCTTCCATAATGGAATATTTTGCCGCCAGGGCGAAGGACATGGGGCTGGTGATGGTACACGCCGAAGACGAGATAGCCGCCATGAACATGATAGTGGGGGCGGGATACGCGGGGGTCAGGGCGCTTACGGCTACCTCCGGGAGCGGATTCTGCCTGATGGTAGAGGGGCTGGGGCTGGCCGGGATAACGGAGACTCCCGTCGTGGCAGTGAACGCGCAGCGGCCGGGGCCGGCGGTGGGTCTGCCTACCCGCACCGAACAGGGAGACCTGGAATTCGTGCTGCATGCCCACCACGGCGAGTTCCCCCGGGTGGTACTCGCCCCGGCCACAATCGAGGACGCTTTCTGGTCGACGGTCAAAGCGTTCAACCTGGCAGACCGGTACCAGCTACCGGTGATTATACTGACCGACCAGCACCTGGCAAGCTCTTACGGCACCGTGGAAGAGTTTGATACCGGTGAGGTGACCATCGACCGGGGGGAACTGTTCAGTCCGGAAAACAGGAGAGAGGCCGCGGAATATCAGCGGCATCGGGTGACGAAGTCAGGCATCTCTCCGCGGGCGTTACCCGGCCAGAGCCGCGCCCTGGTGGTAACTGACTCCGATGAACACGATGAAGCCGGTCACCTGACCGAAGACGGGCCGACGAGGACCGCCCAGGTACAGAAAAGACTGCGGAAGCTGTTCAGCCTGAAGCAGGAAATGACTTCCCCCGCCTTACACGGACCGAAGAAAGCAGAGATAACGCTTTTCGGCTGGGGAAGCACCCGGGGAGCCATCACGGAGGCGGTGGATATCCTGCGCAGAGAGGGAATGGAAGTGAACTCCCTGCACCTGAACGAGCTGTGGCCCTTCCCCGCTGAAGCCGTGGGCGAAGTGATGAGCCGGGCCCGGCACTGCTATGTGGTGGAGAACAACGCCACCGGGCAGCTGGCGCGTCTGATGGCGCGAGAGACCGGGAGGAAAGCCAGCGGGAATATACTGAGATACGATGGACGCCCTTTTTCTCCGAGGCAAATCGCCGATAAAGTACGAGAGGGGAGGTGCGACGATGGTATCAATAACTGATTACACCGGACTGAAGCCCGCCTGGTGTCCGGGTTGCGGTGATTTCGGCATCCTGAAAGCGGTGAACCAGGCACTGGTGGAGTTGGAGCTCGAACCCCACCAGGTGCTGATGGTCTCCGGCATCGGGCAATCCGGAAAGTTGCCGCATTACAGCCGGGGCAACGTGTTCAACGCCCTGCACGGGCGCCCGGTTCCGCCGGCAATCGGCGCCGGGATAGCCAACGAGAAGCTGAACATCATCGTGGTAAGCGGCGATGGGGACGGCTACGGGGAAGGTGGAAACCACTTCATCCACGCCGCCCGCCGCAACCATAATCTCACCTACCTGGTGCACAATAATCAGGTCTACGGGCTGACCAAGGGTCAGACCTCACCCACCAGCGATACCGGCTACGTTACCAAGACGACTCCCCAGGGCGCTCCCACCGCGTTTAACCCGATAGCGGTGGCCATAGCCGCGGACACCAGCTTCATCGCGCGCGGGTTTGCCGGGGACGTCGACCACCTCTCCGGGCTGATAAAAGCGGGGATTACCCACAGAGGCTTTGCCCTCATCGATATTCTTCAGCCGTGCCCTACCTTTAACCACCGGAATACTTTCCGGTGGTACCGGGAGCGGGTGTACAAGCTGGGAGACGACTACAAGCCGGAGGACAAGCTGGCCGCCTTTGCCAAGGCCCAGGAATGGGGAGACCGGATACCCATAGGCGTGATTTACCGGGAAGAGCGGCCTACTTTCGAAGAGCAGTTGCCCGCGCTGAAAAAGGGCCGACTGGTAAACCAGAAAATGGACCCGGAGAAAACAAAAAAGTTGCTGGAAGAATTTATCTAACCAGCGGCAGGGAGGGATGAATAAATGGCAGAACAAATTTGTCCAGCGTGCGGTTGCACCATCGTCGAGGGACACGAGAAAGAAGGGATTATGTACTGCTGCGAACCCTGCGCCACCGGCGGCCAGTGCGAATGCGGCTGCTGTGAAGTGGCGGAAGAAGGGACAGAAGACTGAAACCTGACAGACCCGGCACTTGAGAGAACGGCGGCCTGACGGTATAATACGATAAGTCTGTCTCCAGACGGGGCAGACAAAAACGAGGTCACGGAGGCCGAACGGAATGAGCGACCGGGTAACGCCGCGCCTTACCGAAACCGTCCACGGGGCGGGCTGAGCGTGTAAGATAGGTCCGGGAGACCTGAAAGAAGCGCTGTCCGGCCTGCCCCTGAGCACCGACCCCAACCTCATCGCGGGCATGGAAAGGGCAGAGGACGCCGGAGTCTACCGGCTGTCTGATGATGTGGCCATCATCCAGACGGTAGACTTCTTCACGCCCATAGTGGACGACCCCTACTGGTTCGGGCAGATTGCCGCCGCCAACGCGCTCAGCGATGTCTACGCGATGGGGGGTAAGCCGCTGACGGCGATGAACATCGTCTGCTTTCCGGTAAAGACGATGGCTGTCTCCGTACTGAAGGATATCCTGGCCGGAGGTATGGACAAAATACACGAGGCGGGAGCGGCCCTGGTGGGGGGCCACAGCGTGGAAGACCCGGAACTCAAGTACGGGCTTTCCGTGACCGGCACCATCCACCCGGAGCGGGTGGTAATGAACAGCGGGGGGCGGGAAGGCGACCGGCTGATACTGACCAAGCCGCTGGGGACGGGAATAATCAGCACGGCGCTGAAGAACGGAAAGGCGGAACAGACCGCCGTCAGTGAAGCGATGAAAAGCATGGGCACTCTCAATCGGAAGGCATCCGAGCTGATGCAGGAAGCCGGCGTCAACGCCTGCACCGATATTACCGGCTTCGGGCTACTCGGGCACGCCTGCGAGATGATAGAAGGGAGCGAATCGGGTATGGTAATTGATTCGGCGGCGGTGCCGGTGCTACCACAGGCACGAGAGCTGGCCAAGGCGGGGATGCTGCCCGGCGGGCTACAACGCAACCGGGACTTCCGCCAGCGCATGGTGAAGATAGAGGGGAAAGTGCCCGATGAACTGGCGAGTATTCTTTTTGACCCGCAGACGTCCGGCGGGCTGCTGATTTCACTGCCCGGAGATAAAGCGGAGGGACTGCTGAAAAAACTGCGGGAGGCGGGCATAAGAGAGGCAGCTATCGTGGGAGAAGTGACCGGTGCGGAGAAAGGCAGGGTCACCGTCCGGTAAAGGTTGACAACAAAAAGCCCGGTATGTAGAGTAGACGAAACCGAGCCGTTCCGGCTCAATGCCCAGGAGTGGAACTGACTTAAAAGGAGGGCACGTATATGAAAATTTTTCTGATATTACCAGGGATAATAGTACTGATACTGGCTCTGGCTCTTCCCGGATGCAGCAAGCCGGGGGTGATAGTGGGCTCCAAGATAGATACGGAGGGGGCCCTGCTTTCCCGGATGATAATCGCCATGCTGGAAGACAATGGAATCGAAACAATCGATAAATCGGAGTTCGGTCCCACTTCCGTGGTACGCAAGGCCATTATCAGCGGGGAAATTGATATTTACCCGGAATACACCGGCAACGGCGCTTTCTTCTTCGACGAAGCCGAATCAGACGTCTGGAAGGACGCCGAGCTGGGGTTCCAGAGAGTAAAGAAACTGGATAAAGAAGCCAACAACATCGTCTGGCTGGAATCGGCCCCCGCCAACAACACCTGGGCGATAGCGATACCGAGGAAGCTTGCCGAAAGCGAAGGCATCAGCAGCCTCGAAGACTTTGCCGCCTACATCAATGACGGCGGTTATGTCAAGCTTATCGGTTCCGAGGAGTTCGTGACCAGTCCGGTAGCCATGCCCTCCTTCCAGAAAGCCTACGGGTTTAGTCTGAGCGACGAACAGCTGATAACACTGTCCGGAGGCAACACGGCCCAGACGGAAAAGGCCGCCGCCGAGGGCACGGACGGGGTTAATGCCGCCATGGCCTACGGCACGGACGGCTCACTGGCTGCCCTGGGGCTGGTGGTGCTGAGCGACCCGAAGAACGTGCAACCGGTCTATGAACCGGCGCCGATAGTCCGGGGAGAGGTACTGGAAGAATATCCGGAGCTACCGGAAATCCTGAACCCGGTATTTCAGTCACTGGACCTGGAAACGCTGCAGACGTTGAACGCCAGGATTGCCTTTGAGGGACAGGCCGCCGCTGACGTGGCCCGTAATTACCTGACCGAAAACGGGTTCCTGAAATAATCTCCCCGGGAATAAAGGAGCTATGGATAGGCGCCTGGTTGGCCGCGACAGCGTGGCGATTACCGGGGCGGTGGTTGGTCTTCTTTCTCTCCCCTTCGGCTGGTTGACGCTGAAGTCGAGCCGTCTGGCAGCGGGAACGAGCCTGAATTTGTGGGAGGCGGCGGGGTGGAGCGAGACCGCCGCCCTGCTGGGGCTGTGGCTGGTCTGCCTGTTCCTCAGCCTGCTCCGAAAAGGTCAGGCGCGGACCATCATCCTGGGGATAACCGCCAACTCCATCCTGGTAATCACCTTCGCCCTCGCCGGTATGGCGGCGGGCCACCTGGTGGAGAGCGGCGGTGATTTCGCCCGGGTCTCCCTCAGCTCCGGCATCTGGATAACGCTGGCTGCCAGCTACGTGCTGATATTCGCCAGCCGCCAGGCATTGCCGGAGGCGCCTGTTTGGAAAAATCTCATCTCGTGGGGCGGGCTGGCGGCGGTAATCCTGCTTTTATTTACCGGCTGGTTCAGTGACCTTTCCGTAATGCGGGAATTTTCCGGGCACGAGGCCCGTTTCTGGCAGGAGATGCTAAAGCACGTTTTTCTCTTCGGCGGGAGCGTCAGCGCCGGCGCCCTGCTGGGCATTCCGCTGGGTATCTGGGCGGTGCGCAGCCGGCGCGCGGAGAGGCCGATATTCTTTATCGCCAACATTACCCAGACGATACCCAGCCTGGCGCTGTTCGGGCTGCTCATCGCTCCGCTTTCCGCGCTTTCCTTCGCCTTTCCCTTTCTGCGGGACATAGGCATCCGGGGAGTGGGCACGGCGCCGGCAATCATCGCCCTGATTATCTATTCGCTGCTGCCTATCGTCCGGAACACCTTTGTCAGTCTGCGCCAGCTGGACCCGGCAGTGCTTAACGCGGGGCTGGGGATGGGGATGAGCCGAGGCCAGGTATTCCGCCGGCTGGAGGTGCCTCTGGCCGCCCCGCTGGTCATGGAGGGCGTCCGCATCGCCGCGGTACAGTCGGTAGGGCTAACCGCGGTGGCCGCGCTCATCGGCGCCGGAGGACTGGGGTGGTTCGTATTCCAGGGACTGGGACAGGCGGCACCGGACCTGATTATCCTAGGCGCCATCCCGATTATCCTGCTCGCGCTGGTGGTGGACACGGTGATGAGGACAATGGTCAGATTGACCACGCCGAAAGGCGTGACGGGAGGCGCCGCATGATAAGACTGGAGAAAGTAACCAAGACCTACGGGGAAACGGTGGCGGTCAATAAGCTGTCGCTGGAAATCGAGGAAGGAGAAGTCTGCGTGCTCATCGGCCCTTCCGGATGCGGCAAGACCACCACGCTGCGAATGACGAACCGGCTCATCGAGCCGACGTCCGGGCACATTTTCATCGACGGCAAGGACACCTGCCAGTCCCGGCCGGAGCAGCTCCGCCGGTCCATTGGCTATGCCATCCAGAGCGTAGGGCTTTTCCCCCACCTTACCGTAGCGGCCAATATCGCCACCGTTCCGGAACTGCTCCACTGGAACAAAGGCCATATCTCGGCCCGGGTGGAGGAGCTACTGGCCCTGGTGGACCTCAATCCGAAAGAGTACGTGCAAAAATACCCGAGCCAGCTTTCCGGCGGTGAGGCGCAGCGCATCGGCGTAGCCAGGGCGCTGGCCGCCGACCCGCCGATACTGCTCATGGACGAGCCCTTCGGCGCGGTGGACCCGCTCACCCGGGAGCGGCTGCAGGGGCAGTTCGTCCGCATCCAGCGGGAAGTAAAGAAGACGGTTATCATGGTCACCCACGACCTCGACGAGGCAATCCGACTAGCGGACCGAATCGCCATCATGGAACAGGGCCGGCTGGTGCAGTACGACACTCCGGAGACGATACTTTCCCGGCCGGCGAACAAGTTTGTCCACGACTTCGTGGGTACTGACCGTGCCCTGAAGCGGCTTTCCCGCATCGGGATAAAGGACTTCATCCGGCCCTGCCCCTCGGTACAGCCGGATGACACGATTAGAGATATCGAAGCGGCCATTGGCGACCGCCGCTCGGTATGGGTAGTGAACAGAGAAGGGAAACCAATCGGCTGGATAGACCGGACCAGCCTGTCCGAATCGGTAACGGCCCGGGAGACGATATTCAGCGGGGACGTCCGGGAAATCACCATCAGCGATCAGGCCACCCTGCGGGAAGCCCTTTCCCGTATGCTGGGGCAGGGCTTCCTGAGCATCCCGGTGGTCGATGACAATACACGGCTGGTGGGTGAAATAACGCTACGCGACGTAGAGGCGGCGACGGCCGGAGGAGAAACTTAAACCGTGGGGAGACATCGGACCCGGCGCTGGATATGGCTGGCTCTGGCCGGCGCGGTTTTTATCGGCATCATCAGCAACACGGGTATCTGGGAAACGTCTTTTCGCTTCCTTTTCCCGGCAGAGAGCCAGGTGCTGCACCCCCGGGCCAGCCTGATGGTGCTGGTTACAGAGCACCTGGGACTGGTAGCCCTGTCCAGCAGTCTCACCGTACTGGTGGGCGTACCGGCGGGGATATGGGTGACCCGTCCCGCCGGGCGGAAATTCCTGCCCATCGTTACCGACATCACCTCGTTCGGTCAGACTTTTCCGCCGGTGGCTGTGCTGGCCCTGGCCGTACCCATGCTCGGATTCGGTCTTTTGCCCACGGTGGTAGCCCTCTTTCTTTACGGGCTGCTCCCGGTGGTGAGGAACACCATTGCCGGACTGAAAGCGGTGCCGGCCGGACTGCTGGACGCCGCCCAGGGGATGGGGATGGGCCGGTGGAGAGCCCTGTTCCGGGTAGAAATCCCGCTGGCGGCGAGGGTCATACTGGCCGGGGTGCGCATATCAGTGATTATCAACATCGGCACGGCGATGATAGGCGCCGCCATCGGGGCGGGAGGTCTCGGCTCACCGATAATCGCCGGGCTGGTCCAGGATAACATCGCTTTCATCCTGGAGGGAGCGCTCCCGGCGGCGATGCTGGCCGTCCTCGCCGATCAGTTCCTGGCCAATATCGAAGGCAGCTTTGCCTACCCGGGACAGACCGCCTAGCGATTCAGAGACCAGTCACAGGGCGGATAGACCACCTTTAACCGGGCGGGCGATTTGATATAATAGGGATGAGTCCGGAAATATTATTTCAGTGTTTCAGGCCGTTGAGCAGAGTAAAACTGGTTAACAAGAAAGGCTCCACACTGCATGATTTCCCCTACCGCGGGCCGGAGCGGAAATGCCCCCACTTCTGGATAATCAACGTGACCCCGCCCGGACCGGCGCACTGCCAGCACGGCTGCGTCTATTGTTACGCCCGGCAGGCAGTCTACACCGATTATTCAGCGGAGACGCGGGTCTACAATAACCTGCCGGAGCTGGCAGAAAAAGACCTGAAAAAAATCAGCCTGTGTCCCCCGATCTCCATTTCCAACGTATCCGACCCCTGCCAGGCCATCCCCGAACTCAGGGCCGAAGTAAGGCGCCTGGTACAGGTGCTGATGAACTACGGGGTGAGCTTTGCCGTCACTACCAAAGGCGACCCCGGGTTTCTTCTCGACGTGCCCGGCTTCGGCGGGTACCAGCCCAAGTTCGTCGGCGTTACTATCGAGGGTACCGCCGAAGTGCTGGACCTGCTTTCGCCGTCGGCCCCTTCCTTAGACCGGCGGGTGGAAGCGGTAAGCCGACTGGCGAGTGCCGGCGTTGACACGCTGGTACGCTTTGACCCGGTCTTCATCCACCTCTTCCAGGCGCGGTACGGGGACGGCTGGTCCGGGCGTATCGAGCGGCTGGTGGAAACTTTCCGGGCGGCGGGAGCAAAGCATGTCATCAGCAGCACGGGGAGACTGCCGGCAAGCCGGTCTTTCTCCGCCGGCGCCGGTATCCGGCAGCAAGTTTCCAGGATAATAGAGCGGATTTCCCCGGACGCCGCCCGCCGGTTCGAAAGAGATTACCGGTACGAAAGAAGCGGCACCGGTCAGGGATACCTGCTGAAAAAGGACCTGCGGCTGGAATTTCACCGGTGGTTGCGGGGAGTGGTGGAGAGAAACGGGATGACCTACGCCACCTGCCAGGAACTGAGCGCCGCCGAATCGGATTCGGCGGGTCTGGCACACTGCGAGCGCTTTTGCCTCCCGTTTGCCGCCAAACAGGAAGACGGCCGTTTCCGGCCGATAGACGGCTGCACCGCCAACTGCCACGTTTCTTGCCGGGACCGGAGCCATCCTCCCTGCGGACACCCGGAGATGGTAACGGCCCACCCCTATAAGACAAGTTATCTCAAGGGACCGGCGCGGCCGAGAAACCGCCTGCCGGGTATGATATAATGGAACGAACTGGACCATTGTTCAGGGAAGAGCCGGAGGAGCAAGAAGAATTATGCTTTATGACATCCTTTTCTGGGTAGGGCTGGGGCTAGTTTTCATCATCGTGGTGTTTTTCCTCCCCCAGTGGATTCTGGTACGCACGATTCCGAAGGTAATCCGGGTTTTCCGCAAGTTCAATGCCGTGAGTCCGGAAACGGCCCGGGAGATAGAGGAAATGGGGTTGAAACCGAAACCGATGCTGGAACGGATGTTCCGGAGGCGGGACCACAAACCGCGCGCCCTGCAGTTCATGCTCCGGGTAGGACTGGTTGATATGACCGAAGAGGGCAAGGTCTACCTGGACGAGGAAAAACTGTCCCAGACCAGATGGCACAATCTCTAGGCCGGGTCACGGCGCAAAAAGGCAGGAAAGACGTCCCGGTTGATACCATTCCTTCCGCAGTGCCGGGCTTAAAAAGATTAAATGCGCCCGAGCTCAAGAATCAGCCCAATCCGACCGTTTCCCGCCGTGGAAGCGAGTAGTTCACTCCAGGGGGCAAAAAAATGGAGAATCCGAGGCGAATAGGCATACTGACCGGCGGCGGGGACTGTCCCGGCCTTAACGCCGCCATCAGGGCGGTAACGCAGACCGCCATCCAGTCCGGCTACGAGGTAACCGGCTTCCATGACGGCTGGAAGGGACTAATCGAGAAAAAGAGCGAAACGCTGGACAGTCTCCAGGCTTCCGGGATTATCGACCGGGGAGGCACCATCCTGGGCACGTCCCGTTTCAGTCCGTTACGCATCCGGAACGGGCCACAAGCGGCCCTGGACGAGTATCAGGCGATGGGACTTTCCGGCCTGATAGTGCTGGGAGGCAACGGGACACTGAGTATCGCCGGTAAGCTGTACCGGGGGGGACTGCCGGTGGTGGGGATACCCAAAACAATCGATAACGACGTGGCCGGCACCGATTATTCGATAGGGTTTCAGACCGCGGTGCAGATTGCCACCGATGCCCTGGACCGCCTGCGCTCTACGGCGGACAGCCATCACCGGGTGATGCTCCTCGAGGTTATGGGGCGCAATACCGGCTGGATTGCGGTTTACTCCGGAATGGCCGCCGGCGCCGACGCCATCCTGATACCGGAGATACCCTTCACCCGGGAGAAGCTGGAAGAGCTGTGTCAGATGGTGAAAGGAAGAAACCAGAGGGGAAAACGTTTCAGCATCATCGTCGTTGCCGAAGGGGTTAAAACGGTCGAAATAGACGGGTTGTCCGGCTGGGTGGGGGAAATCCTCGCCAAAATGATAGAAGAAAAGACGGGACTGGAGACCCGGTTTTCTTCGCTGGACTACATCCAGAGAGGCGGTACGCCGGTAACCTATGACCGGAACCTGGGAACGTCCCTGGGGATAAAGGCGGTGGAGCTGGTCAAGGAGGGAAGGTTCGGGGAGATGGCGGCGTTGAGAGGAAACCGCATCACCAGCTGCCCGCTGGAAAAGGCTGTCGACAGGGAAAAGCCGGTCTCGAAGAACATCTACAATATGGCGGCGCTGTTCTTCGGCTAGCGGATACCCGATGAGACAAAAGGACAAATAACGAGGGAGGTCAAGGCATGATACAGAGGATAAACCACGTCAGCATCACGGTGAAAGACCTGGACGCGGTAATCGACTGGTTCCGGGACAAATTCGGCTGCACCGATATCGGAGAGCCGTACGGCTATGAAGGGGACCTCATCGAGACGTTTACCGGTCTGCCGGGAGCGCACACCCGGGTCAGAAAAGTCAGGGTGGAGGACTTTGTGCTGGAGTTCATCCAGTACCTGTCACCGACCGGGCGAGAGCTTAAGCCGGATATGAACGACGTGGGCAGTCCGCATATCGGCTTCGTGGTGGATGATATCCACGGGATGTATGAAGGCCTGCGGCAGAAGGGCGTCCGTTTCCGGTCAGCTCCGTGCCGGGTGGAAGATAAAACCAGCCCGGTCTACGGCTGGCAGCTCGTCTTTCTGGACGGCCCGGAGGGTATGATACTGGAGCTCGTCCAGGCGCCGGAATAAAAAAGAGGAAACGCCAGATGAAAGTTTCCGGTATAGTGTGCAGCCCCCGAAAAGGGGGCAACACGGAGATTCTGGTACGGGAAGCCCTGGCCGGGGCCGGTGACAGCGGCGTCGAAACCAGTCTGGTAATTACCCGGGATAAAGACCTGCGCCCCTGCGATGGCTGTCTTGTCTGCGAAAAGACAGGCGAATGCCATATCAAAGACGATATGGAGCAAATCCACGCCGAGCTTTTGCATGCCGACGGAATCATCTGGGGAACACCGGTCTACTTTTTCAGCGTTACGGCACAGGCCAAAATCATCATCGACCGTACCTATTGTCTCTACGCCAACAGCAACCGGCTGGCCGGCAAGGTCAGCGGGGTGATATCCACCGGCGCCAGCCTGGGGAACCTGGGGGTCTGGAACCTCTTCAGCACCTTCTTTTCCGTACACCACATGCTTTCCACGGACTTTGTATACGGTTACGCCCGCAACAAGGCGGATATACGCCGGGACAGACACGCCATGAAAGCAGCCAGAGAGATGGGCAGACAGATGGTGCTGATTGCGGAGAGGAATTTCAAGTACCCGGAAGAATATGACATCGCCCTTTACCGCTACGTGAAAAGAGAGTACGGTATCGATAACTACGTGGGCCGGAGCCGGTTCAGCGAGTAGTACTTACCCGGACCGGGCAGCCCGGAGAGGGCGGGAGGAGATGGACCGTACCTTTCCCGGAGCGGTCTCCTGCGCCGGCTCCAGGATTCCGGCGCGGTACGAAAGTGAAGGTGGGCGATGAAATCAGAGACGCCAGAAAACGGGATGGAAGAACTGCTCCGGCTCTCCCGCGGACTGAGCAAAAAGACGGAGGATGCTACCCGGCAGGAAGCCCGGGGAAAGCGGGAAAAAGCCGCACAAAAGCAGGCCATGCTCGGCATGCGCGGGATTACCTTCTCTATGGCCCTGGAGCAGCTGAAAATAATTTCCGCCGAAGCCGATGTCATCAAGAAAGTAAGCTCATACCAGGCTAAAGAGGGCACGGAAGACCTGCGCAAACTGATTACTGCGCTGGCGGGTGAACTCGAAGGCAGGGTGAGCAAGATGACACGTTCCGACCCGGAGCTGGCCGGGCTGGAACGCTCCGTCAAGACGCTTTCGATACTCATCGACCTGGTCTTCTCACTGGACTGAGCGGGGATGAGCACCTTAATCAGCCATTATCTTTCCGGCCGGGTAATCGCCGAGCCGGTCCCGAATATCGGGTTGCTCAGCCCGTAGGCATCAATAGCGGCGCCGGTTATGCTCCGGCTCTCGTCGGAGGCGAGGAACAGGGCCACGCTGGCGATGTCTTCCGGCGGCATGGCGTAATCGGGTGTTTTCCCCAGCGTTATCTCGTGCATCATATCCGTTTCCACGGCTCCCGGGCAAATGGCGTTCACGCCAATGCCGTGCTCTTTGACTTCCGCCGCCAGGCACTCGGTAAAGTTAAGGACGGCGGCCTTGGTGGCCCGGTAGGGAGACCGTCCGGCAGCCCCGTAGCGCCCGCCGAGCGAGGCGAGGTTGATGATTTTCCCCGATTTTTGCGCCATCATCACCGGCAGCACCGCCCGGGCGCAGAGGAACACGCCGGTGAGATTAACATTGACAATCCAGCTCCACTCTTCCAGGGTAAGGTCAGTCACCGCCCGGTAAGGAAGATTCACGGCAGCATTATTCACCAGGATATCGACGCGGGAGAAGCGGTCTACGGTCTGTTTCACCATATCGGCAACGTCAGACTCAACGGAGACGTCCGCCGGGATGCTCAGTCCTTCCCCGCCGTTTTTCTTTATTTCGGCAACCACCTCGTCGGCGCGCGACCGGTTCCGGCCGACCACGGAAACCCCGGCGCCCTCCCGGGCCAGGGCGAGGGAAATCGCCCGGCCGATACCGCGGGTACCCCCGGTAACAATCGCCACTTTATTCTCGAACTTCATCTTGCGCCTCCTTTAAGCTGCTGACACCATTATCATCAAAACGACTGCGGCGCTCTATAGCATACAATTGCCACCATCAACATGCAGGCTCTGGCCGAGAATGTATGACGCTTCGTCCGAGGCCAGGAAAAGCACGGCGGAGGACACCTCTTCTGGCTGGCTGAGCCTGCCCAGGGTTACCTGTTTCAGTATCGGCCCGAGGTGCTCGGGGTCTTCCTCTTTCAGGAGGCCGGTATCCATAGTGCAGGGCGAGACGCTGTTGACCCGGATATTGTGGGGCGCCATAGCCACGGCCAGCGAGCGGGTCAGGGAGATAACGCCCGCTTTGGCCGCGCTGTAAACCACCGCCATGGGCCGCGGTTGCCGGCCGGCGACGGAAGCGATGTTAACCACCCGGCCGTACTTCCTTTCCACCATATGAGGCAGGACCTCCCGGCAAAAGTGCAGCGGGGCCATCAGGTTGATATCCAGGCTTTTCCGCCAGAGCGCTTCATCCGTCTCCAGAAAATTCACGCTCTCCGTCCAGCCGACGTTATTGATAAGGATGTCTATTTTGCCCAATTCCCGGATAACCCGGCTGACGGCGTCCTTCACTTGTCGTCCCACCGTGGCATCCACCTGCAGGGCAAGGACGCATCCTCCCTGTCCTTCCACCTCCGCAGCGGTATTCCGGGCGTTCTCCATCGAGATATCCATGATGACAGGAACGGCGCCTTCCCGGGCGAAAGCCAGGACAACCGCCCGGCCCAGTCCACAGCCACCGCCGGTAATGATGACAACTCTGTCTTTAAATCTCACCCTGAACCCTCCTTTATGGCGTGAGCACTATCTTCAACTGGTCCGGGTCTTCATCAGCAACGCGGAAAGCCTCGGTTACTTTTTCCAGAGGATAGGTAGCCGTAATCAGCGGCTTTACCTGCACCAGGCCAGACTGCATCACCTTCAAACAGTCCGGGCTCCAGACCTGGACCTGCTCGGGATGGTAATGCCGGAAGGCTACGGAACGGATATCCAGAGACTCGTGGTGCCAGCGCTGGAAGTTGTCTATGGTGATTGGATGCAGAAAATCACCCTGGAAGACGAGTATGCCCATCGGCCGGACGAGTTCCGTCGCCAGGTTCATATACTCCTCGACGGTGGGGTCGATATAGGCGGCTGTCTGGGCCACCAGGTCAAAGCCTTTGCCCCCGGTGAGCTCCATTGCCGCCCGGTAAGCGTCCACCTGCGCGGAGTTTATAATCCGGTCAGCGCCCAGTTTTTTGGCCAGTTCGAGGCGTGATTCGCGATTATCGATAACCGTCACCGATAGAGCGCCGCTCTTTTTCAGGCCCTGGGCGATTATCTGCCCGATAAAGTTGGCGCCGGTGACGGCCACGGTATCCCCCAGCTTGATGCCAGAGCGGAAGACGGTAAAGACGAACGGACAGACCGTCTCCCCCAGAGCAGCCAGGTCCATATCCATCCCTTCCGGCACGAGGACCACTTCCAGAGGACGGGCCACCCAGTAATCAGACATACCGCCGGGAGCGGTTGCCTGGAGACCGCGGGAATTGTGCATCAGGATAACGCGGTCACCTTCCTTATATTCGTGGACACGGGCGCCCACCTCGACCACGGTGCCGGCCGCCTCGTGGCCGACGAAAAGGGGGTACTTCGGCTTCTCGTGGCGTCTGGCGTAAAGATAATAACCCTTGCGGTACATCTGGACATCAGCCAGACATATCGAAGTCGAATGGGTCTTGACCAGAATCTGGTCCGGCGCCGGCTCGATATCCCTTTCCATCAATCTTACTTCTTTGATGCCTTCCAGGATAGTGGAACGAGTTTTCATCCGGTGTTCCTCCTTAATTATCCTCGATGCCAGCGGCCCCAGTACCCGCCGGCCGGTGTCAGTTTACTTCCCAGGTCCCCGCCTCAACCGCGGTGAGAAATTCGAGCAGGGACCGGTTAAAGTTATCCGGCTCTTCCAGGTTCACGGCGTGGCCGGAGCGAGGGAAAACGAGCAGCCCGGCGCCGGGCAGGTGCCTTTTCATCATCAGCGCCGGGGGCAGACACATATCGTCCTCGTCACCCACCATAATCAGCGCTGGCACCTTCAGTCGCTCCAGCGACGCGCCCAGCGTGGATATGGGCGGCCGCTTGAGGATGACCTCCCGGATCAGGTGCGCCGAAGCGGTATCATGGTGCGCGGCCAGCGCTTCCGTAAACTCCCGCCAGGCTTCCGGGTCTTTACGCCGCAGTTGCACTCGATTGGACTCCAGGGCATAGCGCCAGGCAACAGCCTTCCAGCCTTCGGACTCAATTTGCCGGGCCAGTCCTTCCAGCCTGGGCTCAAAAACTTCCCGGTCCGTAGCTCCGGCGCCGGTAGCCACCAGCACCAGGGCCCGGACCATTTCCGGGTGGGCGAAAGCGAACTGGAGGGCCACACTGCCGCCCATAGAGCAGCCGCCGATACAGGCTGTCGTAATATCAAGGTAACGCAGGAGCTGATACAGGTCCTCTACCAGGATGTCCTGGGAGTAGGCCGAAGCGCCTTCCGGAACCGCGGAGGGCGGAAAGCCGCGGTGATTGTAGGTGATAACCCGGTAACGGCGGGAAAAGAAATCTATCTGCGGGGCCCAACTCCGGCAGTCCCCGGCGAACTCGTGGCTCAGCACCAGGGGAAACCCTTCCCCGGCCGTTTCGTAATACAGGGTAGTTCCGTTTACTTCAGCTTCAGGCAATAGTCTTCTCCTCTGGAAGTCAGCATTCTTTAACCGGGACAGACCGGAGCAGTTCTTCCATCCCGCCCCGGTCTATCTTAGCCCCAGCGTCTTCCGGCTGTCAACGCAGGTAAGATTGACAGCGGGCAGGGAGTAATATTAGCATACTTTAACCACGGCAAAGAGAGGCTCTCGACGGCGGTTCGCAAAGAAGCACCCTGACTTCCAAAGCATGAGGAAAGCACGATAGATGAAACCAGTTTTCGAAAAGCAGGCCTGGCACTATTTCCTGCTGGCAGTCCTCCTGGCGGCGGTCTTCCTGGTCAGCCGCAGAGAAGGGTTCCTGGCGGGTGAATTCCTGTCCATCAACACCCCGGTCTGGCTCTGGCTGACGATTGCAAACGCCGTCCTGCACCAGGTATACGTCTGGTTTTGCTGGCGGACACAGCTGCACTTTTCCCTGATTACCCGTACGTTTGGGGCGAGCGGCTTCCTTTACTACTCGATAGGGTTTCTCGTCCTGTTCGGCCTGAGGCCGCTGCTGATAGTGGGTCTGGCGATATCCAGCATGAACACGCTGGAAGCAGACCGGACATTGCTGAACGTTCTGGCGCTCCTCCTGGCCGTACCGGCGGTCTACCTGTTTTACTCCCTGGTGAAGTACTTCCCGGTCAGGCGGGCGCTGGGCATCGACCACTTCAATATTTCCTACCGGGGAAAACCTTTTATCCGGCAGGGAATTTTCAAGTACACCAGCAACGCGATGTACACATTCGGCCCGGCGCTGTTCTGGATACCCGGGCTGCTGCTGGCGTCGACACCGGCCCTGCTGGCCACCTTATTTACCCATATTTACATGTGGGTACACTACTATACCACGGAAAGACCGGACATCGGGAGAATCTACGGTCGCCCGCCAACACAAAGCGGTAACTGACAATCGGCCGGGAACTGGCTATAATAAGAACGGAGGGATTAACTGCTTGGGTTATCACGGGCCGGTACATCAGGCTTTTGACGAGGAAAGACGGCGATGGCAAAATCCGGAAGCGATTCTGGATGATATCGGGCTGGAACCGGGTCTTACCTTTATGGACATCGGCTGCGGCGGCGGGTTCTTCACCCTGCCCGCGGCGAGGATGGCCGGCCGCCGGGGGAAGGTCTACGGGCTGGACATCAGCGGGGAGGCCATCCAAAATCTGGGGGTACTGGCGGCAAAGGAGGAGCTGCAAAACCTGGCGGTGGCGGTGGGGAGGGCGGAGGAAACCATCCTCTGTGAAGGATGCGCCGATATCATTTTCTTCGGTACGGTGCTGCACGACTTTGATGACCCCGTAAGAGTGCTGGAAAACGCCCGCAGGATGGCCAAACCGGGGGGGAAGCTGGTGAACCTGGACTGGAAAAAGGAGCCGATGGAGATTGGCCCGCCTCTGCGCAAGAGGTTCAGCACGGAGCACGCCACCGGGTTGATTGAAGCGGCCGGTTTCCAGGTGGTCAACCGGAAAGACGCCGGTGGCCACCATTATATCATCACCGCCGTGTTGCCTCCGAAAACCCCGGAAAGTGACCGGGTCTAGCCGGACAAACCGGATTTGCATAATGTTAGGCTGTGTGTTATACTGAAAACAGTTGATAGCAATGACTTTGTCGATAGTTGTGTAGTGAGGTGGAGGCAGGTCCGTCCAGCTTCAACGCTACTTCAAAGTTCTGACTTCTGAAGTAGAGCCGTTTGCCTTCTCTGCCCGCAAAGTCTGTCCAGGAGTATACGTGCGCGTATTGACGCCTGTCCTGTATTCAAAGAAAGGAGGTAGTATGCAACAGGAAAGAGCAATCAAAGAAAGATGGCAAACTCTGAACACCGCTGAGAAGATATTTACGGTGTTTATCCTGTCATCTTTCCTGAGCGGCTTCGTTATGCTTGTGCTCGAAGCCAGCAAACTGGTAGGACCGACTGGAATCTCAGGCTAACCCCGGCCTTTGATTCCAGAAAGTCACCGCCGATCAATCAAACGAGAAGCAGGCCCTGAGTAAGACCAGGGCTTTCTTATTTGACCCACCTCCCGGTAACCTCCACCTCTGTCCCGCCCCGTCAGTCCCGCACGGCCACGCATTTCGTCTTTCTGCGGGCATTCCACGGCAGCCCGCGCTTTTAACCCGCTCCCATGCAAAGCTACCGCGGTACGCCAGGAAACGGGCCGGGGTGGACGATAGAGGGTAAAACGCTTTAAACTATTGGTACCAGTTCCGAGCGGCACCGCTCTCGGTTAAACCGGCAGGAGGTAATTAAATGACAGACAATATCCCCGGACTGACCCACAGCTACGCGGCCCTGGACGAGGTAACCCTGCACTACGTCACCGCAGGAGAGGGGGAGGCGGTAGTACTGTTGCACGGGTATCCACAGACCTGGTACGAATGGCGGCTTATCATTCCGGCCCTGTCCCGGCACTACAGAGTCATCGCGCCCGACCTGAGAGGGCTGGGGGATTCATCTCGGCCGCTGGCCGGCTACGCCAAGAAAACCGTGGCCAATGACGTCTGGCAACTGTTACGCGAGCACCTGAGCACGGAAAATTTCTACCTGGCCGGTCATGACTGGGGCGGCGTGGTGGCGTATTCCCTGGCGCGCGCCCATCCAGAAGCGGTACGTGCCATGGCGATAATCGACGTACCCATACCGGGGGAGAACATCTACGGTTTCGCCACGAGCCACGGCAGATGGCACCACGCCTTCCACTGGGTGCCGGACTTACCCGAAGCGTTAACCTTCGGTCGGGAACGCATATACCTGGAACATTTTTACCGGAACTTCGGCGCCCGACCGGACGCGGTAGACGAAGAAGCCATCTCGGAATACCTGCGCACTTACCGTCAGCCCGGGGCAATGCGCGCCGGCTTCAACTACTATCGCGAGTTTCACCAGGACGTGGCGGATAACCTGGAAGCGCGGTCACGTTACGGCAAGCTGGAGGTACCGGTTTTGATGCTGGCGGGGAGCAAGGGGCGCGGGCGGGGAGCCGAACTGATGCTGGAGTCCGCCCGCCCGATGGTGAAGGATGTAGAAGCCAAAGAGATAGACTGCGGTCACTGGGTTCCCGAAGAGAAACCGGAGGTCCTGACCGAAGAACTGTTCACCTTCTTCGCCGGGAACAGCTAACACCCCTGGCGAGGAAAAACAGGTTTGCCGGCTGTCCCTTTCCCTATTTCACGAGATTGATTATGATAAAGACCACCCAGAGTATAATCGTTATGCCAAGGGCCACAATCGATATGTTAAACTGCTTCTTTGAGCCTCTCAGCACCGCCCTGGTCTGCGACTCCTCAAATAGCTGTGACACCAGCTTTTCAAGATGAGTTACCCGTAAAGAAAGGGCTTTAAGCGTGGCCGTTTCAATTATCCCCGGAACGCTGCGGAGCAGAGACTCCAGCTTTTCGCGCTGAGTCATAAGAGTGTTTGATACGTTGGTCCACTCGTTGTGGATTTCTTCCACCTGGCTCTTGAGCGTCTCGAGTGCCCCCAGATAGTCATTCTTATGCCAGGCCTTCCAGCTATCTACTTCCTCGCTCAGGTTTTCCAGCATGTCCTCCAGGTCTACAACCTTGCCCGGCAGACTTGTTTCAGAGACGGTGGTATTTACAGCGTCTTTGATTTCCTCCACCTGTTTTATAGCCACTTCTGTCTCAACTATGCCGGGTTGAGGATATTCTTTTTCTTCCGGCCTTTCTTCTAAATTCAGAACTCCTGACATCATAAGAAAGACAGCTTGAATTGAATTGACTTTTG
>CAZTMR010000007.1:364-59878 GCA_964615345.1 uncultured Dehalococcoidaceae bacterium | reverse complement strand
GGCATACCTGACTCAGGATTACGAAACCGCTGCTCTACCCCTGAGCTACGCTGGCTTTAACTTCAGTATAGCACATAACTGACGGGGTTTTGAACGCTTCTCCACCGGCGCGTAGCAGCTTGACGCGGGGAACGGGCGGTGCTATTATGGCTATCTAACGGAGAGGGGAGGGCAGACCCTTACAGAGCCACCCCGCAAACCGGGAAAGGACGAACGAAGCAAGGAGCAGGGAATGATTGGTGATTTGATTTACGAGCTGGTACAGATACCGGGGCCTACGGGCCAGGAGGGCCGCGTGGCCAACCGGCTGAGAGAGTTGCTGGAGGGGAACGTTGACGAGGTAAACATCGACGGAATGGGCAACCTGATTGCCAGGAAGAAGGGAACGGAAGGAAAGCGCTCCCTGGCGGTGGCCGCCCACATGGACCAGGTCACCATGGCCGTGCTCAAGGTAGACGAGTACGTCTGGTTCGACAAGCTGGGATGGATTGATTTCCGCACGTTACCCGGCACTCCGGTGCTCATCCTGGGCGCAGAGCGGGACGTTCCGGGGGTGGTCTGTTCGACGAGCGCCCACTTCGAGACGGGCAGCGATAAGGCGCTGTGGATTGACGTGGGCGACCGGCAGGAACACGTTTCCCCGGGCGACCTGATAATTTTCGCCACGCCGCCGCGGTGGCTGGACGACCGGAAAACGCTGCTGGCCAGCTCTTCGATTGACGACCGGGCCGGGTGCAGCGTCCTGGTGGAGCTGGCCAGGCGGCTGCCGGAAAAACCGCGGCATGACATCTACCTCATCGGCACGGTGCAGGAAGAGATAGGCAGCTACGGGATGAGGCACGTCCTGCGCAAGCTGAGGCCGGACTGGACTATCGCCACGGACACCGGCTTTGCCCAGGACGCGCTGCCGGACGCGAAGAAAGCGTTCCCGCTGCGGGAAGGGCTGGGCGTCATCCGGCTTTCCTTCACCCAGCCGGGGGGCGGGGTGCTCTATCCGGGGACGGTGAACTTCGCCAGCCCCCGTTTGCAGAAGGTGCTGGGAGATGCCGCCAGGAAACTGGGGATACCCTTCGGCGTCTGCGCCGCCACCGGCACTTTCAATGACGCGCACATGGCCTATGAGGTTGACCCGGAAGCTGACTCCATCTACCTGCTGATGGCAAGGAGATACAGTCATTCGCCGTATGAAATACTGGACGTTAACACCGCCCAGCAATCAGTAGAAGTCCTGCGCGAGGCGATAGGGATAATGGAAAGCTGAGAGGATTAAGCAAAAGGTAAATCCGGGTGCAGTAAAGTAAGAAGAGGGAAATAATAAAATGTCTGTTTCAAAGTCCGCCGGAAAAGCAATGAGCGTACTGGGGCCGATAGAGGGCGCCGAGTTGGGAGTGACCCTGCCCCACGAACACCTCATCATGGAGCACGTCACGGCCAACTTCAACGAGCCGGAGGAGGAGAGCGACCGGGAAAAAGCGCACCAGCCGGTGAGCCTGGAGCTCCTGCACTGGTTGGCCTATCACCGCTCCCAGAACGTGGATAACATGGACCTGATGGACGAACCGGAAGCGATCGAGGAAGCGCAGCGGTTCAAGGATGCAGGCGGGGGAACAATCGTTGACATGACCAATATCGGTATCAAGCGCAGTCCGGAAGCGCTGGCGCGCATCGCCAGGGCCACCGGGTTGAACGTCATCATGGGGTCAGGGTATTACCTGGCCACCTCCCACCCGGCGGATATGTCCAGCCGTTCAGAAGAAGAGATAACCGAGGAGATAGTACGGGACGTTAATGAGGGTGTCGGGGAGACGGGGATAAGGTCCGGCGTCATCGGAGAAATAGGCTGTTCCTGGCCACTGATAGATAATGAAAAGAAATCAGTGCGCGCCGCGGCGCGGGCGCAGCGGCTTACCGGCGCGCCGTTAAATATCCACCCGGGGCGCCAGAATAACGAGGCGGTGCTGGAGCTGCTGGAAGTCCTGAGCGACGCCGATGCCGACCTGAGCCGCACCGTCTTCAGCCACATCGATATCCGGGTACGAGACCACGATGTTCGCTGCCAGGTGGCCAGAGCCGGCTGTTACCTGGAGTACGACTGTTTCGGGTGGGCCGGGCCGGTGCCCGCCAATCTGTATAAAACTTCGTTCATCAGCGTCCCCAGCGACAGCGTACGGGCGGAGGAAATCCGGACGCTGATTGAGGAGGGGTTTCTGAACCAGATACTTATCTCCCATGACATCTGCCATAAATACCAGCGCGCCCGCTACGGCGGAGTGGGCTACGACCATATTTCCCGCTACGTTATGCCCATGATGGTGGATGCCGGAATAACGGAGGAACAGGTCAGGACGATTACAGTGGAAAACCCGAAAAGACTGCTCTGTTTCGTGTAATTTTTGCGCTGCCACGGTATAACGGATAAACGGGGAAAAAACGGAACGGGTCCGGGTTCGGTTCGCTTTTGGCTGCTTTTCATGCTCACCCCTCCCCGGCCTGAAGCAGGCGTGGTTTCCGGCTGACGTCACAGGGTGGGGAGGGAGCAAGGGTAAGGTAAGCACAGAACAAACAGGCGTAAATAAAACCCTGATTTGACAGCCTTGACAAGACAGAGGGCGAGGGGTTAATATGCTCAGGGATATTCAGAGGAAAGTACAACGGAAAAAGGTATCAATGTTCCCCGGCACCGATATTAGTTAATGGTATCAAATCTTACCGGAAATAGCCCCTAGAAAGGGAAGTGAACACGGCTGGAGCGGACCGCGGTTCACTTCCTTTTTCTTTGTCACGAGGAAAGAGTAGCGGCTGACGGCTTGACGGCGATTTCCATCCCTCCCGCCAGGCCGGTTAAAGTAGTATAATGGAATAAATAAATTAAAGGTAAAGGGGGACGACATTGATTCACGAGGTACACAAAATAGTGAGAGAGTCAGACAAGTCCCGGGTAATCATTGCCGATTCGGCGACCTCACTGACCGAGGAGAACAAGAATGACGTGGTGGTGGACGCTTCCCATTGCGGGGCCAACGTGGGGCAGATGATGATTGATGCCGGAGTAAAAGGCATGATAGGCAACGACGCCGGCAAGGGGCTGGAAGACGCCGGAATCGCCGCGCTGAAGCTTCTGGATGAGCACGGCATCCCGGCGGCGGCCGTGGACAGCATGTCGGCGGAAATCGGGGTAGGGGTGGATACCTACTACAGCGGCGTAATCTCGGTGGTGAACGAGGCCGCCCGGAAGCTGGGCATTGAAAAAGGGATGCCGGCCCGGGAAGCGGCCGACCGGATGTTCGAGAAGCCTGATTAGGACCGGTTTCGTAACCGGGAAAGGATAACAGCGCAGATTCAGAAAGGGGTGACCAAAAGATGTCAGGAGGCACACAGACAGTCGTCAAGGAATCGGGGAAGGCCAGAATCGTAATCGTTGACACCAGTTCCGATGCTGACGAGAGCAACAGCACGGATATCATCATCACCGGTTCGCACGGCGGGATAAACGCCTGCGAGTACCTGGGCAAGCTGAAGATAAAAGGCACCATCAGTAACGACGGGGGAATCGGCAAGAATGAGGCGGGTGTCGCCGGGACGAAAGAGCTGGACAAGTACGAGATACCAGCGGCGGCGGCGGCGGCAATGTCAGCCAAAATAGGCAACGGCGCCAGCACCTACGAGGGCAAGGTATCCACCGTCAACGAGACGGCAAAGGAACTGGGCGTCAGGGAAGGAATGTCCGCCCGGGAAGCCGCCGACATCATGCTGGAAGCGGCGGCGAAGAAACTGGCAGCCGGAAACTGAAGTGAGGATAAAGAGGCGACCGAGAAATGCCCGGGAAAGGGCAGATAGATTATCAAGCCCGGAGGAGAAAGCGTTATGGCAAAGACAAAAGAAAATGAGAAACTGATTGACATGTACCGGATGATGGTCCGCATCCGGCGTTTCGAAGAGAGGGTTACCGAGGAGTTTGCCGCGGGCAACATACCGGGCAGCGTTCATGTCTACATCGGCGAGGAGGCAATCGCCACCGGGGCGCTGTCACACCTGAGGAAAGAGGACTACATCATCAGCAACCACCGCGGACACGGGCACCTGCTGGCCAAAGGAGGCGACCCGAAGCGAGCGATGGCCGAGCTGTTCGCCAAGAAAACCGGTTACTGTCTGGGTAAGGGCGGCTCGATGCATATCGCCGACCTGGACATCGGCATGCTGGGGGCGGCGGGCATCGTCGGCTCCGGGATACCGGTGGCCTCCGGCGCCGGGCTGTCCGCGCAGCTGCGGGGCACAGACCAGGTTACCGTCTGCTTTTTCGGTGACGGGGCGTCCAACATCGGGCGGTTTCATGAGGGGATCAACCTGGCCGCAGTGTGGTGCCTGCCGGTAGTTTTCATCTGTGAAAATAACCTCTGGGCGGTCTCCGTGCCCACGAGCTGTTCCCTGGCCATCCATGATATTGCCGACCGGGCAGTGGGCTACGGGATCCCCGGGGTGGTGGTGGACGGGCAGGACGTGATGGCAGTGCATGAGGTGGCCGGCGAGGCGGTAGCCAGAGCCAAGAGCGGCAAAGGGCCGACACTGATAGAAGCCAAGACCTACCGTTTCCAGGGGCACTTCGTGGGGGATGCCGGCAACTACCGCCCCAAGGAAGAGATTGAACACTGGATGAGCAGGGACCCGATACAGCTTTTCCAGGCGAAGCTGATTGATATGAAAGTGCTGACCGAGTCAAAAGCCAAAGAGATAGACGAGGCGGCTCTGAAGGAAATGGACGAGGCGGTGGAGTTCGCCAAAGAAAGTCCGTTCCCGAACCCGGAAGAAACCCTGGATAACGTGTATGCCTAGGAGGAAACGATGAGACAGATTAATTTTCGAGAAGCAGTCGGCGAAGCCTTCGCTGAAGAAATGGAAAGAGACGAGAGGGTGTTTATCCTGGGGGAGGACGTGGGGGTGATGGGCGGCCTGATGGGAGAGATCGGCGGCCTGTACGAGAAGTACCCGGGGCGGGTAAAGGATACGCCGCTTTCGGAAGCGGCCATTCTGGGGGCGGCCATCGGTTCGGCGATAACCGGAATGAGGCCGATTCCGCAGATGAGGTTTGTCGACTTCCTGGGAGTAGCCTGGGACGAGATACTGAACGGGATGACCAAGATGAGGTATATGTTCGGGGGCAAGATAACCATGCCCCTAGTGATGACGGCGCTTTCCGGCGCCGGACGGCGGACGGCCGCCCAGCATTCCCAGAGCCTGGAGGGGATGATGATGTGCATGCCGGGGCTGAAAATAGTGCTGCCGTCAACCCCTTATGACGCCAAGGGGCTGCTGAAAACGGCCATCCGGGATGATAACCCGGTGATGTTTTTCGAGCACAAGATGCTGATGTGGACCGGCCCCAAGAGCGAGGTGCCGGACGGAGAATATACCATACCCTTCGGTCAGGCGGAAATCAAGCGGGAAGGCACCGATATTACCGTGGTAGCCACCGCCTACATGGTGAGCAAAGCGCTGAACGTGGCCGAGAAATTGCAACAGGAAAGGGGAATCAGCCTGGAAGTAGTCGACCCGCGCACGATAGTGCCCCTGGACAAGCAGACCATCCTGGATTCGGTCAAGAAGACGGGACGGCTGGTAGTCTTTACCGAGGAGTGCCAGACGGGGAGCTTTGCCGGTTACGTGGCTGCCATCTGCGCGGACGAGGCTTTCGATTACCTGGATGCCCCGATAAAGAGAGTGAACGCACCGGATACGCCGGTACCCTACGGCGTAGTCCTGGAGGACTACTGGATGCCGGACGAGAACCAGCTAATCGCGGCGATAGACGAGATGGGATAGGGCGGTCAGGCAATGACCCACAAATCCAGAGCAGGAGGGGATGGTTGATGGCACGGATAACTTCCGAACAGGCGGAAACAGAAGCGGTCCTGGAGGCAGCCAGGCTGATGGCGGTAAGCAGCCGCACTTCCCCCAAGGGCAGGGGGCTGGACTCGACGAAGACGCTCATCCTGCACGGCGCCGAGGAGCTAGAAGCCCTGGCCCGGGCGATGGAAGAGAGGTACGAGGACGACCCGGAGAGACTGGCCTTTTTCCATAGAAATGCTGACGATGTCAGGAAGTCAAAGGCGGTACTGGTTATCGGCGTTACCGGGGAGCCGAAGAGAGCTGAACAGCCACTGGACTGCGGGGCTTGCGGTCATAACTGCCAGGCAATACTAAAGGCAAAGAAGAAAGATACCGGTGACGCCAGCGGGCCGATGTGCCATTTCCAATCAATGGATCTGGGCATCGCCCTGGCCTCGGCGGTGAAAACAGCCAGCGACCTGAACCTGGACAACCGGATGATGTACTCCATAGGCGCCGCCGCCCGGAGGATGAAGCTGCTGGACTCGGACCTGGCAGTCGGCATCCCGCTCTCCGCGTCCGGGAAAAACGTGTATTTTACCGGGCGGTAGCCGAAAGGACGGCGAGTCCGGCGGCGGAGATAGCAAATGCCCAGACCGAAAGTGTACATTACCAGAAAGATGGCGCAGGAAGCGCTGGATATGGTAGCGCAGCACGCCGATTACGAGGTATGGCCGGTAGAGGACACAATCCCGCGCGAGGAGCTTATACATCACGTGGCTGACGCGGACGGGCTGCTGCTCTGGGGAGCAGACAGGATAGACGGCGAGGTAATGGACGCGGCGCCACGGCTGAAGGTGATTGCCAACGTCAGCGTGGGTTACGATAACATCGATACCGCGGCGGCGACGCAAAGAGGTATCCGGGTGAGCAACACGCCGGGGGCGGTCACGGACAGCACGGCGGACCTGGCTTTTGCCCTGATACTGGCGGCGGCACGGCGGATAACGGAGATGGTGGACCTGACGACACGGGGGGAGTGGAAGATGTGGGGGCCGATGGAGATGACGGGTTATGACGTCCACCACAGGACACTGGGCATCATCGGCATGGGACGCATCGGCGCCGCCGTGGCCCGGCGCGCCCGGGGATTCGGGATGAAGGTGCTCTACCACAACCGTCACCGCCGGGCGGACGAGGCCGAAGTGGGGGCGGAATACGCCGAGGATATTCTGGAACTGCTCGGCGAGTCCGACTTCGTGAGCATCAACGTACCCCTGACCAGCGATACGGAAAACCTCATCGGCGCCCGGGAACTCGCTGCCATGAAGCCGACGGCGATACTTGTCAACACCGCCCGGGGAAAAGTAGTCGACCAAGAAGCGCTATACGAAGCGTTGAAGAAAAAGCAGATCCGGGGCGCGGCGCTGGACGTCACCCGGGAAGAGCCCATCCGAAAAGACGACCCGCTGCTGGCGCTGGGCAATCTGATTATCACTCCGCACATCGGTACCCAGACCTGGCAAACGGGGGTGGAGATGAGCGTAATGGGAGCAGAAAACCTGATTGCGGGTCTGAAGGACGAGCCGATGCCGAACTGCGTCAACTGCCGGGAACTGGACAGGGTCAGCTAAGTGAGTAAAGTGGGCATTATCGCCAATCCCGCGTCGGGGAAGGACATAAGACGGTTGATAGCCTATGCCAGCGTGACCGACAACACCGAAAAAACCAATCTGATAAGAAGAATAATCGTGGGTATAGACTCCACGGGCGTGGAAGAGATAATGATAATGCCGGACTACTATAACATCGGGCAGAGAGCCCTGGCCGGTATGATGACGGAGCACGTCAGGGCGAAGATCTCCATTATGGACATACCCATGGACTACACGGCGAAAGACAGCCGGCTCGCCGCCGAGGTGATGGGGGAACAGGGAGTGAAATGCATCGTCACCCTGGGGGGAGACGGGACCAACCGGGACGTGGCCAAAGGGAAACAGGACGTTCCGCTGGTGCCTCTGTCCACCGGCACCAACAACGTTTTCCCGGTAATGACCGAGCCGACCTCGGCGGGAATCGCCGCCGGGATTATCAGCCAGAACATTCTGGGAGGGAAAGAGACGATAAGCCGGCATAAAAGGCTGGTGGTCATCAAGAACGGCGAGGAAACAGACATGGCGCTGGTGGACGTGGTGGTTCTGGACCAGCTATTCACCGGCTCGCGGGCAATCTGGAAGCTGTCCGAGGTCAGAGAGATTATCTGCACCCGGGCCGAACCGAACAACATCGGGATGACCTGTATCGGGGGGAACCTGCATCCGGTGGGCCCCCAAGACAGGCAGGGGCTGTATATCCGGACGGGAAGCGGGGAGATAAAGGTGAAAGCAGCGATACTGCCGGGAATGGTAAGCCAGGTGGAGGTGGCGGAAATACGCGCGCTGGAACCGGGAGAAGAAGTGAACGTGGTCTGCAAACCATCGGTAATCGCCCTGGACGGAGAAAGGGAGATTACGGTGGCCGCTACCGACGAAGTAAAAGTAAGACTGCAAGAAGATGGCCCCCGGGTGGTGGACATAGAAGGCACCATCCGGGCGGCCGTAAGCAGAGGATATTTCCGAAACTAATATCAGGAGGGAAAGATGGCAACAGAGATTACAGTGCCACGCCTGGGCATGGCCGTAGCCGATGCCACCATCATCGAATGGAAGGTTAAAGAAGGAGAGAAGGTGGAGGAAAAGCAGGTGGTGGTGGTGATTGAAACGGAAAAACTGAGGTACGACGTGGAATCTCCGGCGGCCGGGTTCGTCCACATCATCAAGAATAACGAAGAGACGGCCGCGGTCGGCTCGGCGATAGGGGCGGTTGCCGAATCGAAAGAAGAGCTTGAGAAGCTGCAATCGGCCAAGCCGGAGGAAGCCGGCGCGGCTCCCGCCGGGCCACCGGCCGGCGAAGAAAAACCGACCGCCGCGCCGCAAGCGGCGGAAGCAGCGCCCAAAGCCGCTGCGGGTGGAGGCGCCGGCAAAGGCGGGGAGAGAATAAAGATATCTCCAGTCGCCCGGAAAATGGCCGAAGAGCACGTCATTGACATCACGCAGGTCACCGGCACCGGCCCGGGGGGAAGGATTACCCGGGACGACATCTCGAAGGCGATTGCCGCCAAAGGGGCAGGGCCGAAAGAAGCCGCTGCTCCGGCGGCTGCCCCCGGCGAGAAAAGGGTAAAAAACACCATCCCGCTGCGGGGAATGCGGGGAGCTATCGCCGAGCATATGCACCGCAGTCTTTCCATATCCGCCCAGCTCACGGCGATGGGCGAAATAGACATGACCGAAATGGTCAAAATGCGCCGGGACCTGGTGGCACAGGAAGAAAACCTGGGCACGCGGGTTACCTACACCGATTTGCTGGTGCTGGCGGTGGCCCGGGCGCTCAAGGACAACCCGATAATCAACTCCAGCCTGGTAGAAAATGAAATCAAGGTCTGGGAGGATATCAACATCGGCGTGGCGGTAGCCCTGGAAGAAGGTCTGATTGTCCCGGTGGTGAGCGGGGCGGACAAGAAATCGCTGAAAGAAATCAGCCAGACAGTGAAAGGGCTGGCCGCCCGGGCGCGAGAGGGGAAACTGCAGCCGGAAGAAATCGGCGGCGGCACGTTCACCGTAAGCAACCTGGGGGCGGTGGGCGCCGGATACCGCTTCGAGACGGTAATCATCAATCAGCCAGAATCAGCCATTCTGGGCACCGGGGCCATCACGGACCGGGCAGTGGTTAGAGACGGGCAGATAGTCATCCGGCCGATAATGACCTACTATTTCACCTATGACCACCGGGTAATCGACGGGGCGGTGGCGGCCAGGTTTATGGCCGACGTCATCAAGCTGCTGGAAAACCCGTACCTGATACTAATCGGCACGTAATAGGGAGGGAAACCGTGGAGGAAAGAGAACTGGTCATCATCGGCGGCGGTCCGGCGGGATACGTCGCCGCGATAAGGGCCGCCCGGCTGGGCGGCAAAGTCACCCTCATTGAAGCGGACAGGCTGGGAGGGACCTGCCTGAACCGCGGGTGCATTCCGTCCAAGTCCCTGCTGCACAGCGTCGAGCTGTACGGGTCAGTCAAAGACGCGGCACAGTACGGTATCAACGCCTCCGGAGTCAGCTATGACCTGGCCAAAATGATGGCGCGCAAGAGCACGGTAGTCTCCACGCTGGTGTCCGGCGTGCAGGGGCTGCTGAAAGGAAACGGGGTGGAGGTTATCAACGGACGGGCCCGGCTGCTGGCGCCACGGCAGGTGGAAGTAGCCGGCGGCGACGGGGAGAAACAGGTTTTCCAGGCAGAGAAGCTAATCATCGCCACCGGCGCCAGACCGATAACGCTGCCGATTCCGGGAGCGGACAGCCCCGAGGGGATAATCAACGCGGAGAGCGTGCTGGATCTGGAAGAAGTCCCGGAAAGCCTGCTGATGATAGGAGGCGGGGTTATCGGGGTAGAGATGGCCACCTTCCTGGCCAAGCTGGGCAGCAAGGTGACCGTGGTGGAGATGTTGCCCCACATTCTACCCCTGGAAGACGAGGAAATGACCGCCACGGTGAGCAAAGCGCTGCAGGACGACGGGGTGGATATTTACGAGAGCGCCAAAGTAAGCGCCATCGAGGATAAGGCGGGAGGCAAAACGGTCACCGTGGCCACCGCCGACGGCGAAAAGAAGCTGGAGACGAAGATGGTCGCCATCGGGGTGGGGTACCGCCCAGATACAGAGAAACTGGGACTGGAGGAGGCAGGGATAGCCGTGGAGAAAGGCGCCATCAAGGTAAACGAGAGTATGGCCACCAGCGTACCGGGCATCTATGCGGCGGGTGATGCGACCGGCGGCATGATGCTGGCCTACGTGGCTATGGAAGAAGGAGTGGTGGCCGCGGAGAACGCCCTGGGTAAAGAGACCACGATGGACTACCAGGTGGTGCCACGCTGCGTGTTTACCCTACCGGAACTGGCCGGCGTGGGACTTACCGAAGCGGAGTCCAGAGAACAGGGCTATGACGTGCAGGTGGGGAAGTTCCCCTTTGCCGCCAACGGAATGGCCGTTATCAAGGGCGAGCGGCGGGGGCAGGTAAAAATAATTACCGACCGGAAATACGGGCAGATACTTGGCGTGCACATCGTGGGGCCGCAGGCCACGGAGCTGATTGCCGAGGCCGCGCTGGCGATGAAGCTGGACGTAACGCCCCAGGAAATAATCGCCACCATGCACTCCCACCCCAGCCTTTCCGAAGCTTTCCGGGAAGCGGCCCTAGACGTGAGCGGCGAAACGATACACTTCCTGCCTTCGAAGAGGTAAAGTTGCACCGGGCGAGCGAGGGGAGCAGAGCACAGGGCACCGTCTACCAGCCGGGTAGAATCAGCTATGAAGATGCCTACCGGCTGCAGAGACGGCTGCTCGAGGAAAGGCTTGAAGGGCGGATAGCGGACACGCTGCTGCTTCTGGAGCACCCGCCGACGATAACGGTGGGCAAATCCGGCAAGCCGGAAAATATCCTCGCCCCGCGGGCGGAGCTGGCCCGGAGAGGAGTCTCGCTGGTCTTTATCGACCGGGGCGGGGACGTTACCTACCACGGGCCGGGGCAGCTGGTGGGCTACCCGATATTCGACCTGCGGGGGTGGGGAAAAGATATCCACCGCTATATTGGTAACCTGGAAGAAGTTATCATCCGGACGCTGAAAGACTTTAATGTGGAGTCCGTACGGGACAAAAGCCATCCGGGTGTCTGGGTGGATAACCGGGAAATCGCCGCCATCGGGCTCCGGCTGAAGAGGTGGATAACCATGCACGGGTTCGCCCTGAACGTGAATACAGACCTGACGCACTTCGACCTGATTAACCCGTGCGGTTTTTCCGACCGGACGGCCACCTCCCTTTCTCGCCTGTTGGGAAGGGAGGTGAAGCTGGAAGCGGTGGCAAACAGACTGCTTTCCCGCTTCGAGGAGATATTCGAGATGGACATTTCGCGGGAGCCTGGTCTCCCGGCCGAGGAAAAAGATGAGCGGAAGACTGCCGCACTGGTTTAAGCAGCGTCCGGCCGACCCCGGTATTATGTCAAATATGGAGCGACTACTCGGAGGGTTGAGCCTGGGCACCATCTGCGAGAGCGCCCACTGCCCGAACATCGGCGGGTGCTTCTCATCGGGCACGGCCACTTTCCTTATCCTGGGAGAGGTTTGCAGCCGGCACTGCACTTTCTGCGCGGTGGCCAAGGGACGTCCGGCGCCGGTGGATGAAGACGAGCCCGGGCACCTGCTGGAAGCGGTAACCAAACTGGGGCTGAGCTACGTGGTGATTACCTCGGTGACCAGAGACGACCTGCCCGACGGCGGCGCCGGACACTTCGCCCGGATAATCAGGCGGCTGCACCGCGAGAGACCGGGGGTGACCGTGGAGGTACTGGTGCCGGACTTTCTCGGCTCGACAGAGGCGCTGCAAACAGTGGTGGAGGCCCGCCCCGAGGTTATCAATCATAACATCGAGACGGTACCCCGCCTGTACCCGGAAGTGAGGCCGGAGGCGGACTACCGGCGCTCGCTGGAACTGCTTGCCGAAGTGAAACGGCTGAACCGGGAAATAGTGACCAAGTCAGGGCTGATGCTGGGGCTGGGGGAGACACCGGCCGAGGTAAGAGGGGCGATGCGGGATCTGAGAACGACCGGCTGCGACCTGCTGACCATCGGCCAGTATCTGCAACCATCGCCGAGGCACCATGCGGTGGTGAGGTTCGTGCCGCCGGAGGAGTTCGAGGAGTACCGGGAAACGGGCAGGCGGATGGGGTTCAGTGAAGTGGCCTCGGCGCCGCTGGTGAGAAGCTCGTTTAAGGCCAAGGAGAATTACGCCCGGGCCAGAGGCTAACCGCAAGGAACCAGACGAGGGAGCAGGGACAGAATGAAGAGAAACACACTCAGAGAGCGGCTCGATGCCGGGAAACCCACCGTGGGCACCCGCATGGTATCGGTTTCGCCGCAGATAGTGGAAATAATCGGCCATTCCGGTGCGTTCGACTACATCGAACTGAGCGGGGAATACGCCGCCTGGGGACTGAGCGACCTGGAGAACTTCGCGCGGGCGGTGGAGCTTTTCCCGCAGATGTCATCAATGATGAAAGTGGAGCAGGAGCCGCGGGTCTTTATCACTTCCCGCTCGCTGGGGGCCGGCATCCAGAACCTGATATTCAGCGACTGCCACTCCGCGGAGGAAGTCAGGGAGTGCGTTCGAGCGGTGAAACCGGCCACGCCGGAAGACGGCGGCAGTCACGGCTGCGCGGTAAGGCGCAGCGCCGGCTACTTCATTGACGTGGGTAATGAGGCGTGGGTAAAAGCGCAGCAGGACGCGGTTATCGCCATAATGATTGAGAAGGCTTCCGCCATGGAACAACTGGACGAGATAATGGAAGTGGAAGGCGTGGATATCTTCCAGTTCGGCCCCTGCGATTATTCTCTGAGCGTGGGCAAGGCGGGGCAGATGAGAAGCCCGGAGATTATGAAGGTGCAGCAGGAGATGATAGAGCGGGCGCTGAAGAAGGGGAAACACCCCCGGGTGGAGCTGAACAGCTTTGAGGGGGCGAGGGAATTTATCGAGATGGGAGTGCGCCATTTCTGCATCGGCTTTGACCTGGCGGTACTCTACCAGTGGAGCCAACTCCAGAGGAAAGGAATGCGGGAGCTGCTCGGAGAAAACTAGACCTCCGGCCCTACCCCGGAAACGCCGGAACCGGCGATGCCGCCGAAGCCGCCCGCCAGGACGCAAGATAGTGACGGCGGGCAGGTACAAAGTGTTGACATTGCTCCTGCGCATATAGTATACTTGATTTCTAGTGTTCGCTTGCAACCGTAGCCCGTAGATTGAGCTGTAACCAGATGTCTACGTGCTAACGTTTTTGTTGGATGAGCCGAGGCTCATCCATTAAATTGTGGGGCAGGAGGAGACAATTGCCAACCATCAATCAGCTAATCAGAAAAGGACGGAAAAAGGTCACCAAGAAGACCAAATCTCCGGCGCTGCGTTTCAGGTTTAACGCGCTGCGGAACCGGATGGTCGAAGATAGAGGTTCGCCGCAGAAGAGAGGAGTATGCACCCAGGTACGGACGACTACCCCGAAAAAACCGAACTCGGCGCTGCGAAAAATCGCCCGGGTGCGGTTGACCAATATGATGGAGGTAACCGCCTACATTCCCGGCGAAGGGCATGAGCTGCAGGAGCACTCGGTGGTGCTGTTACGGGGCGGGAAGGTGAAAGACCTGCCGGGAGTACGCTACCACATCGTCCGCGGGGCCCTGGATGCAAGCGGCGTGGCTAACCGGAAACAGGGCCGCAGCAAGTACGGAAGCAAGCGGGCCAAATAGTTAACAGGGAAGGCAAGTACCGAATTACAGGAGCCAGCGAATGCCAAGAAGAGCGCGAGCAACCAAAAAAGAAACGCTACCTGACGCCAGGTACCAGAGTGTCACGGTAGCCAAGATTATAAACAAGGTAATGAAAGACGGCAAAAAGAGGACGGCGGAGAGGATTGTCTATGACGCCCTGCAGCTACTGGAGCAGCAGGTCTCAAAGGACGCGGTGACGGCGCTGGAGCAGGCGGTGAAAAACGCTACTCCGCTGCTGGCAGTCAAGCCGAGGCGAGTGGGCGGTGCTACCTACCAGGTGCCGATAGAGGTCCCGCCGGAGCGCGGTTTGTTCCTGGCAATCCGCTGGCTGCTGAAATCAGCCAGAGACCGGAAGGGCAAGTCAATGACGGAGAGACTGGCCGCCGAACTTGCCGATGCCTGGCGCGGTGAAGGAACAACCATAAAGAGGCGGGAGGATACGCACCGGATGGCGGAGGCCAACCGTGCCTTTGCCCACTACCGATGGTAAAGAGGTTAGCGGACTAATTTAAAGATGATGACAAGGAATCAAGCAGCAGTTGAGGCGGGAGCAGTGTCCAGAACTTTTCCCCTGGAGAAAATCAGAAATATAGGTATCATCGCTCACATTGACGCCGGAAAGACCACGGTCACCGAGCGGGTGCTCTATTATACCGGCCGCACCTATAAGATAGGTGAGGTACATGACGGCACGGCGGTAATGGACTGGATGGACCAGGAAAAAGAGCGCGGCATCACCATTACGTCCGCGGCGACTACCTGCGAGTGGCTGGGGTACCGGATTAACATCATCGATACGCCCGGACACGTGGACTTCACCGCCGAGGTGGAGCGCAGCCTGCGGGTGCTGGACGGAGGAGTGGTAGTCTTTGACGGCGTGGCCGGCGTGGAAGCGCAATCGGAAACGGTGTGGCGTCAGGCCGACCGCTACCACGTGCCGAGAATCTGCTTTATCAATAAAATGGACCGGGTGGGGGCTAATTTCTGGTACACGATAAAAATGATCGAACAGCGCCTGGGTGCCCGTCCCCTGCCGATACAGATACCTGTGGGCAAAGAGGACTCTTTCCGGGGAGTCATCGACCTGGTAGAGGGCAGGGCCTGGCACTTTAACGGGAACCCTAAATCAGACCCGGAGGAGATGGCAATACCGGAGACGGAAAGGGCCAATTTCACCAAACATCACCAGCTCCTGATAGAGAAGCTGGCGGAGATGGATGATGATATGATGGAAGCCTACGTGGAAGGGGAAGAAATTACCACCCGGAGGCTGAAGGAAGCGCTGCGGAGAGTCACCCTGTCCAACAAGGGAGTGCCGATACTCTGCGGCAGCGCTTTACGGAATAAAGGTATCCAGTTGCTGCTGAACGCGATTGTCAGCTATCTGCCCTCTCCGCTGGACATGCCGCCGATTCATGCCACGGATGACCGCCACGGCACGGATGTAACCCGCCCTGCCAGCGACGAGGCCCCGTTTGCCGCCCTGGCGTTCAAAGTAGTCTCCGACCCGTTTATGGGGCGGCTGGTCTATTTCCGGGTCTATTCCGGCAGCGTGTCCGTGGGCGACCAGGTATTCAACACCGTTCAGAACAAGAAAGAGCGCATCGGGCGGCTGCTACTAATGCACGCCAACCGGCGGGAAGAAGCAGACAAAGCGGACGCGGGAAGTATTATGGCCACTCTGGGCTTAAAGAACACCTTTACCGGCGATACGCTGTGCGATATTTCCCAGCCGATACTGCTGGAATCAATCCGCTTTCCGGAGCCGGTCCTGTCCATAGCCATCGAACCCAAATCGAGAAAGGACCAGGACAAGATGGGGATGGCCCTGCAGAAGCTGACCGAAGAGGACCCCACTTTCAAGGTGGTCTATGACGAGGATACCGGCCAGACCATTATCTCCGGAATGGGCGAACTGCACCTGGAAGTTATCATCGGCCGGCTCATCAGCGAGTTCGGGGTAAGGGCCAACGTGGGCAACCCGCAGGTGTCTTACAAAGAGACCATCAGCACAACCACGAAAGCGGAAGCAAAATTCGCCCGGCAGACCGGGGGGCACGGTCAGTACGGTCACGTTCTGATTGAACTCGAGCCCCGGGAACGCGGCAGCGGGTTCCAGTTCGTCGACGCGATTAAGGGCGCCACGATACCGAAACAGTTTATCCCGGCGGTGGAGACGGGGATAAAAGAGGCTATGGAGACCGGCGTGGTGGCGGGGTATCCGGTGGTGGATGTCAAGGCTACGCTCTATGACGGAAGTTATCACGAGGTTGATTCCTCTGAAATGGCCTTCAAGATGGCGGGTTCCATGGCGCTGAAAAAGGGAATGAACCAGGCCCGGCCCGTCATCCTGGAACCGATAATGAAGCTGGAAGTGGTCACCCCGGAAGAGTTCCTGGGTGACATCATCGGCGATATCAACACCAAGAGGGGACACATCGAGAAAATCGATACCCAGGGAGACATGTTTATCATGCACTGCCTGGTGCCTCTTTCGGAAACATTCGGCTACGCGACCAGGCTCAGGTCACTTACCCAGGGCAGGGCCACGCACTCCATGGAATTCAAACGCTACCAGGAGGTACCCGGCGATTTGGCCACCAAGATTAGCGAAAAGGCGATGGGTTAAAAAGGTATGGCGAAGCAAAAAATTCGTATCAAGCTCAAGGGATTCGACCACAAGATAGTGGACCAGTCAGCAGAACAGATCGTCGGGGCGGTGGAACGCACCGGAGCGATCGTGGTGGGGCCGGTACCGCTGCCTACCCACATCCAGAAGTTTAGCGTTATCCGCTCCCCGTTCATCGATAAGGACTCACAGGAGCAGTTTGAAATCCGGACCCACAAGCGCATTATCGACATCATGGAAACGACTTCCAAGACCATCGATTCGCTGACCAAGCTGAATCTGCCCGCCGGGGTGGAAATAGATATCAAGCTTTGAGGACAAAGATAAACAGAGAAGAGCCGGAGATATGACGGAAAAAATGTTGGGCGTAAAAATGGGCATGACCCAGGTATACGCAGATGATGGAAAGATAGCCGCGGTAACCGCGATAGAAGCGGGGCCGTGCACGGTGACCCAGATAAAAAGCACCGAGAAAGACGGTTATGAGGCGGTCCAGATCGGCTTTGGCGAAGCGAAGGGAGCCGGGAAGGCCAAGCGGGGACACCGGAAAAGCAAGGGCAGGTTCAAATACCTGAGAGAGTCCGGAGTAAGTGATGATGAGGCGCTTGAAGAAGGACAAGCGATAGACGTAAGTATATTCAAGGCCGGAGACCGGGTGGACATCACCGGCACCTCCAAAGGCAAAGGCTTTGCCGGCACCATCAAGCGCCACCACTTCCGCGGGGGGCCGAAGACACACGGCCAGTCCGACCGGGAGCGCGCGGTGGGGTCCGTGGGGGCCGGCTCGTCACCGGGGCGAGTCTTTAAAGGGAAGCGTATGCCGGGCCATATGGGGCACCAGCAGGTGACCGTGCGCAACCTGGAAATTTACCGGGCAGACGCGGAGCGGAACCTGCTGCTGGTTAAAGGGGCAGTACCGGGCGGCAACAACGGTCTGGTAATGATAAAGAAGTCTGGGAAGGAAAAATAAGGAAGTGCAAATTCCAGTCCACAACCTTGCCGGAGAAGTAACCGGACAAATAGAAATAAGCGACCGATTGTTCGGGATGCCGTTCAATGAAAGCGTGGTGCACCAGGCGGTGGTGCGCCAGCGGGCCAACGCGCGCCAGGGTACTCACGCCACCAAGACCAGGGGGCAGATCCGGGCCAGCGGCTCAAAGCTGTTCCGGCAGAAAGGGACGGGCAACGCCCGGGCGGGGAGCCTCCGCTCGCCGCTGAGGCGGGGAGGCGGCGTTACCTTCGGGCCGCACCCGAGGAGCTACGTGCAGGCGATGCCGAAGAAAATGCGGCGTCTGGCCCTGAAGTGCGTCCTTTCCGCAAAGGCGAGAGAGAACGAACTGGTTGTCCTGGAGAACCTGGAGATGGAGGAGCCGAAAACGAAAAGGATGGTGGAAATCCTGCATGCCGCGGGGGTGGAATCATCCGCGCTGGTGGTTACCGCCGTGCCCGAGGAAAACGTGGTTAGATCAGCACGCAACCTGCAAAAAATAAAGACGATGCCGGCAAACATATTGAACGTGGTGGACCTGCTTTCCCACCGGAGGCTGTTGATGACGGTAGACGCGGTACGCACCGCCGAGCAGCTCTGGGGGGAGAAGAAGGAGGAAGAGGTAAGAGATGCAACTGCATAACGTGCTGGTCCGCCCGCTGATAACGGAAAAGAACACCATATTACAGGCAGAGAACAAGTACGTGTTCGAGATTGCCGGGGAAGCAAACAAACCGCAGGTAAAGCAGGCGGTGGAAAAAACGTTCAAGGTCAAGGTAAACGCGGTGAACGTGAGCACGGTGCCCGGCAAAACGAAACGGGTGGGACGCCGGATGGTGCAGACCCGTTCCTGGAAAAAGGCTGTCGTTACCCTCCAGGAGGGGGACAAGATAGAGATTTTTGAGGGTGTCTAGAACTGATAAGGGGGAAGCTGAGTGGCTTTAAAGACTTATAATCCGACCTCTCCCGGGAGACGGGGGATGAGCGGCTACTCTTTTGAAGAGATAACCAAGAGCAAGCCGGAAAAAGCGCTGCTCAAGCCGCTGAAAAAGCGTGGCGGCCGCAATAACCAGGGAAGGATGACCGTCCGGCACCGCGGCGGCGGCGCCAAGCGCATGCTGCGGCAGATAGATTTCAAACGGGATAAGGCGGGCGTTCCGGGTAAAGTGGCGAGCATCGAATACGACCCGAACCGCTCGGCGCGGATTGCCCTTATCCATTATGCGGATGGAGAAAAGCGGTATATCCTGGCCCCGGCAGGACTCAAAGCGGGTAACACCGTAAAGTCAGGGCCGGAGGCGGAACTGAGGCCGGGTAACGCTTTGCCGCTGAAAATGATTCCGGGAGGCACCCAGATACATAACATAGAATTGACCCCCGGAGGCGGGGGGAAACTGGCCAGAAGCGCCGGTGCCGCCGTCCAGCTAATGGCAAAGGAGGGCGATTTTGTCCTGGTGAGGCTGGATTCCGGAGAAATGCGGCGGATACGCGCCGACTGTATGGCAACCATCGGACAGGTGGGAAATGTTGACCACCAGAATATCAAACTGGGTAAAGCGGGGCGGAAACGGCAGATGGGATGGCGGCCGACAGTGCGCGGCTCCGCCATGTCACCGCGGGACCACCCGCACGGCGGCGGCGAGGGCAGAAGCCCGATAGGGCTACCGGGGCCGAAAACCCCGTGGGGCAAGCCGGCGCTGGGCTACCGCACCCGAAAGCCGAAGAGTTCCGATAAAATGATCGTCAGGCGCAGAAAGAGCAAGTAAAGGGGTAATATGTCAAGGTCAGTTAAAAAAGGGCCATACATTGACGCCAAGCTACAGAAAAAAGTGGACGCGGTAATCCGCTCCAGGCAGAAGGCGATAATCAAGACCTGGTCCAGGTCTTCAACCATTCTGCCGCAGATGATAGGTCTGACTATCGGCGTGCATGACGGGCGGAGGCACGTACCTATTTTCATCACCGAGAATATGGTGGGACATAAGCTGGGAGAGTTCGCTCTGACCAGGACTTTCCGGGGACACGTGACAAAGTCAGAGAGAACAAGCAAGGGAAGAAGGTAAGAAAGGTCTTTCAGGCAGGAAGATGGATATAAGAGCTGTAGCCAAAGATACCGGAATATCCACCCAGAAGATGAGACCGCTGGTGGACATGGTACGGGGGAGGAAAGTTGAGGAGGCGCTGGTCATACTCAGGCTGACTCCATCCCCGAACGCCCGGGTGGTGGCCAAGCTGGTAAAGTCAGCGGCATCAAGCGCGGAGAATAACTACCAGATAGAGCCATCAGAACTGAGAATTGTCCGTATTTTCGCGGATAATGCGCCGACACTCAAGAGATACCGCCCCAGTGCCCGGGGACGGGTAAGCAGAGTGAGCCGGCGTTCCAGTCATATAACAGTTGTCGTTTCCGAGCAGGAGGATTAATTGGGACATAAGGTTCACCCGACAGGATTCAGGATTGGCGTGATACAGAACTGGCAGGCGAGGTGGTACGCCGACTCACACTATGCCGAGTCTCTGCAGGAAGACCTGAAGCTCCGCCAGGCAATCCAGAAGAAATACTCGGACGCAGCCATTTCCCTGGTAGAGATTGAACGCCAGGCGAAAGAGGTTTCCGTTACCATTCACACCGCCAGACCGGGCATAGTTATCGGGCGGGGTGGACAGAGAGTGGACGAGCTGAGCCGGCACCTGGAAAAGCTCATCGGGAAAAGGGTGAGGCTAAACATACAGGAAATCAGGCAGCCGGAGCTTGACGCCACCCTGGTGGCCAAGACCATAGCGGAGCAGATACAGCGGCGCATCGCTTACCGGCGGGCGATAAAGCAGGCCATTTTCCGCAGCATCCAGGCCGGAGCGAAAGGAATAAGGGTAAGTTGCTCCGGGAGGCTGGGAGATGCGGAAATTGCCCGGCGGCAGACCATGCACCAGGGACAAGTACCGCTGCACACGTTGAGAGCGGACATCGATTACGGATTCACCGAAGCCAGGACCACGCTGGGTAGAATCGGCGTGAAGGTATGGATATACAAGGGTGAGATTTTGCCCGAACTCAAAGAGACCGGGGCCGAGGAGACAGCCGCGGAACCAGCCGCCGACGCGACGGCGGAAGCAAGCACAGAGGAGCAACCGGTCCGGGCGGCACCAGCCAGGCGAAGCCGGACAACCACGAGCGCGACAGCGGAAGCCAGGACGGAAGAGGAACCGGCGATAGCCGCAAGCGAAGCACCGGAAGCGGAGGCGACCGAAGAGGCAAAGCCGGCGCCGAAAAAGCGGAGCCGGGCGACCAGGAGCAAAGAGACAGAGACAGAAACAGAAGCAGAGACAGCAGAAGCGGCCGGACCGGCCGCCGGAGAAAAGGCGAAAACAGCTCCGGAGCCGGAGGGAGAAGAGTCCAGAGTGACGGAGAAAGAGGAATAGCATGCTGCAACCAAAACGGGTAAAGTTCCGTAAAGCGCATAAAGGACGCCGGCGGGGGACCGCCCAATCAGGAAACACCACGGCCTTCGGTGATTTCGGCTTGCAGGCGCTGCAGGCGGCCTGGATTACGGGAGAACAGATTGAAGCGGCGCGGCGTGCCATCACCCGGCATATCCGGCGTGGAGGCAAGGTGTGGATACGCGTCTTCCCGGACAAGCCGGTAACCAAGAAGCCGGCGGAGACCCGCATGGGTAGCGGCAAAGGCGCTCCGGACCACTGGGTGGCCGTGGTCAAGCCGGGCCGCATCCTGTTTGAAATGGCAGGCGTAAGGCAGGAGGTGGCCAAGGAGGCGATACGCCTGGCAGCGCACAAACTGCCTTTTGCTACCAGATTCGTGGTCAGAGAGACCGGTTCGGCAGCCGAGGCAACCAAAAAGGAGCTGGCTTAAATTGAAGGTAGATGAATTCCGGACAATGAAACCGGAGGACCTGGCAAAACAACTGGATGAAGCACAGCAGGAACTGGTCAACCTGCGCTTCCGGTTGAGCACCAAACAGCTGGTGAACCACCGGGAATACCCGGCGGTGAAGAAGAAGATCGCCCGGCTGAAGACGGTAATCAGGGAGAAGGAGCTGGGGATAAGGTAAGCTTATGAAAGAGAAGCGAAAAAGCAGAATCGGTCGCGTTATCAATAACAAGATGGATAAGACGGTAGTGGTGGCGGTAGACACCCCGCGGCATTACACGCTCTATAACAAGACCATCAACCGAGCGGTCAAGTATAAAGCCCATGATGAGAAGAACCAGTGCCAGCCGGGAGACGTAGTCAGACTGATGGAAACGCGCCCCCTGTCCAGACACAAGCGATGGCGGGTAGCCGAAATCATCACCAAAGGCGAAGCCGCAGAGGTGAAACCTTCCGAAATAACCTGAGGTACAGGATGGAGAAAAGATGATTCAACCTAATTCCAGGCTGAAAACAGCCGATAACACGGGTGCCCGGGTGATTATGTGCATCAACGTGCTCGGAGGCACGCGAAAAAAATACGCGCGGGTGGGTGATATCATCGTGGGCTCCGTGAAAAGGGCCATCCCGGGGTCAGCCACAAAAAAGGGGGAGGTTATCCGGGCGGTTATCGTCCGCACCAGTCATCCCTACCGGCGTCCGGACGGCTCCTATATCCGGTTTGACGAAAACGCGGCGGTAATCCTTACCGATAAGAACAACCCGAAGGGCACCCGGATATTCGGCCCGGTGGCCAGGGAACTGAGGGAGAAAGATTTTACCAAGATTATCTCCCTGGCTCCGGAAGTTTTGTGAGGAAAGTAAACGTTGAAAATTAGAAAGAACGATACGGTCCTGGTTATCGCAGGTAAAGATAAAGGGAAAAAAGGTAAAGTGCGCTTTGCCTATCCCAAGGACAAGAAAGTGCTGGTAGAAGGGATTAACTTTATCAAAAAGCACTCCCGGGCGAGGGGACAGGTGAGGCAGGCAGGCATCATAGACCTGGAAGTGCCGATAAGCGTTTCCAACGTGATGCTCTTTTGCGACAAATGCAACCACCCGGTGCGCACCGGGCACACCTTCCTGGATAACGGCCGGAAAGTGCGGTTCTGCCGCGCGTGCAAAGAGGTAATCGACTAAATGGCGAGATTGAGAGAAAAGTACCGGAAAGAAGCTATCCCGGCGTTAATGGAACGTCACGGTTATGATAACGTAATGCAGGTGCCGCGCCTGGAAAAGGTGGCGCTGAACATAGGCCTGGGTGAGGCGATTCAGAACGCCAAAGCCCTGGAATCAGCCGAAAGCGACCTGGCGGCGATTTCCGGCCAGCACCCGGTAACCACCCGGGCCAAGAAGTCAGTGGCCGCTTTCCGGCTGAGAGCGGGTATGCCGGTGGGGATGAAGGTAACGCTGCGGGGAGAGCGCATGTTCCAGTTTCTGGACAAGCTGTTCAGCGCGGTGCTGCCCCGCGTGCGCGAGTTCCAGGGAGTGCCGACAACGGCTTTTGACGGGCGGGGCAACTATACGCTGGGGATGAAAGAGCAGATATTTTTCCCGGAGATTGAGTATGACCGGGTGGACAAGATAAGAGGTCTGGAAGTATCCATCAGCACCACTGCCGAAACGGATGAAGAAGGCAAACACCTGCTGGAACTGCTGGGGATGCCTTTTGTGAGAGAGGAAACGGAGTAGTCATGGCCAAAACGTCAAAGATTGTTAAAGCCAACCGTCAGCCCAAGTACCGGGTCCAGCGGCATAATCGCTGCCGGGCCTGTGGAAGGCCGCGGGCCTATATGCGTAAATTCGGCGTGTGCCGCATTTGTTTCCGCAAGCTGGCGCTGGCCGGACAGCTTCCGGGGGTAAGAAAGTCAAGCTGGTAAAGAATAAGGGGCCAAGGAATTAAGATGACAGTTACCGATCCGATTGCAGACATGCTAACCAGAATACGCAATGCTATCATGGCGAGGCATGATACCGTGGAGGTTCCTTCCTCCCGTATGAAGCTGGCCATCGCCCGTATTCTGAAGGAAGAAAATTTCATCAAAGATTATGAGGTGCTGCGGAACAAGCCGCACCGGGAAATCAAGCTATATCTCAGGTATACCGATGAGAATCAACCGGTTATTTCCGGCATGGAGAGAGTGAGCAAACCGGGACTGAGGGTATACGTACAGAAGAAAGAAGTGCCGCGAATCTACGGAGGTCTGGGGATAGCGATAGTTTCTACCTCCAAGGGGGTAAGAACGGGGCAGCAGGCCTGGGAGATGGGAATCGGCGGGGAGTTTTTGTGCAACGTATGGTAAACCGAACCTGGAGTGGTCAGTAATGTCAAGAATAGGACGATTGCCGATAAAAGTGCCGCAGGGAGTGACGGTAAATATCACCAGGGGTGAGATTACGGTGAAGGGGCCCAAGGGCGAGTTAAGCCGGCTGCTGAACCCGGAGATAACCGTTACCCAGGAAGATAACCTGTTGAGGGTGACCAGGCCGAGTGATAACAAGGAGCACCGCGCCATGCATGGGCTGACCCGGACGCTGGTGGCCAATATGGTGCACGGGGTAAGCAGCGGTTTTGACAAGTACCTGGAGATAGTGGGGGTGGGTTACCGAGCGGAAAAAACCGGAAACAACCTGACCATCCGCGCGGGATACTCTCATCCGGTGATAGTTGAGCCTATGCCGGGTCTTTCCCTGGATATGGAAGGAAACCGGATAAAAGTTTCCGGCATCGATAAAGAAGTAGTCGGCGAGATGGCGGCGAGAATCCGGAAAATCAGAAAACCGGACGCCTACAAGGGAAAGGGCATCCGGTACGCCGGGGAACGGGTCCGTCTCAAGCCGGGCAAAGCGGGAAAGGTGGTAGGTAGAAAGTAACCATGAAAAGTAGCAGAACGAGGCTGGCACGCTACCGAAGACACGCCCGGGTCAGGTCCCGGCTAAAGGGAACCGACGAACGGCCGCGACTGTGCGTGTTCCGCAGCGCGAACCATATTTACGCGCAGGTTATCGATGATACGCGGGGGCACACGCTGGCATCGGCTTCAACCATAGACCCGGAAACGAAGGCGGAGCTGAACGGACAAGCGAAGTCCGGGAAAGCCGGGGTGGTGGGTAACATGATCGCGAAACGTGCCCTGAGCCTGGGAATAAAAGAGGTGGCCTTCGACCGTGGCGGGTACAAGTACCACGGACGGGTAAAGGCGCTGGCGGAATCAGCCCGGCAGGGCGGACTAAAATTCTAAGTAGAGAAAGCCGGACTTATGAAGAGAGCGATAAGCAAGATAGACACAACAGACCTGGCACTGAACGACCGCCTGATGTACATCAACCGGGTGGCCAAGGTGATGAAGGGGGGCAAGCGCCTCCGCTTCAGCGCCCTGGTGGCCACCGGAGACGGCAACGGACACGTGGGGCTGGGCGTAGGCAAAGCCAACGAGGTGCCGGCGGCAATCAACAAAGGCGGCGTTGAGGCGAGGAAGAACCTGATGAGGGTTCCCCTGGCCGGCTCCACCATCCCGCACGAGATAACGGTCAAGTTCGGTGCGGCCAAGGTGATGCTGAAACCGGCAGCGCCGGGCACGGGGGTAATCGCCGGGGGCAGCGTCCGCGCCGTTCTCGAAACCTGCGGGGTCAAAGACATTCTGACCAAATCAATGGGCAGCGCCAACCATATCAATACCGCCAGAGCGACGATACTCGCGCTGAGCAAACTGCGGGACCCGAAAGAGGTGGTGGCGCGGCGCAAGGGAACCGGCAGCCCGGAGGAGGCGGAGAGCAGTGGCTAAAATACGCGTTACCTGGATAAAAAGCGGCATCGGTTACAAAGAAGACCAGAAAAAGACGCTGGCCGCGCTGGGGTTTCACCGCTTGAACCAGAGCGTCATTCATAAGGATTCAATGTCAGTACGCGGGATGATTAATAAAGTAAGACATCTCGTTACCGTGGAGGAGGCAAACCAGTGAGGCAAGATAATCTCTCCCCGGCCCGCGGCGCGCGGCAGGACCGGAAGCGAATCGGCCGCGGCAACGGCAGCGGCCACGGCACCTACTCCGGACGGGGCCTGAAAGGGCAGAAGTCCCGCGCGGGGTACAAGATGCGCCCGGGATTCGAAGGGGGGCAGTTACCGTTAATCAAGCGGCTGCCCAGGAAGCGTGGTTTTAACAACATTTTCCGGACGGAGTACAGCGTGGTCAAGGTGGGCAGCCTCAACCAATTCGAAGCCGGCACGGAGGTTACACCGGAAAAGATGGCGGCCGCCGGACTGGTGAAGTCTTTGCGCCAGCCGGTGAAAGTGCTGGCCGACGGTGAAATCGAACGCGCGGTCACGGTGAAAGCAGCCAGGTTCTCCGCCGCTGCCAGGGCCAAAATAGAGGCAGCCGGAGGCAAAGCGGAGGAGGTAATGCATGCGGCCGAGACAAAGTAGGCCGAAATTACTTCAGGCGATGCTCGACGCCTTCAGTCTGCCTGACCTGAGGCGGAGAATCCTGATTACGGGGGGCATTCTGGTTATTTTCCGGTTTATCGCCCATGTGCCGCTGCCCGGCGTGGATCTGAACGCTCTGGAATCACTCTTCCAGCAGAACGCGCTGCTGGGGATGCTCGACCTTTTCAGCGGCGGGGCGATGCGGCGGCTCAGCGTGGCGGCGATGGGGGTCTATCCTTACATTACGGCTTCCATCATCATGATGCTGCTGGTACCGGTAATTCCCCGGCTGCAGGCCCTCTCCCGTGAGGGAGAATCAGGCCGGAACCGGATTAACCTGATTACCCACTGGCTGGTGGTACCGCTGGCGGCGATAAGCGGCTACGGGCAGCTGGTCTTTTTACAGCGCCAGGAGGTGGTGGCCGATGTGGGCACCCTGCAAATGACAGCGATGGTGATATCAATGGTGGCCGGCACCATTGTACTGGTCTGGATGGGAGAGCTGATTACGGAATACGGCATCGGCAACGGGATATCGATAATCATCTTCGGCGGCATAGTGGCCGGTCTGCCGACGATGATAGGCCAGGGTTTTCTGGCCAAGGAAAACTTCACCGGGCTGGTGATTTATGTGCTCATCGTTATCCTGACTATAGGGGTGATAGTCATCTTTACCGAGGCGCACCGCCGTATCCCGGTGCAATATGCCAAGAGCGTCTTCCGCTCCGGACGCATGTACCGGCAATCCGGAAGCACGCATATCCCGCTCCGGGTAAACAGCGCCGGCATGATACCGCTTATTTTCGCCATGTCACTGGTTATTTTTCCGGGCATAGTGGCCAGCTATTTTGCCAATCCGGCGGAGCCCAACTTTGCGAACACGATAATGGAGGTGTTCAATCCCAACGCGTCCCTGCCCCTGGGCCTTTTCTACTGGGGACTGTACTTTTTACTGGCGGTGGGGTTTACCTTCTTTTACACCATGGTGGTCTTCCAGCAACAGGACCTGCCGAATACACTGCAGAAGCAGGGCGGCTTTATCCCCGGCATCCGGCCGGGCAGGAATACCGCTACTTACCTGAACGGGGTAATAAACCGGATTACCTGGGGAGGGGCGCTTTTTCTGGCTTCCGTGGCGGTGATGCCTTTTCTGGCGCGGACGATAACCGGCATCCAGGTAATCCAGCTTTCCAGCCTGGGACTGCTGATTATGGTGGGGGTGGTCCTGGATACGATGAAGCAGCTCGAGGCGCAGCTGGTAATGAGGCGCTACGAGGGTTTCATAAAATAGTAACGGTCGGCGGGACGGTGTAAGAAGCATCCGGCGACCTTTCCTGCAACAAGAGGTATCCGGAAAGTATTTTAGCAGAGGACAAAAAGTTGTATATTATCTTCCTGGGAGCCCCGGGAGCCGGTAAAGGCACCCAGGCCACGGCGGCATCCCGGGAGCTAAATTTAGCGCACATTGCTACCGGCGACCTGTTCCGGCAGGCACTGGAACAGGGAACAGAGCTGGGGATGCAGGCGGAAGCGTATATGGAAAAGGGACAGTTGGTCCCGGACGGGATTACCGTACAGATGGTACTGGAGAAGATGAAAACCACCGGAGACAGGGCAGGGGTCATCCTGGACGGATTCCCGCGGAACCTGGAGCAGGCAAAAGCGCTGGATGAGGCTCTGGACGATAAAAAGAGCATAGACAAAGTGGTATATATCAAGGTGCCGGAGAAAGAGCTGCAGAGGAGACTGAGCGACCGGTGGGTCTGCCGCCGCTGCCAGGCGGTTTACCGCGCCGGAGAATCAGCGGCGGTGGCCAGCGAGAAGTGCGAGCGGTGCGGCGGGGAACTGTATCAGCGCCCCGATGATACCGCGGAAACGGTGAAAAAACGGCTGGAGGTCTACTTTGCCCGAACGGAGCCTTTGATAGACTATTATGCGCAAGAAGGCAAGCTGGTGGAGATTGACGGGGAAGGTAGCGTGGCGGAAGTTACCGGCCGAATCAAGGCCGCGCTCGGTGCGGGAGAGCACGCTGCCGGATGAGCATCATCATTAAAACCGATGAGGAGATAGCGTTAATGCGGCAGGCCGGAAGGATTGTCGCTGAGATACTGGCAATAATGAAGGAGAGAATAAAGCCGGGAATGGCTACTAGGGAGCTCGATTTGATCGCCGAAAGGGAACTGAAAAAGCGGGACGCCAAATCCTCTTTCAAGGGATACCGGGGATTTCCGGCCAGTGTCTGTGTGGCGATAAACGAAGAGATAGTGCACGGAATACCGGGCAGGCGGGTGCTGCACGAAGGAGACATCATCTCCGTTGACTTCGGGGCGATCTTCCGGGGTCTGCAGGGAGACGCGGCGATGACCGTGGGCGTGGGGCAGGTGAGCGCAGAGGCGGCGGAACTGATGGCAGCCACCAGCGGGGCCCTGGACGCCGGGATTAAGGCGGCAAGGAACGGGGCCAGGCTGGGGAACGTCTCAGCGGCCATCCAGGACTATGCCGAAACAAGAGGTTATTCCGTGGTGCGTGAGTACACCGGACACGGTATCGGCCGGGACATGCACGAAGACCCCCAGATACCGAACTTCGGTCTGGCTGATTCCGGGCCGGTATTGAAAAAGGGGATGGTACTGGCGATAGAACCGATGGTGAACCGGGGGGGCTGGCGTACCCGCCTCAGCGATGACGGCTGGACGGTGCTGACGGCAGACGGCAGTCTTTCCGCCCATTTTGAACACACCGTGGCCATAACCGATGGTGAACCGGAGGTCCTTACCAGAGGAAGTTATGCCTAAGAAAGAATCAATCGAGGTGGAAGGAACCGTGGTAGAGGCGCTGCCCAATGCCATGTTTCGCGTGGAGCTGCCGAACGAGCATATGGTGCTGGGACACATTTCCGGCAAGATAAGAAAGCATTATATCCGTGTTCTGCCCGGGGATAAGGTATTGATTGAGCTTTCACCTTATGACCTGAGCCGCGGGCGAATTACTTACCGGTTCAAATAGCTTGAAGATGCAGTATGGGGATGTTATATAATGAAAGTTAGGGCTTCAGTAAAAGTTAGATGCGCCAAGTGCAAATTAGTGAAGAGGCACGGGGTGGTCAGAGTCATTTGCGCCAATCCCAAGCACAAACAGAGGCAAGGATAATCCTGCGAGGAGGGAATTAGTATGGCACGGATTGCCGGTGTAGATATACCGCGGAATAAACAGGTCTGGGTCTCACTGCAGTACATATACGGAATTGGCCCGGCGGTGAGCCAGCAAATACTGGCGCAAACGGAAATCAATCCCGGGACCAAAGTCAATGAGCTGACGGAGGACGAGGTTACCCGCCTCCGTGAGGTCATCGATAAGCAGTACCGGGTTGAAGGCGACCTGCGGAGAGAAGTCAACTTAAACCTGAAGCGGCTGATAGAGATAGGGAGTTACCGGGGCAGCCGGCACCGGCACAATCTACCCTCCAAAGGGCAGCGCACGCGGACCAATGGCCGGTCACGGCGGGGTACCCGCAAGACGGTGGCGGGCAGAGGACAGCGCCGCGGCATGAAGAAATAAGGAGCTAAGGAGAACAGGATGCCACAGAAAAGACGGCCCAAGGCCAGGAGACGGGAACGCAAGTCTATTCCCGTAGGCAAGGCCTACATCCAGTCTACTTTTAACAATACCATCGTGACGCTGACAGACCCGCAGGGTAACGTCATTGCCTGGGGGAGTTCCGGCACCGCCGGTTTCAAGGGCTCACGCAAGGGGACGCCGTACGCCGCCCAGATGGCAGCCCGTGATACCGCCCGCCGGGCGATGGCGCACGGCCTGCGCCAGATAGAAGTCTTCGTCAAAGGGCCGGGCAGCGGGCGCGAGGCGACCATCCGCTCTCTGCAGAGCTCCGGGCTGTATATTACCGGCATCCGGGACGTGACGCCGATACCGCACAATGGTTGCCGGCCGCGGAAGAAGAGACGAGTGTAGAAGAGAGGGGATATGGCTAGATACAGAGGAGCAGTTTGTCGATTATGCCGCCGCGGCGGCGAGAAGCTTTACCTGAAAGGGGACCGTTGCTTCACACCCAAATGCGGCGTGGAGAAAAGACCCAAGCCACCGGGGCAGCAGATAAGCCGGCGGCGGCGGAAGGTTTCTGACCGCGCCTTACAGCTCAGGGAGAAACAAAAAGCGCGGCGCAGCTACGGGATACTGGAAAGGCAGTTCCGCAAATTCTTTGCCGAGGCGGAAAGGCAGGCCGGCATCACCGGCGAGAACCTGGTGGTGCTACTGGAGAGACGGCTGGACAACATAGTATACCGGCTGGGATTTGCCGATTCACGCGCCCAGGCCCGGCAGCTGGTGCGCCACGGGCACATCCTGCTTAACGGACGCAAAACAAACATCCCCTCCTGTCTGGTGAAAGAAGGCGATACTGTCAGCTGGCGCAAGGAAAGCGCCAGACTGGAGTACTATAAAACGCTTGTCGAGGCGATTGAGGCCAAGACGGTACTCAGCTGGCTGAGTCTGGACAAGGCCAATATGAGTGGTCAGATACTGTCCATGCCCACCCCTGATGAAATCGAGGCGCCTTTCGACAGCAAGACCATAGTTGAGTATTATTCGCGATAAAGGAACAGGAGGTAGTTGCTATTGTCTCGTCTGGTAATCCCTAAAATCGACTGCGTAGAGAGCGAGGGTAACTTCGGACGATTTCTGATTGAGCCGCTGGAAAAGGGATTTGGGGTAACCCTGGGTAACGCGATGCGGCGGGTGTTGCTCAGCTACCTTCCCGGAGCCACAGTAACCCAGGTCAGGATTGAAGGAATCAGGCATGAGTTTACGGTCATTCCCCACGCCAAAGAAGACGTCATGGAGTTTCTCCTCAATGTCAAGTCACTGAGAATAAAACCCCTGGCCAACCAGCCCGGTAAACTGGTACTCGATGTGAAAGGAGAGGGGAAATTCTGCGCCTCTGACATCAAGCCATCGGCCGACTTTGAGATAACCAACCCGGAACAGTGCCTGGTTACTCTTGATTCACCGGATGCCAGCCTGTATGTGGAGTTCGACGTGGAACTGGGTGAGGGGTACCGGCAGGCCGAGTCCAACGATAATATGCCGGTAGATACCATACCGGTGGATGCCATTTTCACGCCGATACGCAAAGTCAACTATGACGTGGAGTCTCTGCACGTGGGCCGGGAAACGAGCCGGGAGCGCCTGGTCTTTGAGGTGTGGACTGACGGCACGATGTCACCGGTTGACGCCATAAGCGTGGGGGCAAGCATCCTGATAGAGCAGCTGGCTCCGTTTGTGGAGTATGTCAAGATTTCCCAGATGAAAGCGGAGGAGCAGCTTATCCGGCTCTCCATACCGGATGAAAAATACAATATGCCGGTGGAGCAGCTGGACCTGTCCGTACGCACCATGAACTGCCTGAGGCGCAGCGGAATCACCACCGTGGGCGAGCTCATCAGCAAGAAGCCGAATGAGCTGCTCAAACTGCGGAACTTCGGGCAGAAGTCCTTCCATGAAATTGAAGAGAAACTGCAGAATATAGGCCTTTCCCTGGCAGCGGGCGAGCTAAAAGAAGAAGGAGAACCGGACGCCGAGGAAGGGGAAACCGCCGAAGAGGAAAAACTGACCACCGAGAACGAAAGTTAATCTGAAGAGCAGGTAAAATGAGACATAAAGTAGCCGGCAGAAAACTGGGCAGGCCCACGGGACACCGGAAAGCGCTTTACCGCAATCTGGTGACCGACCTGCTGAACCATGAAAAAATCGTGACCACCGAGGCCAAGGCAAAGGAAGTGCGCGGTCAGGCGGAGAAGGTGATTACCCTGGGAAAAGAGGGCGGACTGCCCGCTTTCCGCCGGGCGCTGACGACAGTTACCGACAGGGATGTGGCCGAGAAAGTGTTTTCCGACCTGGCCAAGAGGTATGCCGAACGACCCGGCGGCTACACGCGCATTGTCAAGCTGGGGCCGAGGCTGGGCGACGGCGCGCCGATGGTGCAGCTGGCACTGGTGGAATAGCCCGGGGGAGAGGTGACAGAGAAGGCGGTCAGCCTGACGCCGGACACCAGGATGATACTGATTATGGAGTATGACGGTACGCGTTACCACGGGTTTCAGTTACAGAGAGAACTGCCCACCATCCAGGGAGAGGTGGAGAAAGCGCTGCACAAACTAACCGGGGAAAAGCTGCGGGTGATGGCAGCCAGCCGTACCGATACCGGCGTCCACGCCCGGGAACAGGTGGCCGGCGCCAGGACCAAGTCAGCTTTGGCGGCAGAAACGTTTGTCCGGGGGCTGAATTACTACCTGCCGCGGGACATAGCCGTCAAAGACGCGTTCCGGGTCAGGGCGTCTTTTAACACCCGGCGGGAGGCGGTGAGCCGGGAATACCGCTACTATATCCTGAACAGTCCGATACGTTCGCCGCTGAGGAACGCCTTCACCCACCGGGTGAGGGGTAAGCTGGATATCAAAGCGATGAATGAGGCCTGCCGGGCATTGGTGGGAAAGCATGATTTTGCTTCTTTTGCCACCAGCCTTGAGGGTAAAGGAAAGAGCACGGTGAGGCGCGTTTATCACGCCGGAATAACCAGAGACGGAGATACGGTGGTTTTCCGCATCGTGGCCAGCTCCTTCCTGCCGCACCAGGTACGGAACACGGTGGGCGCGCTGCTGAGAGTGGGGCTGGGGAGGATGACAGTGGAAGCTTTTTGTAGTATAGTAGAGGCGAAGAAGCCCGGACTGGCGGGACCCACCGCCCCGGCTTGCGGGCTGAGCCTGATAAGGGTAAATTACCCCTATACGTGGGAGGAGATACGCAATTGAAGACCTATAGCACCAAACCGGCGGATATCGAAAGAAAGTGGCACGTTATTGATGCCTCGGGTAAGGTTCTGGGTAAAGTGGCCACGGAGGTGGCCGGCCTGCTGATGGGAAAACACAAGCCGTATTTCAGCCCTCACCTGGACACGGGCGACTACGTGGTGGTGATTAACGCAGAAAAAGTGCAGGTTACCGGCAACAAGGCGAAAAAGAAATTATACTACCGGCACACCGGGTATCCAGGTGGCCTGAAAAGCGTTAACCTGGAAAAGATGATGGAGCAGCACCCGACGCGGGCGCTGGAGCACGCGGTAAAAGGCATGCTCCCGCATACCCGCCTGGGCAACAGCATGTTCAAAAAGCTCAAGGTCTACGCCGGAGATGATCTCCTCATACCGCCCAGACGGGAAGCGCCTAGCGCAAAGAGAGACACGGGGAGAACCGAGGGAGGATTTTATTGGAGAAGCAGACTTATTTTCACGGAACAGGCCGGCGCAAGTCCGCGGTGGCGCAGGTAAAACTGTCTGCCGGTAACGGCGCCATTATCGTTAACGGTATTCCGTATGAGGAGCGTTTTCCCAGCCAGGAGCACCAGCGGACGATTCTGCAGCCGCTACTGGTCAGCGAGGCGGCGGGGAAGTTTAACGCAGTTATCAAGGTGGAAGGAGGCGGCGTAACCGGACAGAGCGGCGCTATCTCCCACGGCATATCCCGGGCGCTGGTCAGAGCAAACGACAGTCTGAAGCCGGTGCTGCGGCAGAACGGACTGCTGACCCGGGACCCGCGAGTGAAAGAGCGGAAGAAACCGGGCCTGAAGCGGGCACGGAAGGCGCCTCAGTACACCAAGCGATAACGCACGGGGAGGCGGGTGGCCTGCCGGCGGCAGGTCCCCGGCAAAGTACGGACTTACGGAGAGGGGTGAAGAGCCCCTCTCTTTTTGTTTGGCGAAGAGTGAAATAACCGGGCCCGGTTACTTGATTCCGGCCAGCTCTTTGCCATGTTCAAGCATCCGGGCGGCCCGTTCCGGAGAATCGCTTTCCGAGTAGATGCGGAGCACCGGCTCCGTGCCGGAAAAGCGAATCAGCAGCCAGGTGCCGTCAGTCAGGGTAAAGCGCAGCCCGTCCGCGGTCTCGATTCTGGCCACCTCGACCCCGCCCAGGGTCTGCGGACGGCTCTTCTTGAGGCGGGTGATGATCGCCTGGCGGTCTTCAGGCGGAAAATGGGTGTCCACCCGCTGGTAATGGTGGGGGCCGACCTTTCCGTAAAGATAATCGATAAGCCCGGAAGGGGTTTTGCCGGTCTTCGCCATGAGGTCAAGGAAATAGAGGCAGGCGAGAACGCCATCACGCTCGGTAACGTGACCGCGGAAACCATAACCCCCGCTTTCCTCGCCGCCGATGAGCGCGTCCTCCGCCCGCATAACCGGCGCCACGTGTTTGAAGCCGACCGAAGTTTCAAACACGGGCACCCCGTATATCTCCCCGAGCCGGTCCAGCATGCTGGTGCTGGTGATGGTTTTTACCAGCGGGCCGCGTTCGCCGCGTACTTCCAGCTGGTAAAGCGCAAGGAGGGCGAATACCTGCAGCTGAGTCAGGAAGTTACCGTCCTCATCGATAACGCCCATACGGTCAGCGTCACCGTCCGTGGCCAGGCCGACGTGCGCTCCCTGCCGTTTCACTGTCCCGGCAAGCTTTGCCAGGTTAGCCGCGATGGGTTCCGGCTGGATGCCGGGGAAAAGGGGGTTGCGCTCCGCGTTTATCTCGACTATCTCGGTGGCGCCGCCGCCGAGAATGGTCTGCAGATAGCCGGCCCCGGCGCCATACATTGAGTCCACCACCACTTTGAAGCCGGCGGCCTGCAGGCCGGGAAGGTCAATAATCCGTTCTACCTGCTTTACGTAGACCGGGATAAGAGACAGGTATTCCACCAGTCCCCGGGACACGGCCTCAGCCAGGGACAGCCGGGAGATAGACCGGTCCTTCACGGCCTGGCTGATGAACTCCTCTATCTGAGCGGTTATCTCTTCCGGGGCGCTGGAGCCGTATTCGTCCTTGTACTTAAAGCCATTCCAGATGGCCGGGTTGTGGCTGGCGGTGATAACCACGGCGCCACCGGCTTTTTCCGCCAGGACGCCGAAGCTGATGACCGGGGTGGGTGTGGCGCGAGGGCAGAGGTACACCTTGATGCCGTTACCGGAAACGACTTCCGCCACGGTGGCGGCAAAATCTTCCGAGGCGAAGCGGGTGTCATAGCCGACGACCAGACCGCGGCTGGAGTAACCGGAGTGGAGAAGATAACTGGCAACGCCCTGGGCGCAGGCAGCCACGTTATCAAAGGTGAAGTCCCGGGCGATGACCGCCCTCCAACCGTCAGTACCGAACTTGATGGGGTTATTCATCCGTCTTACCCCTTTCCCTGAAAGGCACCCTTGCCGGACCCTTCATGTTTCTGGATTTAGAAACAGCGCAGGTGGGGAGAAAAAGGCAAAGAAAGTTTATTTACCCAGCGCTTCCTTGCGCAGGACTCCCGCCTTGTCCGTTTTTTCCCAGGGGAGGTCAAGGTCATCCCGGCCAAAGTGCCCGTAAGCGGCCGTCTGGCGGTAGATGGGCCGGCGGAGGTCAAAGTCCCGGATAATCGCCCCGGGCCGGAGGTCAAAGTGTTTGCCAATCAGGTCTTTAATGACCTGGTTTTCCACGACGGCGGTGCCGAAAGTCTCGATGGAAACAGAGAGGGGATGAGCCACCCCGATAACGTAGGAGACCTGTATCTCCAAGCGCTCCGCCAGCCCGGCGGCGACCACATTTTTGGCGATGTAGCGTGCCATATAGGCGGCGGTGCGGTCGACCTTGGTGGGGTCTTTGCCGGAGAAAGCACCGCCGCCGTGCCGGGCGATGCCTCCGTAAGTATCCACCAGAATCTTCCGTCCGGTAAAGCCGGTATCAGAAACCGGCCCGCCGATAACGAAACGGCCGGTAGCGTTCACGTAATATCTGGTGTCAGCATCCACCAGTTCCGGAGGAACTACCGCCTTGACGACTTTCTCGATTACATCCCGGGTTACCTTCTCGCTGGAAGCCTCGTCATCATGCTGAGCAGCGATGACCACACTGTTAATCCGCTTTGCCCGGCCTCTGGTATATTCCACGGTTACCTGGGATTTGCCGTCCGGACGGAGGTAGGGTAAAAGGCCTTCTTTCCGGACCCGGGCCAGCCGCCGGCAAAGTTTATGGGATAAGGAGATGGGCAGGGGCATCAATTCCGGCGTCTCGTTGCAGGCAAAGCCCACCATCATGCCCTGGTCGCCGGCCCCCACCTTATCCAGGTCATTCCCGGCGGCTCCTTCCCTGACTTCCCGCGACTTGCTGACTCCCATATCGATATCTTTCGATTGCTCATTGATGGAGACCATGACACCGCAGGACTCGGAGTCAAAGCCGTACCGCGGGTTATTATAGCCGATATCATGAACCACCCGGCGCACCAGGTTAGGTACGTCAACGTAGCAGCCGGTGGTAATTTCTCCCAATACAATCACCAGGCCAGTGGTGGCCGCCGTCTCACAGGCAACCCGGCCGTACGGGTCTTTGGACATGATATCGTCCAGGATGGCATCCGATATCTGGTCACAGAGCTTATCCGGATGGCCTTCCGTCACCGATTCCGAGGTGAGCATATAATTGGGTGAACTGGCAAAGCTATTGGGCATCTTCTTCCTCCGTTGTTCCGATTAAGTCCCTTCTTCCCAGCTGTTCAGGTACTTTTCCTGCTCCGGGGTCAGGCGGTCAATCTCGACACCCATGGCGCCGAGCTTCAGACGCGCCACCTGTTTATCAATGTCTTCCGGCACCGGGTACACCCTGATTTCCAGTTTGCCCCGGTTCCGGAACATATATTCCAGGCAAAGGGCCTGATTGGCAAAGCTCATATCCATCACGCTGGCCGGATGTCCTTCCGCCGCCGCCAGGTTAATGAGCCTGCCTTCCCCGAGGAGAAATACGTGGCGGTCACCGCCCAGAGAATATTCATCCACAAAGCCTCTTATCCGCCGCTGACCGCGGGACAGGGCTTTCAGGGCGGGGATATTGATTTCAACATTGAAATGGCCGCTGTTGGCGACGATGGCACCATCTTTCATTGAGCGGAAGTGGGTTTCATCGATAACATGCTTGTTTCCGGTGGTGGTGATAAAGATATCCCCTACCCGGGCGGCCTCCATTAGCGGCATCACCAGATAGCCGTCCATCACCGCTTCCAGGGCACGCACCGGCTCCACCTCAACGACAATCACCTGGGCGCCCAGTCCCCGGGCGCGCAGGGCGACGCCGTGTCCGCACCAGCCGTAACCGCAGACCACCACCTTTTTTCCCGCCCACAGGACGTTGGTGGCGCGGGTAATACCGTCAATGGTGCTCTGGCCGGTGCCGTAACGGTTATCAAAGAGGTATTTGGTCTGAGCATCGTTGACCGCAATCAGCGGATACCGCAGTTTACCCGCCTTTTCCAGGCTGCGCAGGCGGATGACTCCGGTAGTGGTCTCTTCAGTGCCGCCGATAACGCCGGCGATAAGGTCACTGCGTTTGGTGTGCAGGCTGGTCACCAGGTCAGCGCCGTCATCCACGGTCAGCTGCGGCGAGTGGTCAAGCGCAGTATTAATATGCCGGTAATAGGTGTCCTCGTCTTCACCTTTGATGGCATTGGTGGGGATACCGGCTTCCACCAGCGCCGCGGCCACGTCATCCTGGGTGCTGAGCGGGTTAGAAGCACAGAGAACGACATCGGCGCCTCCCTCTTTCAGGGTCAGCGCCAGGTTCGCCGTCTCGGTGGTGACGTGGAGACAGGCGGAAATCCGGGCGCCGCGCAGCGGCTTCTCCGCGGCGAAGCGTTCCCGGATAAGTCTGACCACCGGCATTTCCCGGTAGGCCCAGTCAATGCGCTGCCGGCCAGTTCCGGCCAGTGCAAGGTCTTTAACATCATAGTTATGTAAAACCAAAACCACTCCTTTTTTACTTTCACCGTGAGTGCGGATGCTCCGGGCCGGACAATAAAGAAAAGGCCGCTGGCTATCTACCGGAGCGCGCCTGATTACGCACTTTAGAAAAATTCCCCGGGTTTTCCTTACATTATACTTTGCCGGAGACCTTTTGGCAACGACGGCCGGTGCCGGACTGTTCCCGCCGGTAGACGAACCCGGTTTATTATCCGCGGGGAACCTTTTATAATTGAAGTGAAGGGAAAGAGAGATATGGGAAGGTTCCGGTTAATAGAACACACGGCGGATACCGGGCTGGTTGCCTACGGGCATTCCCTGGCCGAGGCTTACGCCAACGCTGCCTACGGGATGTTCTCCATAATCGCCGACCTGCGCCCGGTGCGGGAAGCGGAATCCCGCGAACTGGAAATCACCGAGGACGACCCGGAGATGCTGCTCTTTGAGTGGCTGAACCAGCTTCTTTATTTTTTCGATGTGGAGACGCTTCTGCTGAAGAGGTTCGAAGTGAAGGAGCTGTCCAATACCCGCCTGAAGGCAATCTGTTACGGGGAAAAGTACGCTTCTTCCCGCCACCGGCTGAAGCTGGGGATAAAGTCAGCCACCTTCCACCGGCTCAAGGTGGACGCGGAGAAAAACCGGGTGCGGGTCATCTTTGACATCTAGGAGGCAAGAGTATGGGAGAGCAGGACAGGATACTGGAGCGGATAGACGACTATCGCTGGCGGCTACCGCCGGAATACAAAAAAGGGATGCGGGTACCGGGGATAATCTATGCCGATGAAGCGATGGTAAGCCACATCCGCCGGGAAGAGGTGATGGACCAGGTGGCCAATGTGGCCATGCTGCCGGGAATAGTGGACTTTTCTCTGGCGATGCCGGATATCCACTGGGGCTACGGTTTTCCCATCGGCGGCGTGGCGGCAATGGGGATGGATGACGGCGTGGTCTCACCGGGAGGGGTGGGGTTTGATATCAACTGCGGGGTGCGCATCCTGCGTACCAACCTGACCGCAGAGGAAGTATGCCCGAAGGTAACGGAGCTGGTGGAAGCGCTTTACCGCAACGTGCCTTCCGGGGTGGGCTCAAAGGGGAAGGTAAAACTGCGCGGCAGTGAGATTAAAGAGGTGCTGGTGAAAGGCTCCCGCTGGGCGGTGGAGCGGGGATACGGCCGGCCGGAGGACCTGGAGACGACCGAAGAAAACGGGGAGATGAAAGGCGCAGACCCGGAAACAGTCAACACCCGCGCCAGGGAGCGCGGCGCGCCGCAGCTGGGCACGCTTGGTTCAGGGAACCATTTCCTGGAAGTGGCGCTGGTAGACGAGATATACGAGCCGGAGTTAGCCGGCCAGATGGGTATAAACCAGCCGGACCAGGTAATGCTGCTGATTCACTGCGGTTCCCGGGGGCTGGGACACCAGATAGCCGATGATTATGTCAAGGTAATGATGCGGGCAATGTCCAAATACGGGATACATCTGCCCGACCGGCAGCTGGCCTGCAGCCCGGTAAAATCGCCGGAGGGGCAGTCTTACCTGGCGGCGATGAGGTGCGCCGCCAACTACGCCTGGGCCAACCGCCAGTGCATCACCCACTGGGTGAGAGAATCGTTCTGCCAGACCCTGGGAAAGAGCCAGGCGGACGCCGGGCTGGAGCTCGTCTACGACGTTACCCACAACATCGCCAAGATAGAGCGGCACCGGAGGAACGGGAAAGAGGAGAGACTCTGCGTTCACCGCAAGGGAGCCACCCGCGCTTTTCCTCCGGGGCACCCGGATATCCCGGAGAGGTACTCCGGGACGGGTCAGCCGGTGCTCATCCCGGGGGATATGGGGCGGGTCTCTTACGTGCTGGCCGGCACGGAGCGGGCGATGAAAGAGACTTTCGGGTCTACCTGCCACGGAGCGGGCAGATTGCAGAGCCGGGCGGCCGCCAAGCGGCAACTCAGGGGACGAGACGTCCTGGAGTCATTACAGGGCCGGGGGATAACCGTACAGGCGGGAAGTCTTGCCGGTCTCGCCGAAGAGGCCTCTGAAGCCTATAAGGACGTCTCAAGCGTGGTGGAGGTGGCCCAGGGCGCCGGCATTTCCAGAAAAGTGGCCCGGACGAGGCCGATAGGGGTAATCAAGGGCTAGCCGGAGTTTTTTCCGGGCCTGAAAGCACGCTTAACAACCGGCGTGCAGCCGCGGATATATGCCCGGCTTGAAATCCTCCGCCAGCCACCCTATACTACCCGGTTATGACTCTGCTTGCCCCGGGGCTTATCCTGGTGTCGGCCCGGTCCTGATTGCATCCGGGGTGGCGCCGGTCACCATCGCCTGACTGGACTAAAGTCTATCCGAGGCCGACTTTTTCTTTAACCGCGGCCAGGGTCTTTTCAGCAAAGGGGCGGACCCTGTCCGTTCCTTCCGCCAGCAGCGAATCGATATAGGACGTATCCGCGGTCAGTTCGCGGTAGCGGGCCTGCAGCGGTCGCAGTCCCTCGACCACTACCTCGCCCAGCTCGCGTTTGAAATCGCCATAGCCTTTGCCTTCCCAGCGGGTCTCAATTTCGGCCCGGCCGAGGCCGGTGAAAAGCTCGTAGATGACCAGCAGGTTGTAGATGCCGGGACGGTTCCGGTCAAAGCGGATTTCCCGGAGAGAATCAGTGGTGGCTTTCTTTATCTTGTCCCGGATATCGTCCGGCGAATCGAGCAGATAGATGATACGTCCGGTACCGGCATTACTCTTGCTCATTTTCTGGGTGGGGTCATCCAGCCCCATTATGCGGGCGCCCACCTGCGGGATGATTACCTCCGGCACTTTGAGGGTCTGCCCGAAGATGGAGTTAAAGCGCTGGGCGATGTTCCGCGCCAGCTCAACGTGCTGTTTCTGGTCTTCCCCCACCGGGACGGCATCAGTGTCATAGAGCAGAATGTCCGCCGCCATCAGCACCGGGTAATCGAAGAGGCCGACACTGACCTCTTCCTTGTGCTGCCGGGACTTTTCCTTGAACTGGGTCATACGGCGCATCCAGCCCATAGGGGTAAAACAGTTCAGTATCCAGGTGAGTTCGGCGTGGGCGGGGAGGTGAGACTGGACAAAGACGGCCGACCGGGCGGGGTCAATGCCGGAGGCAAAGAGCAGGCCGGCCAGCTCCCTTATGCGGTTCCTGAGCGCCTGCGGGTCCTGGTAAACGGTGATGGCGTGAAGGTCAACAACGCAGAAAATGTTATCGAACTCCTCCTGGGAAGCCACCCAGTTACGGATGGCTCCCAGGTAATTACCGATATGGATATCACCGGTGGGCTGAATACCGGAGAAAACCCGTTTTTTCATAGCGCGCTACCTTACTCCTCAAATAGCAATCCGGGTGGACACACCATTTTACTCCGCGCCGGCCGGAGGAGGCAAGCGCGATGGCGGCTAGAGGGCCTGTATCAGGGAATAAGCTATCTCCTGTTTGGTGATAAACTCCAGCAGGGCGGGCCGCTCTTCTTCCCGGTTTGCCTTAACGGCGCGCTGGATGGCGGGAACAATCTCGGCCGGGTTTTCCACGCGCTCGGCGTAACCGCCCATGGCGCGTCCCATCTCCGCGTAGTTGCCGATGGTGTCCCGGGCGCGGTAACGCTGGTGAGAGACGGGCATACCTTCGGTATTCACCGCCAGACCGAAGTTATTGAACACCATGGTGATGATGGGTATCTTATTGCGCACTGCCGTCTCGAAGTCGAGTCCAACCATACCGAAGGCAGCGTCCCCCATAATATTGATGGCGATTTTTCCCGGGCTGGCCAGTTTGGCACCGATGATAAGGCCCAGTCCGGTACCCAGACCGTGGGACTTGCCCCAGCCGAGATAACCGCGCGGGGTAGTGGCCCGGTAAAAGGGGGCCAGCTGGTCACGGGGGCTGCCGGAATCATGGGTAACGATGGCGTCCGCCGGGTCAATGGTCTGCATCAGGTCCCGGATAATGCGATACGGGTTTATGGGCACCTCGTCCGAAGAGAGCCTGGATGCCCACTCGGCCCGCCATTTATCGTAGACGGCCTTGATTTCAGCGGCCACTTCGTCCCCGCCGCGGCGTCCCTGCTTGCCGAGGCGTTCCCGGGCCGCCTCGATAAACTGGCGCAATACCAGCTTGGCGTCACCGATAACGGGGTAGTCTGCATAGTACTCCCGGTTGATATCGGCGGCGCAGTTGGTGGCGTGAATCATGGTCTTGCCGGAAGGGATGAGCGCCGACTGGTGGTGCCGGGAGAAACTGCAACCGATGCCGAAAACCACGTCAGCCTCTTTCAGGAAGTGATAGGAGGGGCCGGTCATAGCGCGGTAGCCCACCCCGAGCGACAGGGGGTGGTTTTCCGGGAAAACGCTTTTTCCCAGCAGGGTGGTCACCACCGGCACCTGGACAAGTTCGGCGAATTCCCGGAGCTCCTCCCAGGCCCCGGCATAGAGGACACCCTGTCCGGCATGGATAACCGGACGCCGCGCCTCCAAGAGGATGCGGACGGCCTCATCCACGGCACGAGAGTCAGCGGCGGCGCGGGTGGTCTTCACCGGCGTATAGTCCAGCTTCTCCACGGTCCGGGCGGAGATATCCCGCGGTGTTTCCAGCATCACCGGCCCGAGACGCCCCATACGCAGGAGAGAGAAAGCCCGCCGCATAATATCAGCAACGCGTTCCGGGGCGTTAATCTGCTCCACGTGTTTGGTCACCGGAGCGTAGCCGGTCACGGAACTGAAATAAGGCGGTATTCCAGCCCGGTAAGTGTCATGCCCCCAGGGGAGTAAAAGGATGGGAACACAGTCAGAATAAGCGGTGGCCACCCCGGAGAAGGCGTTTTCCGCCCCCGGACCGAACTGCATGGCGAAGACGCCAAGCCGGCGGCCGTTGGTCACCCGGCTGAAGCCGTCCGCAATGCCCACCCCTACCCTCTCCTGGCGGCAGATTATGGGGCGCAGGGACGCTGCCGCCGCCGATTCGATGATATTGGTGGTGGGATAGCAGCTCAGAAACTCAACTCCTTCACGTTTCAGCACCTCAATCATAGCGTCAAAGACATTCACCGCGGTATACCTCCAAAAGCATTCTACGTTATTTTTCCGGCCAGGCGCCGGCTTCGGTCCGTCCCGGGCGGTAAGAACAAGCAAGTTTTACTCATTGAAAATCTCACGGAGATAGGAGATGGAACGGCGCGCTACCGGCTCCGGGTCGCCTTCCGGGGCGATGACCACCGAGGCCGAGCCGGAAAAGCTTTCTTCCCGCAGCAGCCGGGCGATATCCGGCCAGTTCAGCGCTTCTTTTTCCGGGCTGACGCCGGGGGGCAGGCGGCTGGGGTCATAAAGATGGATGTGCCGCGCCTGTCCGCGGGCCGCCCGGATGCCTTCTTCTATGGAGGGCTCCGCCGCCCAGAGCTGGTGCGTGTCCAGCATGATGCCGAAGTTAGGGCTGCCCACCCGCTCCACCATCGCCATCGTCTCCGCGTTGGTATTGCAGAGACCGGTAAACTCGGCCTCCGCCGATTCCAAAACGATAAAGGCGCCGGCCTTTTCCGCGTAAGCGGCCAGTCCCCGGAACGTTTCCGCAGCCGTCTGCTCGAATTCCGCTTTGCTCATCCCGGGTATGCCCTTTCCCCGCGCCGCTCCCAGGCCAACGGAGGCACCGAAGTGACCGGCGAATTCGAGGATATTCCGGAAGCCCTGTAAAGCTTTCTGCCGGATACCGGAGTCCTCGTGGAAGAGGGCCAGCCCCTGGGCGGCGATACGCCCGCTGTTGACCACGGGCATAACCGCCCCGGTGCGCCCCAAAGAAGCGGCGAAAAGCTCCGGGTCAGGAATACGATGAGGGTCCGGCATAAACTCAATGCCGTCATATCCCCAGGCGATAGCCGTTCGCCCCAGCTCTTCCGGGGTGCCGGTGAGCACCCGGACGATGAAGTCATGCTGGAGCATATCCGGCGTGGAAGCGAAAAGACAAAATTTTATGTCAGCCATATAAGCTCCACTCCGGCGTCAGGGAAGGACCATGCCGCCGTCAACAATCAGTACCTGGCCGGTAACGTAGTTGGAGGCGTCCGAGGCCAGGAACACGGCTGCTCCGGCGTAATCATCCGGGTAAGCTTCCCGCCCCAGGGGAATACTATCGACAAACTTCCGCAGTTCTTCCGGGTGAGCAGCGAAATGCTCTTTATTGATATCGGTGACGGTTACTCCGGGCCCGATGGCGTTAACGTTGATATGGTGCGGCGCCCATTCCAGGGCCAGCGCCCGTGTCAGGTGAGCAATCCCCGCCTTGGAAACGGCGTAGACCGCCCGGTTGGACTGGGCAATCTGGGAGACGACGGAGGAAATATTGATGATTTTCCCCTTTTTCTGCGCTATCATCTGCCTCCCCACCCGCTGCGCGCAGAAGAAAAGGCCGCGCAGGTTGGTGGCCATAAGCCGGTCCCATTCCTCTTCCGTAAACTCCTCCGCCGGTTTCCGGATAACAAATCCGGCGTTATTGACCAGGATATCAATTCTGCCGAAGTCCGCCACGGCGCGTTTAACCAGAGCGTCGATAGAATCGGTGCGGCTTACATCGGTGGGAACCGATACCGCATTGAAGCCGTCTTTACCCAGAGATTCAGCGGCGGCGCGCGCCAGGTTTTCCCGCCGGCTGGCGATGACGACGCTGGCGCCGGCAGAAGCGAGCCCCCGCGCGATGCCGAAGCCGATTCCCAGGCTGCCGCCGGTAACGATGGCGGTTTTCCCGGAAAGGTCAAAAAGATTCATCTTCACCTCCTTCATGGCGCCGCGTCCCCGGCAGGGGAACGCACGCCCGGCTTACTCTTCAACCGGCAGTCCCATTATCCGGGCCGGATTGATTCTCACCATATAGTTAATGTCCTCTTCGGTGATGCCGTTTTTCAGCATAGCAGCGATGAACATCCGCAGCGCCTCACTCATCACCGGGTGGGCGACACCGCCCGAATCGGTGCTCATCACGCAGTTGCGCGCCCCTTCCCGCCTGATGGATTCGGCCACGATTGCAGGGTCGGTGCAACCGCCGGTAGGCAATACCTGCCAGGCACAGTGTTCGATGAAAACGCCTTCCCCGGCCAGCGTCTGCCTCTCCTCCGGAGTGAGAATGGACTCGGAAAGAAAGTCAGACATAGCATGGGTGACCACAATCCGGTTCACCCCGGCCAGTTTGGCGCGGTCCACCAGCGCCAGTATCTCCGGGGCCGAGATGTGCCCGGTGGCCAGCGTGAGGTCATATTCACGGATAGTTTTCAAAATATCGTCGATTTCCGGGACCAGCCTGCCGTCAGCGTCCAGAATGGAAAGGCCGTCACCCGGGATATCCAGTCCGAGCCGGCTGGCGACCAGCCCCTTAGAGTTTGCCGAACAGAAGACGGGCATCCAGACAATCCGGCCACCGAGACTGGCCGATATCTCCACGGCGTGGGGGTTAATACCGCCCGCCTCGTACTCCAGGCAGACCCCGCCGGCCACCGCCATATCCGGCACCAAGTCCCCCACCAGGCGGGCAAGAGGAGCGGTGGGGTAAGTATGGTTCTTGATGACGATGCCACGCATCCCGGCTTCCTGCGCTTTCAGCACCGATTCGAGCGCGTTATAGCGGCGGGGCATTGAGTCCGGAGAAAAGTGGAGGTGGGAATCGATCGAACCGCGCAACAGCCGGCCCGCCGGCGATTCATCCACTTTCTCGTGGTGTTCCACGCAGTACTCGTCACAGCTGTGCAACGCTTCTACCATGAGCTGCCTCCTTATCCGCCCGGCAGGCGGGAGCAGTTTTCTTTTCCGGCGCGGTGAATTGCGTCAGCCTATCAGCGCCCGCGCTTCTTCAATGGCGGGGCGCAGTTTTTCCAGGTTACCGTCCACGATGTAGCCCACCAGGAGCAACTGGTAGCCCTGCTGCGCCCAGTAAGCCAGCCGTTTGGGGGCGAAACCACCGATGCCGGCCACCTTACCTGCCTTCCGGCAGATATCGACCACTTCCTGAAGACGGGCATTTACCGCAGGGGTATCCACCACCTCCGAAGCCAGGGCTGCGGGGTCAATGCCGCCGATGTTCAGCGCCAGGTCATAGGGCCCGACGATAGTGCCGGTGATGCCGTCCAGCTCCAGAATGCGGTGCAGGTTACCGATGTTCTGCAGGCTTTCCGTCTGCGGAAAGACGGCCATATTGTTATTGATATATTCCGTCAAAGCCAGGTAAGGCACTTTGGACAGGTCCTGGGAATCTACGAGCATAGGATTCATCCCGATGGCGCAGCCGCGGTGTCCGACGGGGGGGAAATAAGCCTTGTTTATGATGCGTACCGCTTCCTCCACGGTATCGACCAATGGCAGCATCAGCCCGTTCATTCCGGCATCGAGGTAGCAGCGGAAGAAGGAGTCCTTGTCTTCGGTGCGCATCATAATGGGCATATCCATCTCCCGGGAAGCGCGGATAAAAGCGTAGACGGTCTCCTTATGCATCAGGCTGTGCTCCGTCTCCATCATCAGGAAGTCGTCACCCAGCTCTTTCAAGGCCCGGACCGTTTTCACCGGGTCGTTGCCGGGACCGATAAGCTGCCCGAAGACCTTCTCTCCGGCCGCCAGCCTTTTTTTCAGGTTCAGGGTTGCGTTGGTTGCCATACCGTTTCTCCATTTCTCGTTCAACTTTTCGGTTCGATAAGAACCGTATTTATCTCTTCCGGGCGAATTTCTGGATTACCCGGGGGCCTTTATCAATTTTCTTGCCGGTACCGGAGACCTCGCCGACGTAGATATCGCCGTGCGAATCGATAGCCACGGTGTGCGGAGCCAGAAAGAGGGCTTTGTTCGGGTCTTTACCTCCTTCGTTACCGAAGCGGGTCAGCACTTTGCCATCGTTACTCAGGATGCTCACGCGCTGACAGAGCTCGGTGACGTAAACGGTGCCGTCTTTGTCCATCTGGGCGTCCGTGGGGCGGATAAAATCTTCCCACTGGTCCAGAAACTCTCCACGCGAGTCAAAAATCTGGATACGGCTGTTCTCCCGGTCCGGAATCCAGACCCTTTCCTGCCTGTCCACACAGATAAAGTGGGGAAGGCGGAACTGGCCGGGCAGATACCCCGGCTCTCCCCAGGAGAAGAGCAGGCTGCCGTCCGGGTTGAACTTGTGTACCCGGGCGTTGCCGTAGCCGTCAGCCACGTAGATTGTGCCTTCCGGGGTAACCGCCACGCCGGTGGGACGGTTAAAGGGCGGACCGCCGCGGGCGATGGTGGTCAGACTCCAGAAAAAGTCGTGCCACTCCGGGATGTAACCGGTGTCAGAGGCCTGTCCTTTAGTGCCGATGGTCTGTAGCAGCTCCCCTTCCGGGGTAAACTTGTACACCACGTGCAACTCGTCATCAGTGCAGTAGATAGAGCCGTCAGGACCGACTCCGGCGCCGTGGGCCCGCTGGAACAGTCCGTCACCCCAGTGAGTTATCAGATTCCCTTCCCGGTCAAAAACAAGGACCGGATGCGTGCCCCGGTTCAGGACGTAGACCCGGTCCTGAGCATCGATGGCCAGCCCGGTGGCATCCCATAGCGTCCAGTCCGCCGGATATTTTGCCCACCCGTCCACCAGTTCATAAGTGTATTCCCCAGACCCCAGAGACATTGTTTGTTTTCCTCCTTTTGTTTACTTCCGGTCAAGCGCCAAACAGATCTTTTCACTGCCCTATATTACAGCAGCCGCAATGCCATTACCAGTTTACCGGTCATAAGCCGCCCGGTAGATGGCCGCTATCTCTTCCCGAGTGGCCGGGCGGGGGTTGTTCCCCGGGCTGCCGCTGGCGATGGCGTCATCGGCCATCACCGGAGCCAGCTCGTCGAGACGAGCTTTATCCACCCCCAGGGCGGGCAAGGAAGGGACTTCAATATCATGAATCAAGCGTTTGACGGCGGTAACGGCGAGACCGGCAGCGTCAATCTCATTCAGGCTCCTGGTATCTTCACCCATCGCGGCAGCGATGCGGGCATAGCGGGCCGGATTACCGGAGAGGCTGAAGGCCATAACCTCGGGCAAAAGGGCGGCGTTGGACGCCCCGTGAGCCACGTGGAAGTAGGCCCCGATAGGCCGCGCCATACCGTGTACCAGCGCCACCGAGGAGTTGCCGAAAGCGATACCGGCCTGGAGGGCGCCGAGCATGGTCTTTTCCCGGGCGGCAACGTCACTGCCGTCCGTCCATGCCTGTCTCAGGTTCCCGGAGAGAAGCTCGATGGCGGAAAGGGCGAAGATATCAGTCAGCGGCTGAGCTTTGACCGAGACGTAGGCCTCAATAGCGTGAGTCAGCGCGTCAATGCCGGTGGTGGCGGTCAGGCCGCGCGGCATAGACAGCGTCAAAAGAGGATCGACGATGGCCACATCCGGCATCAGGAAAGGGCTGCCGATAAGCATCTTAACGTCCGTGGCGGTATCAGTAATAATGGTAAACGGGGTAACCTCGCTACCGGTACCGGCGGTGGTGGGCACGGCGATGAGGGGAGCGCCTTTTTCCGGGATTTTGCCGAGCCCTTTGTAATCGGCGATGGTGCCCGGATTGGCCGCCATTACCGAAATCGCTTTGGCGGTATCGATGGCGCTGCCGCCGCCAAAAGCGAGCAGGAAATCACAGCCGTTTTCGCGGTAGGCCTCCAGTCCCTCACGGACAAAGTCCACGGTCGGCTCGGTGAAGACGGCATCGAAAATCTCGCAAGCAAGGTTACTCTGCCAGAGCGATCTCCGGACACCATCCAGAGCCCCCAGCTTGACCAGTACCCGGTCAGTCACCACCAGGCCGCGGCCGACGTTCAGTTTCCTGATTTCCGCACCGACCTGCTCCGCGGCGCCGGAACCGGTAATCAGCATTCCGGGGACGCGGAAAGCTTTTGCCGGCAGCATACAATCCTCCCAGAGCAGCTACATTATCACGCCGTATGACGGCGAAGAAGTTCCTCGGAGCCGGGCGCCGCTACAGCATAGCACTGGAGCATCCTCCGCAGCAACCACAAACACGCCGCGGCTTACTTTTTCCCTTCCAGCTCCAGACCGGCACGGAATCCCTGGCCGATGTTTTCACCAAAGGCGTAATACTGGCGAATCATCTCCGGAGCATAGACGAGCGGTCTGATTTTGGCGACGTCTGGTTTACCATCCGTCAGGCAATCAGTGGTCAGGTGGACTTCCTCCACCCGGCCGAGGAAAAGGGTGTGACTGTCCAGCTCTACGGTCTGCTCCACCCGGCATTCCAGATTGAGCGGGCACTGCTCGATAAGCGGAGCCGTGTCCAGCTTACCGTAAAACACCTTAAATCCGCAGACGGCGGTCTTGTCAACTTTAGCGCCGGAGCGGATGCCACAGTAATCCGTTTCCCTGACCAGGTCAGTGGAAGGCACGTTCAGCGAAAAGGTGGAATTTTCCGTGATGCCGCGGTGGGTATGACGGGCACGGCGGATGGCCACGGAAACCATGGGCGGGTCACTGTTCACCACGCCACTCCAAGCCGCCGTCATAAAGTTGGGTTTACCGTCAACGTTGGCCCCGATGAGAAAAGCAGGGGTGGGGAGAACCAGAGTTTTAGGTCCGAGCTGAGTCTTGTTCATATCGCCCTCCGGGTATAAACTGAGGTATCTTATCACGGCGGGCGGCAGTAGTTCAAACGGAATTCCCTCCGCCCCGGCCGAAAAAAAAAGACGGATGCCGCGGTAGAGAGCAAACCGGCCGGCATTTACTTTCCGCCGCCTTTTCCATTATGATACTAGCGAGTCCGGACAGGAAAAGGAGGCGAGCAGACCGATGACGATTCTCATCACCGGGGGCACCGGTTTTATCGGGGTGGGGCTGGCGCACAAACTGGTGGCGCGGGGAGAAAGGGTGGTCCTGTTTGATATTGCGCCGCGGACGGAGCGGGTGAAGGAAATCCGGGACCGGGTCAAGGTAGTGCGCGGCGACCTTTCCGTATGGCCGGAAGTGATGAACGCGGTCAAAGAGTACGGGGCGGACGGCATTTTCCACCTCGGCTCGATGCTGAGCGGGCCGTCCGATGACAACCCCTGGTCCGCCTTCCAGATAAACGTGGCCGGGGCGATGCACGTGCTGGAGGCGGCCCGGCTATTCGGGGTGTCCCGCTTCGTCTTCCCCAGCAGCATCGGTACCTTCGGGTTGAACGCCGGGGAAGTGGTGAACGACGAGACCATCCAGCGCCCGATCACCTTTTACGGGGCGGGGAAGCTGTACGTGGAGTTACTGGGCCGGTTTTACGCCCGCAAGTTCGGTCTGGACTTCCGCTGCCTGCGTTTCCCCATCGTCATCGGGCCCGGAGTGAAGACCAGGTTTTCCCTGCACTACAGCTCGCTGATGATAGAGAACGCTGCCCTGGGCAAGCCCTACGAATGCACCTTGTCCGAAGATGTGGTCACCCCCACCCTCTACGTAAAAGACGCCGTCCGAGCGGTGGAAACGCTCTACTACGCGCCACGGGAACACATCAGGACAATGTGCTACAACGTCTGCGGGATATCTCCGGCCGGACCGGCCAGAGAACTGGAGGCAGCGGTCAGAAAAGTGGTACCGGAAGCCAGAATCAGCTACCGCCCCGACCCGGCGGATATGGCATACTTTCAGGAGTATTTCCGGGGCATCAAGGAGTTCGACGACCGGCGGGCGAGGGAAGAGTGGGGCTGGCAACCGGAATACACGGACTACGGAAAAATCACCGCCGACTTTGTTCAGGAAGTAAGAACGAGGCCGGACTATTACGGTCTGGTCTAAAAGAGCAGAGTTTAAAGGGCAAACGGAGAAAGGGGACAGGAAAGTGAAAATCAGCGCCATCAAGACCTACCTGTTCAATGCCATCTGGAGGAACTGGATATTCGTCAAAGTGGAGACGGACGAGGGCATCTACGGCTGGGGAGAAGCTTCCCTGGAAGGGAATGAACCGGCCGTGGAAGCCGCCGTCAAGACAATGGCGCAGTACTTCGTCGGCAAGGACCCGCGCGATATCGAGCTGCACTGGAACACGGTGTACCGCAACAGCTACTGGCGGCCTTCCCCGGTTATCGCCAGCGCCCTGGGCGGGGTGGAAATCGCCCTCTGGGATATCCTGGGGAAGAGCCTGGACGTGCCCGTTTACCGGCTGCTCGGCGGGGCTTTCCGGAGGCGAATAAGGGCCTACAACAACGCCTGGTACTTCAACGCCCGGACACCGGACGATTTTGCCCGGGCGGCGGCCGGGGTGGTGGATATCGGTTTCCAGTACCTGAAGTGGGACCCGTTCTGGGGAACGGACCTGTTCATCGAGCCGGACAAGGTGGCCGAAGCCAAAGCCTGTGTGCGGGCGGTGCGGGAGGCGGTGGGACCGGACGTACAGTTGCTTATCGAGGGTCACGGCCGGTTCAGCCCCGACCGGGCGATACACATCGCCCGGGAGATAGAGGAGTACAAGCCGTATTTCTTCGAGGAACCGGTGCCCCCGGACAACATCGAAGCCTGCATCCGGGTCGCCCGCAGTATCAATATCCCGGTAGCCACGGGGGAGAGGATGTGCACTCACCTCGGCGCCCGCCGACTGCTGGAAAAAAGCGGTGCGGCCATCTTACAGCCGGACATTATCCATATCGGCGGCATTCTGGAAGCGAAGAAACTGGCCAGCATGGCCCACGCCTACTACGTACCGATAGCGCCCCACTGCGCCAGCGGACCGGCGCTCACCGCCGCCAACATTCACGTGGACGCTTCCACGCCGAACTTCCTCATCCAGGAGTTCATGCTCTCCGACAAACCGCTGTACGACGAAATTCTGAAAGAGCCCTTCTTCTTCCCGCAGGAAGGTTTCTTCGAGCTGCCGGCAAAGCCCGGCCTGGGCGTGGACTTCGATGAAGCGGCACTGACCAGGCGCCCCTACAAGTACATAGACCTGGGGGCGTGGCAGTTCGCCCCGATGGACGAGTCCGATTTAAGCTACGAATAACGCGGAAGGACAAGAAAAGCGGAAAGCGGGAGGCGCCAAGCTAAGAATCAGCGAGCAGCTTACCCGCTTTGCCGAAATCTTCCCGGCTCATTTCGATGATGTCAACCAGGACAGACTCGGGCGAGGTGTCAAAGTCCCTGACCACGGCATCAGTAATATCTTTGACCAGCGCCCGCTTCTGTTCCAGGGTCCTCCCGGCGATAGCTTTTACGGTTACCAGCGGCATATCAGTCTCTCCTTCCTGATGTTTTGTCTTCCAAAATTACCATCTTTCCGGCAGCCGGTCAAACCGGAGAAACCGCCTCCCGTTGACGCGCCGGAAAGCAGGTGCTATCCTCAATAAACCTGCAACAGATGGCAGGCAGGCAGGAGATGAGCGTTAAGAGCATCATTTTGACCGGTATGGCGGGGGTGGGGAAGTCAACCATCGGCGCTTCCCTGGCCCGGACCCTGGGTTTCGATTTTATCGATGTAGACCGGTATATCTACGAAAAAGACGGCAAGACGATACAGCAAGTCATCGACGAATGGGGAGATGAGGCTCTGCTGGAGCTGGAAAAACGGCGCATGCGAGAAGTGAAGCTGAAGAGAACGGTGGTGGCGCCGGGAGGGAGCATTGTCTATCATCCGGATCTGATGGAATACCTGGGACGGAGGGCCGTGCTGGTCTACCTGCATGACTCCCTGGAGAATATCCGGGCAAAACTCACCGGGGAGATGGAGAGGGGAATAGTGGGGCTGAAAGGTAAGCCCCTGGAGCAAATCTACGAGGAAAGGTACCCGCTTTACACCAGATACGCCCGGATAACGGTGGACTGCCGGGGGAAGTCACAGCCGCAGATAGTGGAGGAAATAAGGCAGCGCTACACGGAACTGGTCAAGGACAGCGGGTAAAAAGGGAGCGTGGCGGAGCCGGCGCGGCTCCGGCTACTTTTTCCGCAGAGCGCGGCCGTTAAGCGCACCGGTATGTTCTCCCTGCGCCACCGCCACGGCTCCGTTAACCAGAACGCAGTCTATGCCGGACGGGTACTCCCTGGGCCGGTCAAAGGTGGCGTTATCAATCACCGTCCGGGGGTCAAAGACGACGATGTCCGCGGCCAGGCCTTCTTTAATAAGCCCGCGGTCATCGAGGCCGAACCGAGCCGCCGGAGACGAGGTCATATGCCGGACGGCCTCCTCCAGTTCCAGGACGCCCAGTTCGCGGGCGTAGACTCCCAGGTAGCGCGGGAAAGTGCCCCAGCCGCGGGGGTTAGGTTTCTCTCCAACGAGGATACCATCGCTGCCGGCGATATGACAGGGGTGCCGCATTATGCGGCGGACGTCTTCCTCGATGCCCAGCCGGGTCAGGAAGCCTACCGCCAGCTTTTCCTCAAGGAGCAGGTCACAGAAAAATTCGGCAGGTTCGCGGCCGGCCATCGCCGCCGCTTCGAGCAGGCTTTTCCCAACGTAGATGCCGTTTTTCCGTGACGGCACCGCGGTCAGGATGCGCTGGCTCCAATCGATGGAGCGGGCGCGCAAATCGGCGCCTATTTTCCGCCGCGCTTCCGGCTGCGCCAGCTTCTCAAGAATCGCGTCAGGGCCGCCGTCATTGACCCAGCGGGGGAGGAAAACAATCAACGCGGTACTCTGGGCGATGTACGGATAGCTATCAAAAGTTACGTCCAGACCGGACTCTCTCGCCCGGTCGACCATGGCCAGCATCTTTTCAGACTCACCCCGGCGGGAAGCATCAGGCACCGCGTAGTGGGAGAAGTGGGTCCTGACGCCGGTCTCAGCGGCAATCCGGAGGACTTCCCGGATGGACTCCAGCAGACCGAGTTCCAGTTTGCGCACGTGCCACACGGACACGCCATCGTTTTCCGCCACCGTCCGGCAAATACCGGTGAGCTCTTCCGGGCCGGCGTAGCGGCAGGGATAATAGTCCAGCCCGGTGGAAAACCCTACGGCTCCTTCCCGCATTCCCTGCGCCAGCAGGCCCTGCATCCCGGCCATTTCAGCACCGGTGGGGGCGCGGTCAACAAAACCCACCGTCTCCAGCCGGAGAGCGTTATGCGGCACGAGATAGGCCACGTTTACCGCCACCCGGCGGTCAAACCGGGCGAGGTACTCATTTACCGAGCTCCAGGACCAGTCGATATCCGGCTCCCCGTTCAGACCGGAAAGGAAGCGGCGCATCATCCGCAGATTGGCCGGGGAGAGGGGGGCATAGGACAGACCGTCCAGTCCCAGCAGGTCAGTGGTCACGCCCTGAAAAATCTTCGGCTCGTGCCGCGGTTGGGCCAGCAGCAGAACGTCCGAGTGGGTGTGCACGTCAATAAAGCCCGGGCAGACCCCCCGGCCGGCGGCCTCGATTACCCGCCGCGCCGGAGAAGAATCGAGCCTGCCGATGGCAGCAATCCGCTCGTCCCGGATGCCCACATCAGCGCGGTAGCGCGGGCTTCCCGAACCGTCGATAATCTCTCCTCCGCGGATAATGATATCAAACATATTTCTGGCACCTCTCTCCCCGCCGAGGGTAATCCCCAACGCATTCGGCCGGCAGACCTGCCGGTGACAAAGACTCCGAACTATTTTCTTTTCACCGGTTTCAGGGAAGAGATAATCAGCAGGCCGATAAAGCTCAAACCGGTGATGAGCCAGAAGGCGCTCTGGTAGCTGCCGGTAACATCGAAGATGTATCCGGCCAGCAGTGGGCCGGAAGCGCCGCCGAGGTTACCGGCAAAGTAAACGATGCCAAAAATAGCCCCGTGGGCCCGGGTGCCAAAGAGACGGGCAATCAGCGGTGAGACCAGAGTAAAAAGACCGCCGTGGGCGAAACCGTAAACCAGGGCAAAGAGGTAAAACATCCACAGCTCCCGGGCAAGATGCAGCCACAGGAAGCTGGCAATCAGGATGATAAAACAGATTATCAGGGAACGCCGGGTGCCTATTCTATCGCTGGCGGCGCCCATGGTGAAACGGCCGGCCATACTGACGCCGCCGATGGCGGAGAGAACGCCGGCCGCGGCCGGGCTGGAGACACCCAGGTCAGTGGCGTGGGGGACGACGTGCACCACAATGGTAAGCAGGGAAAACATAAAGGTAAACTGAGCCAGGCAGACCGTCCAGAACTGCCGGGTACGGATAACTTCACCCAGGGGTAGACCAGCCTCGGCTACGGGTGTCACTGTTTCTTCCTTCCTGGTGTCTCCGTCCGGGAGCAATCCCATCTGGTGAGGGTCCCGCCGCATAAACTGGGACACCGCCAAAAAGAGCACCATGGTAGCCGCGCCGAGAATGACATAGGACATGCGCCAGCCGTAGCCGATGATGAGCAGACTGGCCAGCAGCGGGACGACCAGTTGGCCGGCCCCGGTGCCCACCTTGACGAGACCGCTCATCATCCCGCGCTTGCGGGCGAACCACCGGGCAACGGTGGACAGAGTGACCACGTCATGGGCGCCCATCCCGGCGCCGACGATAATCCCGTAAAAGAGGTATATCTGCCAGGGGACCTGGGTGCGGGACATCAGGAGATAACCGACGCCGAGGACGACCGCCGAAACCGACATTACCAGCCTCGGGCCGAAACGGTCGCTGAGGCGACCGGCAAAGATGGCCATGAACCCCACGGTGAGGACCGTCAGAGAAGAGGCGCCGGAAATGGTCGCCCGCGACCAGCCGAACTCGGCGGCCAGTTGTTTGAAAAAAACGCCGTAGGAAAAAAAGGTGCCGATGTTCAGCCACTGGATGGCGAAGCTGGCGGCGACGACCACGTAGCCATAGAATATTTTAGGTCTAATCTTCCCGCCCCCGTAATAGTTTTCGGCGCGCGATGACAGGTGGAAGGCCCGGTGGATATTAGTTTATGTTAACCAATACGAACTCCTGGCGGGCAATCTGGGTCCCGTTCAAGGTATGGCGGACATAGTCCAGACTTATTACCGCTTCCCCCCGTTTCAGCGCCCGGAAGGTGAAGTCCTGACTGAGAGCGATGCTCCCGTCTTCTCTTTTCCTGGAACCTACGCCGGTATCGATGAGCTGGAGCATGGCCTCGTCGTGTTTTTCTCGCCAGGCATAGGCGGAGTTGAGGTCAAAGCTGCGGGAAACGGTAAATTCCCCGTCCACGGTGGCATCGATTACCTGTGCGGGTTCGATTTCAATCTTCGGCTCACCGCCACACCCGGCAACAAAGGAGGCAGCCAGTACGCCGAGAATAACCAGAGCGAGCAAGCTTTTCACCGGATTGACTTCCTTACGGGCCTGTTTCCGCAGCCAAAAACAGCTTTCTGGAAACGGCAAGTTCTGCCTTTTCCCCGGTTAGATATTACCACCGTGGGGTAAAAAAGAGAAGTTTATGCCACGGCCGTAAACGCCCGGAGCCGGTCTAGACGGAGACCGGCAGGTGGCCGTAGCGGTCTATCATTTCCACCACCCGGCGGATACGCTCGATGTCCCCGTCCACCGGGAAATTGTCTCCCATCCCGAGGATAAAGTTGTTGCCCGGAGCGATTTCCCGGAAGAGGTTGACGAGATAGGCGTCAAATGCCGCGTCGCTGTAGTCGGGTTCGAAGATGACGGTGGGCAGACCGCCCCATATGGTCACCCGGTCGCCCCAGGCCTCCCTGAGCTCGCGGGTAGTTACCGAGGTCATCGGGTAAGGGCTCCAGGCTTCAGCCACGTCAAGCCCGGTATCCGGGACCAGCGGAATGAGCCGCTTCATTTCGCCGTCAGCGTGTACCAGAGTATATTTCCCGTGGCGGTGCAGAAAATCGTTGGCTTCCCGCAGCCAGGGAGTGAAGTATTTCCGGAACACCGGAGTGTGGACGTCATCGCTCCAGTTGCCGCTGATGGCCACGGTCTGCGCCGGTGATTCTGCCAGTATGACCAGCTGTTTCCAGACCATTTTTTTGACCACTTCGTACAGGCGCTCCACTTTACCGGGGTGGTCCGCCAGTTCGTAGAAAAAAGTTTCGTATCCCATCAGATCGCGCATGATATACTGCATCGGAGAAGTGCGGGAACCGCACCGGATTTCTCCGTCTTCCCCGAGCATCCCGGCCAGTTCCAGATAGCCGGTATAGTCCGGGGTAAACTCAGCGCGCTCCAGCAGATACTCGATTGCGGGGTAGTCCGCCTCGGTCTTGAAGAGCCGCTCCACGCTGTAGCCCTGGAGATAGCCCTCAGTGTAGTTGAACTCAGTCCCGGAGCGGAGGTTACCCGCGGGCGTTTTATATTCGGTGGTGGTAACAGGGCCTTCCTGGCGAGCGGTGGTTTCCACGCCGGGGTAAGACGTCTCCCACAGGCTAAAGATGCGCTTCGGCGCGCCGGAACCGGTCACCTGGCTACCCAGGACCACGTAACAGCCGGCACCGAGGTCCCGCAGGATGTCAATCATATTCCAGCCCCGGTACCGGTCCGGCAGGGTATTCCGGGCGGAGTGGTAGTTATACCAGAGGTCAATCCTGGCGCCGAAGGGGAGTTTGTCCACCGGCTGCTTGGCCACGGCAGCCAGGATGCGCTGCCGATGAGTCATCCCGGTCACAGTAATGCGTCCTCCTTTCCCCGGTTACGGGCTATCAATTATCGGCTAATTATTCCGGGTTATAAGGCTGAAAGTTTTCCGAACTGCCATGCGGGCAATACTTTTTTTCCGCACTTTATTGGCTATCTTATAGGCTTCATTCCGGTATTTTCCCAGCTCTTCGCGCGACATATGTTTGGAAAAATAATTGCTAAAAGATTTGTACCCGGTCTTTGCCCAATCAATGCTATTCTTTTCCTCGTCGCTCATCGCGTCATAAAACGGCGTGCCGGGTAACGGCAAATAGCTGTTCACATCGAAGAAATCCGTCTTGAAACGCCTCATTACATCCAGCGTTTTCTCTATGTCTTCCCTTGTTTCGTCCGGTGAACCCAGCAGGATGGCAGTAGCAGAAAGAATCCCGCTGTCATAAATCATCTTACTTACTTCAATATTTTTTTCAATGGTCTCCTTCTTGTTTATCGATTCCAGGACCCGGTCACTGCCCGATTCCAGCCCGATATACAACCCGTAACAGCCGGCTTTTTTCATTAGTTTCAGTATGTCCTCATCGAGGTTATCGTATCTCGCGGTGCACCCCCACCTGATATCCAGGCCTTGTTCTATTTTGGCCGTGCAGAAGGCCCGTAAATACTCTCTGTCATAAGTGAACGTTCCATCGATAATCTCGATGAAATTACTGTTATATCTATCTTTCAGAAATTTCATTTCTTCCATAACTCTGGCAATGCTGCGGCGGCGCACCTTTCCACCCCAGAACCTTTTATCAGCACAAAAAGCGCAGGAATACGGACAACCACGGGTAGTTAGCATGGTGTGACGCCGAAATACCTTATAGTCACAATTTAGCACCAGGTCCCGGGCCGGTAAAGGCAGTTCATCAATGTTACGGATGGGGGCTACGGCGGCATTGCCTTTTACCTGTCCGTCCGCATCACGATAGTGGATTCCGGGAACCGTCTCCCAGTTCCGGCGGCCCTTCTTTATCTCCCTGACGAGATGCAACAAGGGAATCTCCCCTTCCCCTCTAACGGCAAAGTCTATATCCGGGTTCTGCATGACTTCTTCAGGACAAAAAGTGGGATGAAAAGACCCGACAATGGTTTTAATATCCGGTTCCACCTCCCTGACCAGACGGGCAATAACCTCGACTACCGGCTTCAACGGCGTATGGTATGTTATTCCCACGCATAATGGCTGGTAATATCTTAGCTCGTCAGCCAGTTTTTTCCATATGGCATGGTCCTTATCATTTACCGCTACTTCCAGCGTCTCCTGGCCGGTGGCCAGTTTTTTCACGTTGACTTTCAACCAGCCGGGAATGGAGTAGGTCAGCCGGTTATAGGATGACAGATTCAGCAACAGGTCACCCGTCAGGATAGCGGCCTCGATACCACCTTCACGGAGATAAGCCGCCAGAGCCGTCAGGCCCTGGTTATACCCTCTGAGGTTTGGCTGGCCTTTCAAGATGGCGTGAGGCGGGTCAATGAGCAAAATATCCATTTCAGTCTTCTCGCCACGTGAGGAGGCAAAAGTTAACATTATTCCGAGAAAGCTATAATGCCTGGCACGATAATATTTACCACGGGGATAATTATTAATACTCCCAGCCAGCCTGGTTTGCCGCGTTTTTCAGCTATATACCACCACCATAGTATAGCAAGAATCATGTTCAGCAACGGCACAAAAAAACCTATAGTCCACCAGCCGGACTTGTCTGCTACTTTACACAGTAAATAAATATTGGCGATTGGAATCCAGGCCAGCCACCCGTTGGGAGTATCTGTTTTCTTAGCTATTGTTTGCAGACAAAACGCAAGCCACAAATATACAACCAGGCTGATAAATCCTTCCATATCGTGACCCCTCCGGTGCGTATATCATTTCTGATAAAGAAAGGTTGAGCTTGATTCCTTTAACTGCACATTATAGCCTTCACTTGCAGTTAAATCAACCAAAAACAGGGGAGCACAAGCGCTCCCCTGTATCTGCCTGCCAAGTCAATGGTCGGGGTGAGAGGATTTGAACCTCCGACCAC
>CAZTMR010000007.1:0-354 GCA_964615345.1 uncultured Dehalococcoidaceae bacterium | reverse complement strand
TCAGGTGCGCTACCTGGCTGCGCTACACCCCGATACCCTGTATGCTACCATATTTTCACGAGTGCAGCAATCATCGACCCCTGACCAAAGTTATGGTCGCTCCCATAACTTTAGTTATGGAAAACCCATACTAAAGTTATACACACTAAAGTTAGTGATGTGGCTCGCAACCACCCATAACTTTAGTTACTTCCCCAATCCATACCCTACCAAAAGTTATATAACTTTCGGTAGTAGAGGCGCGCCGGAGCTCATGGTAACCTCAAAAATGTGTAGAGAGAGGTTACACCATGAGGACAGAGAAAGCGTTTCGTGAATTCATCAACAGCCGCATCTCAGCAAACCTGAAACCCA
>CAZTMR010000006.1:0-60425 GCA_964615345.1 uncultured Dehalococcoidaceae bacterium | reverse complement strand
ATGTTGAAAAAGAACGAAGGGTTTTCCGTGAAAAAGGTTAAAAGCTATGAGTACAGTGTATAATGTGGGGAAAGGGTGAGATGGCCAGAATTCTCTTTGTACCCACGGAAAGTCGGGAAATAGCTCAGTTCAGCCTGGTAAAACCGGAGCTGGAAGCGATTGGACATGAAATAACCGCCATCGCTCTGGATAGGGGCCGGGCCCTGGACAAGAGCCGGGAACCACTGGAAACGTTGCTCCGGCAGAATGGATTTACTTACCGGCCGGTTACCGATTATCATACCTACAATATGCTGAAGATTATTCAGGAAGAAGCCCCTGACATAGTGGTGACTGATTGGAGCGGTTTTACCCCCAACGCACTTATCTACGCCGCCAATCATGTTGGCATTCCGTGCTTGCAGATAAATGATGGCATAACTTCAGACTATTTTGCCGTCCGGAAAAGACCTGCCCCGGGAAAATCGGTTCTCCGGCTTATGAAAAGGGCTCTTCGCCTGCTGGTCTTTAAAGCCAATCCCAGGCCGCTGCTCTATCTGGTGGTAACCCTGGCTGCCTTGCGCAGCCCACGGCAGCTTGTCCGTAAAATGGCCGTGGAAATGCTGAAATCCACCTATCCCATATCCAGCTATACGGAAGGGCTGAATATCGCCGTTATCAGTCCTTATGCGCGGGATGCCCATCTGCGTATGGGCGCCCCGGAGAAAAATGTCTTTATCACCGGCCAGCCGCGTTTCGACCTTATCCAGCGCGTAAAGACGAACGGCCGGGAGGTGCTGGAGAAACTGAATATCCCGGCCGGAAAAGGTGTCGTTGTCCTGGCTACCCAGCCGCTTCATTCGCTGTGGACGGAAGAAGAGCGGAAGGAATTTCTGGAAACAATAATCGAGGGGCTGGAGCAGCTTCCGGAAAAGCAACTGGTAATCAAACTGCACCCGGCGGAGGAAGAAGAAGACTACCGGGCGCTGCTGGGAAAAACCGGATGGCAGGTGGTTCTCTGCCGGGATATTGACCTCTATGCCCTGCTCCGTGCCTGCGAACTCTTGATAACCGTCCATTCTACGGTCGCCCTGGAAGCGATGATTCTGGGAAAACCGGTGATAACGGTGAATCTGACCGGCCGACCGGACGTTATGCCCTATGCGGCCAGCGGGGCGGCCCTGGGAGTGTACCGCCCGGAAGACCTTGTCCCGGCTATGACCAGAGCTCTTTCTGACCCTGAGACCAGAAGCGAGCTGGCCAGGAACCGGAAGAAATTTGTTTATGAGCACGCTTACAAGCTGGACGGCCGGGCGACAAAGAGGGTGGCAGGGCTGATTGAGTGGTTAATTGAGGAGTCAAAGAGTCAGCGGCAGGAAGGAGCTAGAAGATGACCTGGGTATTCTTGGTGTCAGCGGGAGCTGTCCTGGCGGCGTTGAGTAACATATCATTGAAGCACGGGTTAACCCAGATAGGTATACTGGCCCCGGGGGCAGCCTCGATCTTTCAGAAAATGCCTCACCTGATGACTAACCCCTTTATCTGGCTCGGCGTAATTGGCCTGGGGACGGCCCTTCTCTGCTGGTTGACCGGCCTGTCGCAGGTCAAACTCAACACGGCTTACCCCATCCTGGTTGGCCTGGAGTACACTCTGGTAATGGTGCTATCGTGGCTGATTCTGGGTGAAGCTTTTGTGTCCTTTAAACTGGCGGGGATAGTTATGGTTTTTATCGGCATCGTTATCATAACTTATTAAGGCTTAATTTTTGGAGGTTGTAAGCGTGGATTGGAAAAACAAAAAGGTGCTGGTCACCGGTGCCTCCGGCTTTATCGGGAGTCACCTGGTGGAAAGCTTGGTCGCTCTTGGCGCTCAGGTCAGAGCTTTTGCCCAGTATAACTCGCAAAACAGCGCCGGCTTGCTGGACACCCTGCCGGCTGAAGTGGGCAAAGAGATCGAGGTGGTCTGGGGGGATGTCAAGGAAATGGAATCAGTAAAGAAGGCCGCGGATGGTCGCGCCGTCATTTTTCATCTGGCGTCTCTGGTGGGAATACCGTATTCCTATCTGCATCCTCAAGAAGTGGTCATGACTAACACCATCGGTACCCTGAATATCCTTATTTGTGCCCGGGAAAATGGGGTGGAAAAAATGGTGATTACCTCCACCAGCGAAGTTTACGGTACCGCCAGATACGTGCCCATTGATGAAAATCACCCCCTGCAGGGGCAATCACCCTATTCAGCGAGCAAGATTGCTGCTGACAAACTGGCAGAGAGTTTCTTTTGCGCCTATAACCTGCCCGTGGCCACCTGTCGCCCGTTCAACACTTACGGGCCGAGGCAGTCTATGCGGGCGGTTATCCCCACCATTATCACCCAGGCCCTGACCAAAAAAGAAATTCATCTGGGTTCGGTAACTCCCACTCGTGACCTTAATTACGTCTTGGATACGGTATCCGGCTTTGTTCGCATTGCCGAATCACCACGCTCGGTAGGCGAGGTGATAAACATCGGCACCGGCTTTGAAATATCTATCGGCGAACTGGCGGCTAAAATCTGCTCGCTGCTGGGCAAAGACCTGCCTGTGGTCAGTGATGAAAAGCGTCTCCGTCCCGCCAGAAGTGAGGTTAACCGTCTGTTTGCAGATAACCGGAAGGCAAGGGAGTTACTGGACTGGCGGCCGCAGGTTACCCTGGACGAAGGGCTCCGGCGTACCATCAGCTGGATTGAGTCCTCACTGGGCTCTTTTCAGTCGGACAAGTATTATGTTTAAAAAGAAATGAGGTGAAAACCAGACGTATGTCATCCGCTGCTGAAGTGCATCTTTCCGTAATCTTTCCTGCCTATAATGAAGAGGCGGTCATCACCCGGACTCTCGCCAGCACCTCTGATTTTCTGCGCAAACAGGACTATGACTGGGAAATCATCGTGGTTGATGATGCCAGCACAGATACTACTGCGGAAAGAGTGACGCAGTTCGTCGCTCAGCGACCGGCGGGTAACATCCGTCTACTGGTCAATGCCAAAAACAGCCAGAAAGGAGCGGCCATCTGCCGGGGGATTATGGAGGCGCGTGGTAAATATGCCGTGTTTCTGGATGCGGATTACGCCTATCCGATAGAGCAGGTGCCTGCCTTTTTGGGCGAACTGGAAAACGGGACGCATATTGTTATCGGGAACCGGGTAGACCCGCGTACCACTTACCTGGTGCGTCCTTCCGCGTTCAACTATATTTACCGTCGGTATCTTTTCGGTCGTGTATTTAACCTGCTGGTGAGGATGCTCCTGCTCCCCGGTATCAGCGATACCCAGTGCGGGATAAAGGCTTTTCGTACGGCAACGGCACAGAGAATATTAATGAAGGTGCGTACTTATAACTTTGCTTTTGATGTGGAGCTGCTCTACATTGCCCGGTGCGACGGGCAGGAGATAGCTCAGGTTCCGGTTACCTACGATTATATCGACGAGCCGAGTACGGTCAAACTCTTTCGGCATTCCGCTCTGATGTTCAGAAGTCTACTCCAGATTAAGCTTAACGGTTTGATGGGCAGATACAGTCTTAATACTGATGAACCAGAAACCAATGCGGTGAACTAGATGACAAAGAGTATCGTTTTTGTTCATTCTCCCCTGAGTTTGGAGAAAAGATACGGAGGCTTGGCCCAGGCCGGGTACACAGAGCCTCCGTTTGGATTGTGTTACCTGGCTGCCGTAACCAGACAGCAGGGATTTACCACCAGTATAGTTGATGCGCAGGCTTTAAATCTTGACCTTCAGGAAACCGTTCAGGTGGTGCTGGATAACTCCCCGGACTACGTCGGGATAACCATTACTACCCAGCTCATTAGCAGTGCCGTGGTCGTTGCCCGCGAACTGAAAAGATTAAAACCGGAAATAAAAATAATCGTTGGTGGTGCTCATGTCACTGCTCTCCCGGAAAGCACTATCAGGGATAACGAATGTTTTGACTTTGCCGTCTTTGGTGAAGGGGAAAGAACATTGAGTCAGCTGCTGGAAGCTCTGGAGGAAGGCAGAGATTTGGAGCCGGTTGCCGGCTTGGTAATGAGAAAGTCATCCGGTGACGTATTTGCCTCCGGTCCGAGGCCGGTAATCAAAAACCTTGACGAGCTCCCCTATCCCGCTTTTGATTTACTCCCCAGCCTGAGAAAGTATTATCGCGTCTCCACTCAGAGTGTAAACCGGCTGCCGGCGCTATCGCTTATCACTTCCCGTGGTTGCCCCGGTAAGTGTACCTTCTGCGATACCACCGTGCACGGACATGTTCCCCGGGCACACAGCGCCCGGTACGTGGCTGAGCTTATGACCATACTCAGTAAAGATTACGGGGCAAAAAGTATTTTCTTTGACGATGATAACTTTCTTATCTACAAACCCAGGCTTCGGGAGTTGATTGGCATACTGGAAGAACGGGAGCTGGACCTTACCTGGTCCTGTATGGGTAGGGTGGATATGGTAGACCTGGAGACACTCAAAATCGCCCGGAGTGGAGGCTGCTGGCAGGTAATGTATGGAATTGAAACTGGCAGCCAGGAAATTCTAGACTTTTACCGGAAAAACATCAGACTGGAACAGGTGGATCGCGCTCTGAAAATGACCAAACAGGCAGGATTGAAAACCAAGGGATTTTTCATGTTCGGAAACCCCAGGGAAACAACGGACACGTTGCGGAATACAATAGACTTTATCCAGCGTCTTCCACTGGATGACGTAAGTATTTCGTTTTTTACTCCTTTCCCGGGTTCTGAAATCTATGACGAAGTAGACAGGTATGGAGAGTTTGATAAAGACTGGGAAAGGATGAGTTGCTTTGATATCGTCTTTGTCCCACACGGGTTTACTGAGAAGGAATTGCGCGACTGGGTGAAGATAGCGTACCGAAAATTTTATCTTCAGCCCCGGGTATTGTTCTCCTATCTCAGACGATTATCCTCCTTAAGCCAGTTTAGAGAATTAATGATAAGTGGAATGATACTCCTGAAATACATTTTCTCCCGTAGCAAGCGGAGTGCCTGAGCGGAGACAGAAGATGGCGGAAAGCGTTTCCCTGGTAATACCCGTTTATAATGAAGAAGCCAGTATCGTGTGTGCGGTAAAGGAAGGCCTTGAGATGCTATCGCGGCTAACTGATGAGTATGAAGTGGTCATCGTGGAAAGCGGCAGTACGGATAACAGTGCTCAGGTGGTAGATAAACTGGCCGGAGAGAATGCGGCGGTGCGGGTGATACACCAGGGGGCCAAGATGGGTCTGGGAAGCGCCTTGAAAGAAGGTTTTGGCGCCGCCCGTGGCGATTTCATCTTTTACATTGACGGAGATAACCCTTTCCGGATGTCCGAATTTGAGCGCGGCTATCCGCTTCTTCAGGAAGCGGATATTATCTGTGGCTACCGTGTAAACCGGCAGGACAACCTTGTCCGCGCCGTCTACACCAAGGTTTTTAACTTTATGATGAAGGCTCTCTTCAGTGTGAAAGTGCGTGATGTCCAGATAGGGTTCAAGATGCTGCGTAAATCTGTTTTCGAACGCGTTCATTTGCAGGCCGATAGTATGTTCATTGACGCTGAGCTGCTCATAAAGACGCAGAAAGCAGGCTACCGGATTACCGAGCTCGATGTCGAATATCAGGGAAACCCCACCGGGAAATCATCGGTTACCCCGCTGGACGTGCTTAAAATTGCGCGTGACCTGGCACGGTACCGGATTACGGGAAAGCTGGCATAGAGCATATGAGTGACGAAGCTAAAATGGGGGATGCTCTCCGATTGTACGCTGGGCATTCCGCTGGAATCAGGGCTTTTGTCAGGTTGAGACATCTGCTTAGCCCACTGGAGGCTCTGGAGAGATGGGTCCCTCGTGAAGGCAGAGTACTTGATGTCGGCTGCGGGCATGGACTGTTTACCAGTTATATGGCGTTAAGGTCGCCGGCACGGCAAATCACCGGTATTGATCCGTCTCCGGCCAAAATTGACGCTGCCCGCAAGACTGAGTCCTGGCTGCCCAACGTGCGTTATCTCCTCGGTGAGGTAAACGAACTATCGGAGGACAGTTCATTTGATGCTATTACCATCGTGGACGTGCTTTACCTCCTGCCGGAAGCCGGACAGAAAGAAGTTATGGCTCACTGCTGTCGCCTGCTGTCTGACTCCGGCACTCTCATTCTAAAAACCCAGGATACCCAGCCGCGCTGGAGGTATGCGCTGACCTACATACAGGAGAAGGTTGTGGTCGGGTTAGGAGCCACGATGGGAGATAAAAAACTTCACTTTATGCCCGTGGTACGGGCGAGGAAGATGCTGAAAGAAGCCGGTTTCCAGGTGGAATACTACCGTTTGCCGTCTCGCATATTTTATCCTAATGTTGCTTTCATTTGCCGTAAGGGAAGCTAGAAGGAGCTTTTAGATAAAAACGGGTTCTACGGTGAAGCAGTTAATCGTCAGCGCTGATGATTTCGGCCTGACGGAAGGTATCAATAACGGTATTGTCAGCGCGTATCGGGAGGGTATCGTGACCAGCGCTTCACTGATGCCCAATATGCCATCTTTTGACCACGCTGTGGCGCTGGCAAAGGATAACCCGGACCTGGCAATCGGGGTGCACCTGAATGTCCTGAAAGGTGAGCCGCTCCAGCCGGTTGCAAGAGTCCCTTCCCTGGTAAAAGGCAGTCACCAGTTTTGCACGCTGCCTCTTTTCGTCGCCCGGTTGGTGTCTGGCCGTATTGGCTTGGGGGAAATTGAAACGGAACTAAGAAGCCAGATAGAAAAAGTTATTGCTACCGGCCTGAAAATTACCCATCTGGACAGCCACCGTCACTTTCATATTTACCCTTCTATCCTGAAAGTGGTAGTCAGAATCGCCGGAGAATACCGGATAAACGCAGTCAGGTACCCTCGTAGCATCTCCATGGTACCTCTTAACTTCAAAGAGCTGCTGCTCACCACCCTTTCCCGAAAATCTTTGGGTCGTATCCGGCGGACCGGCATCCGGCATAACTGCAGGTTTTTCGACCTGGTGAAAATAGAAAGCCGCCGGGATTTCTCCCGGGCGTTTGCTCGTTTCTGTGCCGGCCTTCCACCCGGAGTGACTGAGCTGGATTGTCATCCCGGTTTTGTCTCCGATGACCTCGACGGCATCGAGGCTACTATTCATGACCGGGAGCGGCAAATAGAAATATTAACCCGGCAGGATACCCGGGATACTCTGCGGCAGTATGGCATTACCCTTATCAACTACGGAGATATAGCTTGGAACGGGGCGTAAGGAGAGGATAGTTTGTTGGGAGAGAGACCGGGAAGTTTTTTCCGGAAAGAGAGAAGCGTTTTCCTGGCATTGCTGACGGTTTATGTTCTGCTGGGACTGGCGTTCGTTTTTCTGGGCAGGTTCTGGGCTGATGAAAACTGGTACTTCGGAGGAAGCTGGCTGGTAGCCAGCGGGGAGCTCCCCTATAGAGATTTCTTTATCCACCATAACCCGGTATTCTTTTATGTGTATGCCTTGCCCCAGGCACTGTTCGGCCCGAGCCTGGTCATCGGGCGGCTGACCTCTCTGGTCTTTATGGCACTTACCTTTGTTCTGGCCTGGAGGTTATCCAGGGTGCTGGGTGGCCTTATAGCGGCCCTGATTACTGCTGGTCTACTTGTTACCAACCTTTTTATTATCTATTACTATAACACCTTCAGCTATCGGGTTCTGGAGGCTTTTCTGGTGCTCGTCTTTTTCGCCGTCCTTTTCGGGAAAATGAGGGATTCCTTGAAATATCCCCTGGCGGCGGTGGCTCTAAGCCTGGTGGTTGGTATCAGATTCCCTATTGATATTATTTCCGGTCTGCTCGGCCTGTACCTGCTGTACGTCATCTTTGTTAACTGGCGGCAAAAACGGGTTATCATCTTGTCCCTGTCCTCTACGGTATTGTCACTGGCGGTTGTTCTGTTGCCCTTTGTTATACTGGCTCCTGACCAGTATATGTTCGCCACAATAAACTTCAATTTCTTAACACCGCACTTCTGGGTAGAGGCCGGTATCATAGAAATGCCGGGTATCCTGGAGCGAATTTACCGCATTTTGCTGGTTCAGTCCCGGGTATTCTTAAGTTTCACTGCCGTATCTGTAATTCTCTTCAGCCTTATATTTTACATAATGGCTAGGAAGATGGCCGAAAAGCGGACACTTAGAGATATGCTGGAAGGAAAACGGGAGATGGTCTTTCTGGCCATTTTTGTTCTCATTTGTGAGCTCCTCTGGATGGTGCCGGCTCATGCCTCCGCCGGTTTGAGAACACTCACCTTTCCCGCTGCGGCCATCCTGGCCGGGACTGGTCTGGCCATGGTGCTGAAAAAAGTATCGGACCGGGGTGCTGCCTGGCTGTTGTACGGCCTTATTATCGGCCTGATGGTCTTGACGCCTTTTGCCCAGTTCGCCCGCGGTGGAGAGTCCCAACCAACACTGAACTGGTCCAACTCCCCGGTAAAATATATCACTGATGTTGCTGGTAAGGTTTCTGATTATACCAAGCGAGAGGATAAAATCCTGACCTTTACTCCGGTCCTGGCAGTCCAGGCGCACCGGGAACTGGTGCCCGGCACGGTAATGGAACTGTATAATCTCTTCCCCACCTGGGAGACGGAAAAAGTGCAGGAGCACCGCCTGCTCAATATGGAAATGCTTCTGGGCTATCTGTCTTCCCGGGAAGCGGACGCCGTTGTTCTCACTGAGGAAAGGTTTTTCAGCGGCGAGAATATGAGCCGCGTCCTGGATGATTACCGACCCCGGATTATGTCCGTGCTGGAAGATAACTATCACCTGGCGGAGAAGCTGGACTATCCTCCGGAAGTGGGGCGCGGTGATGTGTATATCTATTTGCCGAAGGAGTGAAGAGCGGCCCGTGGTTCTTGACAGTGTGTAGAGTGTTTGCTAGCCTCTGGCCAGGAATTGAGCGAAGATGATGAAAGAAAAACTTGAGGTGCTCGGCTTGATACCGGCGCGAGGTGGTTCGAAGGGTATCCCCGGTAAGAATATCCGCTCGCTGGCGGGACAGCCGGTGATTGCCTGGACCATTGAAACAGCGCTGGCCTGCCCGGCGCTGGACCGCGTCATCGTTTCCACTGATGACGAGAAAATTGCTGAAATCTCCGGGCAGCACGGCGCTGAAGTGCCCTTTCTGCGTCCGGCGGAACTGGCGCGGGATAATACCCCGGACTTGCCCGTGTACCGCCACGCGCTGACTTGGCTCGCGGAGCGTGAGAATTATTATCCTGACATTGTGGTCTGGCTCAGACCCACCGCCCCCCTCCGCGCCGCATCTGATATAATGGCGGTGGTGGACCTGCTCGGGGACACCGGAGCTGATTACGTTCGCTCGGTGTGTCCTGCCGAGCACCACCCTTACTGGATGAAGAAGCTGGAGGGGGACCGCCTTATCCCTTTCTTGCCGGAGATGGACGAAAAAACTTACTACCAGCGGCAGCTTTTACCGCCGGTATACCGTATCAACGGGGGCGTGGACGCCATCTGGCGGCGGACCGTGATGGAGACGGGTTTGCCCTTTGGCGGAGATATCCGGGGTTACGTGATGCCGCCGGAGCGCAGTGTTGACCTTGACAGCGAGCTTGATTTTATCCTGGTAGAGCAGCTTTTACGGAGGCAGCCATGATGATAAAACCGGTGATGATTGGTGACCGTGCCGTCGGTCCCGGGCAGCCCTGCTTTATCGTGGCGGAGGCGGGGGTAAACCACAATGGTGACATCGGTCTGGCGCACCGCCTGATTGACGCCGCGGCGGAAGCCGGGGCTGACGCGGTGAAGTTCCAAAGCTTTGTCACTGAAGAGCTGGTAACCCCGCAGGCGAAAAAAGCAGGCTACCAGGTGGAGACTACCGGCGAGACGGATGGCCAGTACGAGATGCTCAAGGCTCTGGAACTCAGCGCCGGCCAGCAGGCCGAGCTTAAGGAACACTGTGACCGGGCCGGGATAGTCTATCTGTGTACACCGTACGAAGATACCAGTATTGATAACCTTGACCGAATCGGCATTGCCGCCTTCAAAGTAGCTTCTACTGATACTACCAATGTTCCTTTCCTCAAATATATGGCGAGTAAGGGCCGTCCGGTGGTTCTTTCCACCGGTATGTCCACCCTGGGGGAGGTTGAGCAGGCGGTTACCGCTCTGGAAACAGGCGGTCTGGAGGATAAAGTTGTTCTCGTTCACTGCCTCGCTGAATATCCCGCTCCCCCCGGACAAACTAATCTGCGTGCCATTCTTACTTTACAGGAGGCTTTTGGCTGTCCGACCGGTTTTTCTGACCACACTCCGGGTGTCGGCGTCAGCCCCTGGGCGGTGGCGGCGGGAGCCTGCCTGATTGAAAAGCACTTCACTGTTGACCACAGCCTGTCCGGCCCTGACCACCGGGCTTCGATGGAGCCGGCGGAGCTGGCGTCTCTGGTGAGGACTATCCGGGAGCTGGAAGCGGTCCTGGGTGATGGCCGGAAAAGGATTATGCCCGCGGAGCAGGCCAATAAGGAAGTGATGCAGAAGAGCCTGGTGGCGCGGCGGGACATCAGTGCGGGAGAAGTAATAAAATCTGACGACCTTACCTGCCGCCGGCCGGCTACCGGACTGGCTCCGGCGTGGTTCGACCGGGTGGCCGGGAAAAGGGCGGCGGTGGCGATTGCTAAAGACGAGATTTTAACGCTGGCCAGTGTGGACTGGAGTGAGCAATGACAGAAACCTCTCACTTCAGACTAATTCTCGCGGCTTATGGTGTACCAGGAATAATGGCAATGGCGAGATTATTTGCCATCGGGTTCCTGCCCAACCAGATTAGTTTATTGACTCACGAACCTGATGAGCGTAACCGCCCCCTGTGGGACTTTGCTAGTGCTAATCTCATTAAAACGGTGAGTTTTCATCCTAAGTCTGATGATGCTTTTGCATGGGTGTATCAGCATCAAGCTGATGTGCTATTCAGTTTATACTATCGTCGTAGGATTCCCAGCCGGATACTTGAACTTCCGAAATTTGGTTGCGTGAATTTCCATCCGTCACTGTTACCAAATTACCAAGGCTGTTTTTCTGTGCCGTGGGCAATCATTAATGGCGAAAGTTCTACTGGTTTTACTTACCATTATATGGTAGAGAGGTTCGACCAGGGAAATATTATCTTGCAGGGAAACATTCCAATATACGACAACGATACCGCTTTTTCACTTTTTCACAGGTTAATAATGCGGGGCTTAGGCTCTCTTGAAAATGTTGTCGAGAAAGTGTTGCAGTACCATGACCCTGGCAATCCTCAACCCGAAAGCGGCAGCTATTATCCACGTGAGTTACCGTATGATGGTAAGATTGATGTAAACTGGGATGAACAAAAAGTAGAGCGTTTTATCAGAGCCATGTATTTTCCACCACATAAAGGCGTAGTGCTTACTATTGCCAATAAAGAGTATGAGGTCAATTCAGTAGCGGAATACCGTCGACTTGTACGTAAGCAGCAAGGCAAAATCAGTTAGTGGTGTAGTTGGAGTCTATTATGCTTTTCTTATCCACCCCTTACCGCCCGGCAAAGAGCATCAGTGATATTCTGGAAGAGCTTGTTCAGACTCCGGTCAGGAACGTGGAACTGAGCGGCGGCACGGATGACGGCGCCGGGGTTGACCGTCCTTTGCGGCGGATGCGGCAGGAGCACGGCTTTAACTACCAGTTGCATAACTATTTCCCCCCGCCCCCCACCCACTTTATCCTGAACATCGCCGCCGTGGATGAAACGGAGCGCCGGCGGAGTGTGGACTTCTCCCGGCGCGCCATTGCCCTGGTGGCGGGCCTCGGCCTGGACCGGTATACTGTACACAGCGGCTACCGGCGCCGGCTCTTTCCCGGAGAAGACGGCGGTAACTTTAAACCGGGGGGCCCTGAGCTGTCAGACAGAAACAAGGCGTACAGCAGCTTCGAACGCTCCGTGGACGAGCTTTGCGCCTGTGCCCGGGAAAACGGCATCCTTCTCGGTATTGAAAATATGTTCCCGGCGGTGGAAAACAGTGATGATTCCCTGATGTGCCGGCCAGAAGAACTGGAGTGGAGCCTGGAACGCTTCGTCGGCTACCCGAACTTCGGCATTTTACTTGACCTGGCGCACCTCAATATCTCGGCACAGTTGCTCGGGTTTGACCGTGATGCCTTCCTGGCCCGTTTCATATCCCGCCACCGTTCCCGCCTCCTGGCCGTTCACCTCTCTCATAATGACGGGGTGCAGGATGACCACCGCTTGCCGCCGCCGGACAGCTGGCAGATTGACTTCTTGCGGGAGTGTGATAACACCGCCCTTCCGGTGACACTGGAGGCAAGAAACCAGCCCCTGGGGGATATAATAGATTGCTACGCGTCATTGAAGGAGTTATCGGAATGCTGAGAGTTGAAGACCTGCTGGTACCGGATTCCGCCAGCGTACGCTCGACCATAGAAAAGATAACCAGCCTGAGGTCCGGCATCGCCCTGGTGGTGGACAGTGACGGCCGTTTTCGGGGCGTGGTGGCGGATGGGGATATCCGCCGCGCCCTGCTCAAAAAGCTGGACCTGGATGCGCCCGTCTCAACCATCGTCAACCGTGACGCTATCTACGCTACAACGCGAATGTCAGACGATGAGAAACGCCGGCTCCCGTCAATGCGTTACCGCGTCATCCCGGTTCTGGATGACGCACGGAAGGTGGCTGATATCCTCCGCTACGTTCCGGACGAACGCTCCGGAGACATCAAACACCGGCGGGTGGCCGTTATCGGCCTCGGCTTTGTCGGTCTCACTCTGGCCGTAACCCTGGCCGACATCGGCTTCCGGGTCAACGGTGTGGATGCCAGCGCCTCGGTGCGGAGCAAGCTGGCCAAAGGTAGGAGTGATTTTCACGAGGTGGGCCTGCAGATGTACCTCGACCGCAATCTGGGGGTCCGCTTCAATATCTCCGAAAACCTGACTCCGCGCGCCAATGATGTTTACATAATCTGCGTCGGGACTCCCCTGGATCCTGTCACCAGGACGGCCACCTTGAAACACATCGAGGCTGTCACCCGGATGGTGGCTAAATCCTTGAAAAGCGGAGACCTGGTTGTACTGCGCTCTACAGTACCGGTGGGAACTATCCGCAGCCTGGTGCTGCCAATACTGGAAAAGGAGAGCGGCCTGGCTGCCGGCACTGACTTTAGTCTGGTCTTTGCACCGGAGAGGACTGTTGCCGGACAGGCGTTACGGGAGCTAAAAGAACTGCCCCAGATTATTGGCGGTCTGGACCAGCGCAGCACGGACCTGGCTACACGCCTGTTCAGCAAGATGACGGCCACCATTGTTGATGTCGGCAAACCTGAAGCGGCCGAGATGGGTAAGCTCATTGATAACAGCTACCGGGACGTGACCTTTGCTTACGCCAACCAGATTGCCCTCCTCTGTGAACGGGTGGGGCTGGATATGGTAGAACTGATCCGCGCCGTCAATCTGGGCTACGCCCGCAACAATGTCCCCGTGCCCAGCCCCGGCGTGGGCGGCTCCTGCCTCTCCAAAGACCCCTATATCCTACTCGATGTCGGGAAGAAATACGGCTGCGTGCCTCAGATGGTGAAAACGGCGCGTGAAATCAACGAAAGCATTCCCCCGCACATCACCCGGAAAACGGTGGACCTTTTACGAAACGCAGGAAAGAACCCGGAGGGGAAAAACGTATTCGTTCTCGGGTTTGCTTTCAAAGGTAAACCGGAGACATCAGATATGCGCCAGTCTCCCACCATCTCACTGGTTGAAGAGCTAAAGCAGCAGGAGTTTAACGTGCTGGGCTATGACCCGGTGGTGGCACGGGAAGAAATAGAAGCGCTGGGAGTAACTTTCCTTGGCATCGAAGACGGTTTCTCGCAGGCGGACGCGGCCGTCATCATGACCAATCACCCGCAGTTCAGTTCCCTGGATATTTTCAAAACCCTTCCCAGAATGCGTCTGCCGGCGGTTTTTATTGACGGCTGGCACCTGTTTGACCCTGCGGACGTCCGCTCTATCCCCGGCATTTATTATGGTGGAGTCGGTAATGACTAAAGCTCTGGTGACGGGGGGCGCCGGGTTTATCGGCAGTGCCCTGGTAAAACGTTTGCTGACCCGGGGTTATGACGTACGGGTGCTGGACGACTACTCCCGGGGTGTCCCCCGGAGGTTACAGGATGTCTCCGGGAAGATTGAAATCATTTCCGGTGATGTCCGTGATGCTGACCGGGTGTATGCAGCCGTAGCAGACGTGGAAATTATATTTCATCTCGCCGCCGTCAACGGTACGGAAAATTTTTACCAGCACCCTGACCGGGTCCTTGAAGTCGGCGTTAAAGGTACCATCAACACCATGGACGCGGCAATCAGGCACGGCTGCCGGCGCTATCTGCTGGCTTCTTCTTCGGAAGTTTATCAAGAGCCGGTTTCTCTGCCCACCCATGAATCGGAACGGCTCATCATACCGGATGTGCTCAATCCCCGCTTTTCCTACAGCGGCAGCAAAATTATTGGCGAACTGCTGGCAGTGCATTATCTTATGCGCCGCGGTGTTGACGCCGTGGTCTTCCGCCCGCACAATATATACGGGCCGGATATGGGCCGGGAGCACGTCATTCCTCAGTTTGCGCTGAGAATGGCTGGCTTGGTTGGTAATAACCCGTCTTCCCCGGTACCTTTTCCTATTCAGGGAGACGGGTCTCAGGTAAGAGCCTTTTGCTATATCGATGACGCCGTTGCAGCAATTCTGCTGCTGGCAGAATCGGGGCAGTCCGGAGAAATCTATCACATCGGCGTCACACAGGAGACTACTATTGCACGTCTGGCCTCGATGATGGCGGACACGATGGGTCTGAAAATCAGAGTGGTCTCTGGAGAAAAACCGGCCGGTGGTACCAACCGGCGCTGTCCGGATGTTGGCCGGCTTCAGCGACTGGGATTTCAGCCGAAAACAGGTTTGCAGGAAGGCCTGCGCAAGACCTGTGACTGGTACGCCCGGGCGTCTCGGGAAGCGGGAACCACAGATTGATACCAGTGAGGTGTTGCTGATGTCAGAAGACTTTCTCCCGGTAGCGGAGCCGGTTATCACGGAAGAAGATGCCCGGGCTGTCTATGAAGTGGTCCGGTCCGGCTGGATAAAAATGGGCGCCCGGGTAAAAGAATTTGAACAGGCCTTCGCCGAATACGTTGGCGCCAGGTATGCCGTGGCCACCTTTAACGGCACGGTGTCTCTGCATACCGCCCTGGAAGCTCTGGAAGTCGGTCCCGGCGACGAGGTAATCGTGCCCTCGCTGACTTTCATCTCTTCCGCCAATACTGTCCTCCACGCCGGAGCGGAGCTGGTGCTTTGCGACGTTGACTCGTCCACATATAACGTTACCCGGGAACACGTCGAACCGCTGATTACACCGCGCACCAAAGTCATCATGACCGTGGATATGAACGGTATGCCGGTAGACTATGACAGTCTGTGTGCCCTGGCTGACGAACGTGGAGTGGCTCTCCTTGCCGATAGCGCCGAAAGCCTTGGGGCCAAATACAAGGGAAAGTCGATCGGCGCACAGGCGCTGCTGCACTCTTTCAGTATGTTTCCCAACAAGAGCATTACCACTGGCGAGGGAGGGATGCTGACCACCAGCGATGATGAGCTGGCGCGCCGGGCGCGCATGCTGCGGGACCAGGGCCAGGATGGACGCTATAACCATGTGGTCTTAGGCTATAACTACCGGATGACGGATATCCAGGCGGCGCTGGGTCTGTCACAACTGAAACGCATTGAGTCTATCATGGCAGATAAGGAAAAAGTAGCCCGGGCCTATGATGAAGCTCTGCAATCGCTGGAGCGGTTCATTTCCACTCCCCATCTGCCGGACTATGTCACCCGTCATTCCTGGTATATGTACGCCGTATCGGTGGCTGAAGGCATTGACCGGAATGGGGTGGTGAAAACGCTGGCAGAGAGAGGCATCGATACCCGGCTGAGTTTTCCCCCGGTACATATCCAGCCTTATTACGCGAAACGCTTCGGCTATGCCCCTGAAGATTATCCTCAATGTTATCGGGTATGGTCCCGCTTGATTGATCTGCCCGTGTCGCCCTGTCTCAGACCGGCCGATATACAGCGGGTGGCGACGGCGCTCCAGGACATAGTGGAGGAAAATTTAAAGCTGTAGAATCGAACAGTAGGCTTTATTTGCTGCCCGATTCCACTATCGTATAGTCCGGATTCGCGGCTCAATCTGATTACTCCTATGACCGGTTCAGCCTTTTTGAAACAGTTCCCGGAAAAATCTGAGTTCATTCCGGCTCAAGCCCTTTTCCGCGAGCAGAACGGCAAAATATATCGGGGCACCCAGCCCAATCGACAGTATCATACTGGCCGTCCCGACTGGGGAGAGCGCCCACAGTGCGGCTGACATAACTGTCGAGGCAATAATGCTTTTCAGGATAAATCCCCACTCCACCTTGAAAGCGAGATATCTTGAGGAAACCATGACTGTGGTGCCGGCGACAAGCAAATAAGAAATCAGGGTAACCACTGCCGCCGCCAGAACTCCAAACCTGGGCAGCAGGATTACGTTCAGGGTCGGGTTGAGCAGGGTAGCCAGTAGCCACAGAATGCCCACCAGCCGCGTCCTTTTGGTGATGATGAATACCTGGTGAAAGATAACGTAAATACCGAATAACGTATAGCTGAGGGCGATAAGCGGCACTACTCGTGAACCTTCGGGGACGAACTCCGGTGTCGACAGGACGTTGAGTAATGGTCTGGCTAGGACAGCCAGACCGAAGACGGAAGGTATGGCCAGCATCAGGAAGTACTTCAGAGAATAGCTCAGATGTGTCCTCACCTCGTCCAGCCGGCCTTCATCGTAGTGACGGGATAAAGTCGGTAGCAGTACCACCGCCAGCGGTGCCGTGAAGTAGGTAATCACGTAGCCCAGGCTGTAGCCGGCGGCGTAGATACCCACCGGTGTGGTTCCCAGCAAGACCCCGATGATGTAACGGTCGCTGGAGCTGGTTACCCAGGAAGCCAGCATTCCCGGTATCAGTGGCAGACCGAAGCTCAGGAATTGTTTCAGCCGGGAAAATTTAGGCCAGTGGATGCCAATCCGGCCAACGATGATGAACAGCATGACGCTGTCCACCACCACGCGGGCAATCAGGAGAGAGAGCACCGCCCCGAAAACACCGTGCCCTGACAGCACCAGATAGGAGACCAGTATTAGCTCGATGACGTTGCGCGAGATAAGCAGGACGGAGTACTTCATCATTTCCCGGAAGGCCCTGAAAAATCCCAGATATACTGTCTCCATTGCCCAGAACGGTATAACCAGGGCGGTTAGCCGGACGATGTTGGCTGCGTCCGGGTCATCCAGCAGTGAGGCGGCGAAAGTCTGGCTCAGCAGAAACAGCCCCAGGGCGATAAACAGACTGAAGCCCAGTCCCGCTGCCAACGCCGAGAAAAACCCTTCCCGTATTGAATCCTTGTTTTTCTCCGCGGCCAGAAAACGGGCCAGGGAGGCCGGTAAATTCAGCGTGGAGATGCAGGCTGCCAGGAAAAGAGTAACCGTAATCTGTGCCCATATGCCGTACCCGGAAGCGCCCAGCGTCTTGCTCAACAGCGGCAGCAGGACCAGCCCCCTCAGCGCAATGACTGCCTGGGTAATGCCGGTGACCGCTATGTCTCTGGTATATTTGTGATAGAGGTTCATTGCTCCTGCAGCTCCGGGAAACCTGCTTGGTGTGGCTTTCTCCTCAAGGAGAACCGGGCACCGGGTGTATCTTCCATACCACGAGGTTGCTGTTGGTATAAAGCCTGTCCAGAGAGGGGTCTGTTACCAGCTTCTTAAAATCGGCCGGGTAAAACCTGAACTCGGCTACCTCCGGGTACACCTCAACGTATTGCAGCCGGTCGTTATCAGATATTACCATATAGGTGTCCTCTTCGTAAGCCCGCCCCAGGGTATCGGCGGTATCATAATAGAAGTGCCACGGTATTGTCGGATATTCCGTGACGTTGATGTCTGGCCGTTGCGCTTTTTCTTCCGGGCTCAGCAGCAGGTCAGCAAAGCGCCGCGGCGCTATAGTACTGTAGCTGGCGCTAACCCTCCTGTCTTTATGCTGGAAAAACCAACTCACTCCCCGCATCTCGCTTTCGGTTACGTGGCTGGGGGGAGTAAAGGTATAGCGGGAATAGTGACTCCGCAGTACACCATTTACCTGCAACAATGCCAGGAGAGCTACGATTAGAATCAGTGATACCAGTTTGAACAGTCCTCGCTGGCTGTTTTTTAGCCGTTTTAACGCTTCGAAGATGATATAGCCAGCAAAAACAGCCCCCGTTATTTCCAGATATCGTAGCATGCGCGCCGGCCCGAACTGGATGTTGAAGAATAGTAGCACTATTATGATAGCGGCAAAGATGAAAAGCGGGCCGTAAAGGGCAAATAAGCTGTCCAGCTCTTTTCTCGCCGCTATTCTTTTCAGGACAAGCGGAAAAGCAGCGGCGGCAAGCAGGCTCACTATGGCGATATCGATGTATCTCTTCAGAAACTGCTCGACCACGCTATATCCGTAGCCGGCGGCAAACTCAATCGTATTCCTTAGAGCATCGAACTGGTTCGGGCCACCTTCAGAGATGATAACATAAATGTTCCTGATTGCCGATTCCCAGATATAAAATGAGCTTATCCAGAAGGTGCTCCAGATGAACAGGATTAATGCCGGCAGGGAAGTGCGCGGGTATGTGCTCGGGATGGAAAAGGCTTGCTTCTTGCCCCAGAGGTTGTATGCTTCGGCCGGCAGCCACAGGGCTAACATCAGTAATAGCACCGCCAGCGTCGGGACAGGGTGAAATACCGGCAATAAAAATATCAGGATGGTGAGTAGCAGGATGAAAGGTATTTTCAGCCCTGATGACCTTCTTGCCGTGGCTATCAGGCAGAAAAAGAAAATGAGCGGCACCAGCATATCTGCCAGAGCATTCGGGGTTGCATACACCGGGCCATTCGCTCCTGTACTTAGAGCTAAAATGCCTGTAATTGTCGCCAGTATCGCCTGACCTTTATGCGGTAGAACGGTACGGGTAAAAAAGTACATACACACCACGAATAACCCGGCGAAGGAAGCAGGAAGAAAACTGAAGATTCGCGCCAGACTGGTACCCGTAATGAGGGAAAGCTGGGCGGTAAGGATGTGCAGCGCCGGGTAAAACACGTCTGTTTTTCCGGTCTGGATGATGTTTCTGGCTATTCCCAGATGAGATAGAGCATCTCCTCTTCCGTAAAAAGCGTAGGCCCGCAGGGCGTGTGCCGAAAACACGATAGTAAAGCTGAAAACGATTATCACCAGACCAATAACCCACAGGTTACTCCCTGTCTCCCTTCGATAATATACCTGGTGCAGGATGATCCCGAGGCCGCAGATGACGCAAAATATGATGATTACCCAAACGATGGACGGGGTAACCGTGTAGATGGATGATTCAAATTTGGTAGCCGGGTTGTTCCGCAAAATCAGGATGGCTGCCGTGAGGAGTGCCAGGCAGAGGATGCCGATTATCTTGATTATCCGGCTCGATTTCATAGTTTATCCGCTATCTGCCCAGAGCGTACCAGGTATTATAAGTGACGTCTTTAAGATACTGCCACTCCTCATACGGGTCTTCCCGGGCAGGCGCCATCTTTTGAAATAAAGAAAGAACCTCCCGGCCCGCTTCCAGCAGTGGGCGATTGATTGTCCCATCCCGGGACAGGCTGAAGTATACCAGCGCTACCGCCGGGTACAGGACCTGTGTCCAGGGCCCGCCGGCCCTGATTAAGGGTGGCATTGACAGTACCGGCGATTTTGCTGAAAGTTTCCCTCCCAGGGCCAGTATCCTTCTTGCCGCCGGGTGCCTGAACCCCTTGTCTTTCAGCTCCGGGTAACCTTTGACATCTGTTCCCAGGTGTTCTTTCAGCAGGTAACGCAGGACGGAGTCGCATACCTCTGCGGCGTCGAACCAGAGTTTCCGGATGTCCTTCCAGTAGGTTTCTCTGTTCAATTTGTAGTCAGTAGCTCTGGTTGCCAGAGAAACAAAGCCGGGCGCTTGAATTAGCAGTTCCTTGAAATCTTTCCCGGCAACTTCCCGGAAAGTGTTATTTCTGAAGCGACAGGAAGTATGGTATTTGCCGCTGCCGATCAGTAACGCGTCCTGGCAGGCGAGGATAATCTTGGTCACCCAGAAAGCGGTGGTCTGCTCTTGCTCCGGGCTGGTAGCCCCGGTATCCAGAGGAAAGTACTCCAGCGCCTCGGCCAGCCGATTGAACACCAGTCTGATGCCTTCTCCGGCGGGTATTTGTCCCGCCTCCAGGTCAGGTATCTTCGCCAGGTAGTCTGTGCCGTAGAGTTTCCGGGTGGCGTACTTCAGGTCGTAGTTCCAGATGGTGGGTTTCCACAGTACGGGGCGAAGCGGCAAATACGAATAAACGGGTAAGGCGATACTGCTCCGGATAACAAAATGCGGCCTGTTTTCTCCATCGGTTACGGGCTCCAGCGTTTCCTGAATTCGCCGGCGGCTGAAATACCGGTTACCCGCCAGAACAATCTCGCAGTCACTTAAAAACTGCAATCCGCCATCCCGCTTGATGATGGTAGCCTCTCCTCTGCCGAAACTCCCCGCCAGGATGATTGACCGCGGGTGAAGACTGGTGACCAGCCGGTCGATGATGTCTTTCAGAACTTCGTCTACCGCTTTTTCGATGACGCCGTCATCGAGTTCGGTATATTTCCCCATTACGGCTCACTCCAGACGCTCCTGCCTTCCACATGTTCCGGCACCGGCAGGCTGAGAGCTTGCAGTATCGAGGGCATTATATCTACCAGTTCCAGGTGGGAATCCTCCACCAGCTCCCGGTTGGAAACGAAAACCCCGTCCATATCCGGGTAGTCCGGCAGATATCCGTGGATGGACGCGGACAGGTGTCCGTGCCATTTCCCCAGCACGGAGACCAGGCCGTGAGTGAAAGCGTACGGCGTATCCAGATAATAGATAAGGTCGCCGTATCGGTTGTCCGGCATATCCACGCGGTACTTTTGCCGGTGGCTTTCGGTCAGGATAAATCCCTTATCCAGGTGGGAAACTGTCTGTTCGATTGCTCTGGCTTCTTCTTCGTTCCGGAACCAGAAACGGGCGTAGTTGGCATCGATGATGTGGATGTAGTCATAGATATTCCTGCCCTGCGCGGTAAAAAAGTTGGCCAGGTTAACGCCTTCATCTACCGGTGAATGGCCGTGGTCCGAATAGAGCATGAAATAAAAATCACCGAGTTCTTTTTCGAACTGGCGGTATTTTCCCTCCAGCACCCGGTCGATTTTTCTCAGTCGCTCCCGGGTCTCTACCGAGTCGGGGCCGTGGTGATGCGAATATGCATCAATGTCCCCGATGAAGAGGTACGTCCAAGCCCTGGTATCAGAGAAAGGATGTGCTTCAATCCAGTCCAGCGCGCGGTGTGTCTGTCCTTTCACCATGCCGATAACTTCATACGGGATGCGGTTGGCACGAAGAATATCGAAGGTAGTCGGGTAATCGCCCAGAAAACCCGGCTCGCTCCAGAACCTCTTTTCGTTTACGTCAAAGTTACCCCAGGCGGACATCGGCAGCCACCACAGGAAAGGCACATCGCAGAACGCCGTATTGCCTCTTGTCAGCAAAGCCTTCGTCAGCCGGTAAAAGGCATACTTGGTATAGATATTATGCGGCAGACGGCCGATTTGTCTCAGCCAGCGGAAGGGAGAAGTATCCGGAGAGTATTTCCAGACGAACCAGTTGCCGTGCCTGTCCGGATAGACCCCGCTGTACATGGAGGCGTGGCAGGGATTGGAATAGCCGAGCTGGGTCCTCATTCGCCGGCGGTGCTTCATTGAGCCGATAAAAGGCATGTACTTTACGCTGTCCGCTTTCAGCCCATCCATGAATACGGTTACCACCGGTTTCATCGGCTCAGCCTCTTTTTCTCTTCCAGGAAGCGGGCGGCGGTCTGGTTGGCCAGGCGCGCGCATTCCGTGTCCGGAAGACGGCGTATCCTCCCCACGATAAAGCCGGCGACGAAAGCATCTCCGGCTCCGGTGGTGTCCTGCACTTCCGTCACCGCTCTGGTGCCCACCCCGATGCGCTGCCCGCCGCGGACCACCACGCACCCCTCGGCACCCCGGGTGATTATAACCAGGCGGGCCACTTTTACCAGTGCCTCTGCCATCTCCGGCAGACGGTCGGTGCCCGTAAGACTCCTCGCTTCGTCAAAGTTCATAATTACGGCATCAAAAAACTGGTAGATTGTCCGGTTGAGAGAATCGGCAATAATGTTTGGCGCGCCCGGATTGAACCAGATTTCACTGCCGCGTTCCCGGCAGCGCTTCAGCACCGGCAGCGTCTCTGACGCGTCCATACGGGCCAGGGAATACCCGGATAGGTATATTACTTCCGAGCGGGAGATTGTCCTTATCCGGTCAGCGATATCCGCCGGGCGCAGAGAATCGTTGGCGCCGCGGTCGGCGATCATGCTTCTCTCCCCGTCCGGGTAGGTCAGGGCGATGCAGAGACCGGTGCGTAGCTGGCTGTCCGTGATGGTCATATCCTTAACCTGGCTTGCCTTCAATTGCTCCCGGAAGTATTTGCCCAGCGCGTCTCCACCCACCCGCCCCAGGAAGCCCACTTTCTCCCCGAGGCGGGCGATGTTTACCGCCGTGGTGGCGGTGCCGCCGCAGGTGGTGGCAATAACCCGGTGGTGGGTATCACCCGGCTCGATATCGGGAACGGGCACGATGACATCAATGAAGGCATCACCGATTACTGTGACGGGCACTGCCGACTCCTTACTTCCTCGTACAGCGTCAATAGCTGCTTGATGTGCTCGTTTATATCATACCTTTGCACTGACCTGATTGCCTCTTCACCCAGTCTCCTTAGCTCGGCAGGGTTGTTGACCAGACTTTCCAGTATCGCCGTCAGCTCATCGCTGTTTCCTGGAGAGAACAGCCGTCCGTTTTTATCTTCTTCGATTATTTCCGGTATGCCGCCGATGCGGCTGCCGATGACCGGTGTACCCGCCCGGAAACTTTCCAGAATAACCGCCGGCGCGTTTTCATAAAACAGGGAGGGAAATACGGCCAGGTCAGCCTGCCGGTATAGCTCGGCGAGCTGTTCCCGGCTGACAAACCCGTGGAAGGTGATTCTGGAGTCTTCTGTGGCAGCTTCCTTAAGCTCGGCCTCCTGGTCTCCCTTGCCCGTAATGTGGAGACGCACCTTCTCACCGTTCAGCCGCCGGAAACTGTCTATCAGGGTGTGTACTCCTTTGGTGGTCGTCAACTGTCCCGTATAAAGGATGTCCACCGTCTGGCTCTCTTTACCTTTTTTATCACCGGTGTATGGACCGAGCTCGATGCCTATCGGTATCTTCACCGCCTTTGATGCCGGGAAAAAGCCGTTTTCCCGGTGCTTATCCAGTACGAACTGCGAAGGTGCGGAGACCACCGCCGCCGTTTTTGAGAAGTGGCGGGTTATTTTCATAAACTGTCTGTCCCAGAAATTAAAGCGAGAGATTATCTTCCCGTTTCGCATCAAAGCTGACCACGGGCTGAGCAGGGCGTAACCGTGGCAGGTGTGAATATGGGGGTACCTGAGCGATTTAACCGCGGAAAAAACGGAAAGGGAAAAGCCGCTGGTGATATGGCTGTGGACGATGTCCGGCGTTTCTCTTTTCAAAATCCGCCGGATTTCCCGGTAAGGGTGCGGGTTCCAGAGATTGAACAGGTGCCAGACGGGCATCAGCCATTGCGGCGCCTGGCGGGAATAGCCGGTAAAATATACGTTCAGCGGGTAAAACCGGCATACTTTTACCCCGTCTTCGAACTCCGCCTGGCCGCGAAGTGATGTCAGGCCGGTAAAAGGCTGCTGGGTGATGACGGTAACCTCGTTATCACGCGCCAGCCCCCGGGCAATGCGCTGGACGTATACTTCGGCGCCGCCCAGCACATACGGCGGATAAAGGTTGGAAATCAGACAGATTTTCATTTCCCGCTATCCCGTTGCCGGTGATAAGTGGTGATTATCGCCCGGGCAAACTCCTCGATGTTCCCCGGCTCCACCAGCATCCCGTTTTCATCTATCAGCTCCGGGTGAGACCCCAGTCTGAAAGCCACCACCGGCTTGCCACAGGTCTGCGCTTCCACCAGCGGCAGGTTGAAGTTTTCCTGGAGGGAAGCCGTGGCATAGACGTCACACATCCCGTAATAAAACGGCAGTAACTCGTCCGGAATAAACCCGGCGAATATTACCGCCGCACCGTTAGCCTCTCGTTGCAAACGTTTGAAGTAAGAACTATGGTCCGGACGTCCGCCTATCACCAGTCGGGCTTCGGGTATTTCTCTGAGTAACAGTTTGAAGGCTTGAATCAAAAGATGGATTCCCTTGCCGGGATGCAGAGCGCCGATGTAGAGAATAACCGGGCTGTCCCCGAACCCGTGTTTTCGTCTGATGTCAGAACCGTCTATGCCGGGCCGAAATTTGCCGATATCTACCTTGCTGTAAACAACTTCTCCGTTCAGGCCGATGTTTTTTTCCATTTCTTCTCGGCTGTACCGGCTGATGGCGGCGGCGTGGTCGGCGTTTCTGGTGGTGAACCAGGTGAAAAGTCTGTGCAGCCTGATAAAAACACGCTCGTGGAAACGGGTATATAGTTTGGGGTCGGAAAGTCCCACGTACCAGAAAGTATACCTGACGCCGTAAAGCTTTTTCGCCAGGCAGGCCAGCCAGGTCAATGGATAAAAGTAGGCTACGGTCGTATCGTATTCTTTGAGCTTGGGCAGCCACTTAACGGTCTTGACTATATCCAGGGGAAAGAGCAGCCGGTAGAGACGCCGCCAAAAAAGGTTTTCTGGCATACCCATCACGTAAAGGGTGGCGTTTTCCGGCTGGATGTCCGCGTTGAGGGCAAAAATGCTTACCTCGTTTCCCTCATCCGCCAGCTCCCGGGCGTGTACCTCCGCCACTCTCGCCCCCCCGTCTATCTTGGAAAAATTGGGTACCAGGAAAGCTATTTTCAACCTTCCCACCTCGATATCTCTCTGACAGCCGCCGTCAGGTCCGGCACCACCGCGTCCGGCCCCAGGGCGATAGCTTCTTCGGACGGGGAAGCACCTACCAGCACCGTCCTGCAGCCCGCCGCTTTTCCCAGCCCGATATCGAAGGGAAGGTCGCCCACCATAAAAGACCGCCGGGGGTCTATGTTGTGCTCCCGGACGGCGCGGGCTATCATCCCCGGCCTGGGCTTGCGGCAGTCGCAGTTATCATCCGGGTGGTGAGGGCAATAGTAGACCCCGTCCACAAAGGCACCTTCTTTCGCCAGTTCTGTCTTCATCTTTTCGTGTATTTCCGCCAGGGTCTCTTCGGTGAGGTAGCCCCGCCCCACTCCGGACTGGTTGGTCACCACGATGACTTTGAAACCCAGCTCATGGAGACGGTTCACTGCCTGTGCCGTGTACGGGAAAAGCTCGAAGTCCTCCGGGCAGGAGCAATAGCTGATATCTTTAGCCATCGTCCCGTCCCGGTCCAGAAAGACGGCCTGGCTAGTCACTGGCAATCCTGTCCCGGACCAGGTAGGTGATAAGGTGGGAGAGCACTAGGTGCATATCTTCTACTGGCCCGTAATCAGTACTGGAAAAGACCACGCTTTTGTGCGCCAGCTCTTTCAGCTTACCGCCGCCGAAGCCGATGAGCCCGATAATGGTCGCTCCATGGCAGCGGGCGAACTCCATTGCCTTCAGTATGTTTGGCGAGTTGCCCGAACCGGTAATGCCGATGGCGACATCCCCTTCGTTCAGGCGGCCGATGAGCTGTTCTTTAAAGATGAGGCTGTAATCGGTATCGTTGGCCAGCGAGGTGACCATGGCGATGTTATCGGTCAGGCTGGCCGTTCGGATGCGCGGCTTTCCCGCTGTGGCGGTGCCTATCTGCAGGTCACGGGCGAAATGGCAGGCGGTGGTGGCGCTGCCCCCGTTGCCTAGCACGAATATTTGCTTGTCTCTTTTATAGGCACTGTAGATGATGTCGGCGATATCGACTACTTTCTGTCCGGAAAGCTCGCCGATACAATCGCGCAACCCCTTTACATAACCAGTAAATATTGTATTTTCCGGTGCCATTACGCGCTCCCTGGATGTCTACACTACGTAGATAATTTTACTACCTTCCGGCTCAAAAGCGAAAGGCTGTTCTTTCAGTCCCAGAGTCTCTTTAACCGCCTGTTGACGTTCGGGCGGGCAGTAGAGGAGCAAAAAACCGCCTCCTCCCGCCCCGGCCACCTTTCCCCCCAGGGCGCCGGCCCGCAGCGCCTCTTCGTAATAGCCGTCAATCCTGGCGTTACTGATGCTTCCCGCCAGCTGCTTTTTCAGTACCCAGCCCTGGTGCATCGCTTCTCCCAGGATGTCAGCCGCCGCGTTGCGGTTGAGCTGTTCCCTTAAACTGAAAGCTATATCCCGCATCCTCTCCAGGCAGGCTGCTTTGTCAGCCTGGCGGGTATTCTCTTTCTGTTCTTTCAGGATGCGACTGGCCTGCCGCTTGTCCCCGGTGTAGAGCAGGAGCAGATTGCGGTTGAGCTCCTCCCGGCTCTCTTTTGACCAGATGACGGGCTCGGTAAAAACCGTTTCGTCGGCGTTGAACTGGATATAGCGGAAACCGCCGTAGGCGGCGATGTACTGGTCCTGCTTGCCCACCGGCTCTCCAATGATTTCGATTTCGATGCGGCAGGCTTCCTGTGCCAGCTCTTCCGCCGATTTAAGCAGGCCGCGGTAAGCATAAAGGGCGTTGAGCAGGCCCACGGTGAAGCTCCCTGAAGAGCCGAGCCCGGCTCCGGCCGGAATATCGGCAATGGACACTATCTCGATGCCGCGGGTAATCCCGGTCAGCTTCAGGCACTCCCGGGCGATGGGGTGCTGCAGCTCTTCGATGTTGTCCACTATCTCGGTGCGCGAGTAGCTGACCCGGATGGAGTCATCAAAGCGCCGGTTGACCACGATGTACATGTACTTGTCTATCGCCGTGCTCACCACCGCTCCGGTCTTCCGCCGGTAGAAATCAGCCAGGTCAGTGCCCCCGCCGGCGAAACTGAGCCGGAAGGGAGTGCGGGTGATAATCATCCCGTTTTCCTTCTCAAAAAATCCTCGAATTCTCTTTTCTGCTCCGGCGTGCCGATATCGTGGAATCTGTTCGCGGTAAGATAAGCCACCAGCTGTCTTTTCTGAATCAGGGCCGGATAGAGACCATCTTCCAGGGATACGGCGCGTCCTTCTTCCAGAACGGAAAGCGCTCCGCGCTGCAAAGCAAGTACGCCGGCGTCCACGTATTTCAGGTCAGCGCCGTAACTTTTCTTATCGTGTCTGGTTACCGTCATCTCCTGGTCCAGTGCTACGTTGGCCGGTACGCCGGTCTCGTCCCGGTTGCCGTAGACCACTATCATCGCCTGCTTCCCCCGTTCCAGGAAAGCACTTTCCAGCCGGCGGTAGTCCAGCGGCAGGTAGGTGTCTCCGTTAATCACCAGAAAATATTCGTCCAGCAGGCTTTCCGCCTGTTTCAGGGCGCCCCCCGTGCCCAGCAGGTCTCCTCCTTCTTCCTGGCTGTACCTGATGCGTAGTTTGTAGCTGGCTCCATCGCCAAAGTACTCCCTGACTTGTTCCGCCAGGTATCCGGTGCAGAGAACGATGTCACCAATCCCGTATCTTTTCAACATTGCCAGCAGGTGGCTTAAAAAGGGCCTGCCGTTGACCGGGGCCATTACCTTGGGTATGCGCTCCGTAAGCGGCTTGAGCCTGGTGCCTTTGCCCCCGGCCATGATTACTGCCTGCATCTTAGCATTTCAGCCTTCTTTTTCCAAAATGTCCCGGATGCCGCGCCTGACCGCTTCATCCGAGGTATAGCGCGGCTTCCAGCCCAGCCTTTCCATTTTCGAAGTGTCGTAGCGTACCTGGGGGACGTCTCCGGGCCAGCCGCGGCTGCCTCCGGTAAACTTGAAATCTACCGCACTCAGCCCCATTTCCTCGACCAGCATGCAGGCGATGGTGCTGACCTTGCTCGAGGAAGTCGTTCCCAGGTTGAATACGTTTACCCGTTCGCTGGCGTGCTCGTAACCGTAAAGAAATCCGTCCACACAGTCGGCCACGTGGAGGTAGGGCTTCTCCTGGGTGCCGTCTCCCAGTATCTCCAGTTCTTCCCGGTTCTCCTTCAGCTTTTCGATAAAATCGAAGACCACTCCGTGAGTCGAGCGTGCCCCGATGACGTTGGCAAAGCGGAAAATCCAGCCCTGCAGGTCAAAAGTGTGGCAGAAGGCGCTGACCAGACCCTCGCCGGCGAGCTTGCTGGCGCCGTAGAGGGAGATGGGCTGCAGCGGCCCGTAGTTTTCTGCCGTCGGCTGCACCGGTGTTTCCCCGTAAACGGTGCTGCTGGAAGCATAGACGATACACTTTACCCCGTTCAATCTCATCGCCTCCAGCACGTTGTAGGTGGCAATCGTTCCCTGCTCCAGGTCGTACCGTGTGTTTTCCAGCCCGGTACGCGCCTCCGAGTTGGCTGCCAGGTGAAAGACGGCGTCAATATCTGTCATCTCACTGTTTAGTCTGTTCGTATCCAGCAGGTCGGCCTGGACCAGCCGGACGCCTCCCTTGTCCAGGTGATGTTTGATGAACTCCGCCTTCCCGGAGCTCAGATTATCGTAGACGGTGACTTCTCCCCGGTCGGCCAGCCGGTCCACGAGGTGGCTGCCGATAAATCCGGCCCCGCCGGAAACAAAGTACTTCGGTCTATCGTTCATCATCTCCTCAAAAAAAGCTAAAGACCTTTGCGCAGCATGCTGAAATAGTACCTGGCGCCTTTCAACGTGCGTCTTATTTCGCCCGGGTGTATTACCGTCTGCTTCAGCTTCATCAGCATATAGCGCCACTGCAGATAATATTCCCGGTTGGCGCGCGCGCAGAACTTGTTGATATCATCGGTGGAAAGCTCGGGAAGGTCGAGTACGCAATTGAAGGTGGCTTCCCGGGTAGCCCATTGCCGGAAATCGTACGTCGTCATATAGTTGTTTTCCAGCGCCCAGTGGTAGGCTTCCGTGCCCGGATAGACCAGCAAGGGATAGAACTGCATCGTATCGCAGTTCAGCTCTTTGGCGAGCCGGAGCGTCTCTTCCAGTGTTTCCCGGGTCTCTCCGGGATTGCCGGCCATAAAGCAGCCGTGTACCAGCAGTCCCGCCTTTCGGGCATTACTCACGAACTTTCTTATTTGCTCCACGGTGATTCCCTTGCGCATTTCGTTTAGAACAGCCTGGCTGGCGCTTTCAAAGCCCACTGTGACCAGGTGGCAGCCCGCTCGCTTCATCCACCGCATCGTTTCCAGTTCCAGATTGACTCGGACGTTGCAGTACCATTTTACTCCGAGTTTCCGCTCGATGATAAGGCGGCATATTTCCTGTACCCGCTTCTGGTCAACGGTAAAAGTATCGTCCTCGATGCCGATTTCTCTCACTTCGGGCATATTCTGTTTGATATATTCAAATTCCGCGACCACGTTTTCCGCGCTGCGTGGCCGGTACTGCCGGCTGTGGAAAGTCTGCGGATAGACACAGAAAAAGCACCTGTAGGGACAGCCCCGGCCGGTGATAATCATAACCATTGGATAATCGGAAGCGGCAAAAAAGTAATTCCGGGTATCCAGAAATCTGGCGTAAGCCTGGCTGACGAAGGGCAGTTCGTCTACATTTTTAATCAGGTCCCGCGGCTGGTTGTGAACTATTTCCCCGTCCCTGCGGAAGACAAGCCCGTCAATGGTGGTGAGTTCCCGCCCGTTATTCAGACTGGCGGCGAAGTCGCGGAGGGTGTAATCGTATTCGCCGCAGGCTACCGCGTCCACCTTGTCGCTGAGTGAGAGCGTTTCCTCGGGCAGGGCGGAAGGATGGGTCCCTACTAGGACGATGAAGGCCTCCGGAAAAGTTTCTTTCAGCGTTTCTGCCGTTTTTACGTCGCTATAAATGCTGGGAGTGCTGGTATCGATGACGATTAGCCGTGGCGGTTTTTCCCGTGCCCGCCTAATGACTTCATCTTCGGAGATGTTTTCCGCCGGCGCGTCGATAAAGCTGACTTCCAGGCCGCTGCTGTCGAGCACACCGGCGGCGTAGGCCAGCCAGATGGGATAATATATCGTCCCGCTGCGGCCCACCCCCGGACTGCGTGAAGTCCGGGAGAACCGGCCGATAAACGGCGGGTTCAGCAAAAGTACGTTCATCGCTTCCCCTCTCCGCGGCCACGGGAACGCCGGGCTGGCTTGAACACCTCTTTCCAGAAACCAATGATGTAGGCGGTATGTTCGATGAGATAAACTACCGGGATGGTGAAAGCGTAACGTGCGTCTTTTTCCTGCACGGCGAACTTTAACCCCATCGCCGCCAGACTGAAAAGGTAAAGAGCGATAATTGGGAAAAACACCCGGCGGGTAAAAAATAGAGAGAGCAGCAGCAGGGGGACCAGCAGCGGTGGCACCACCGGCAGGTCCCAGACCCGGCTCTGCCGCCGCCAGGTCCCGTAACGGTACATATTCCTGGCGAACTCCCTCAGTCCCCGGCCATGGTCGTGCCGGACTACCGTATCCGGTGTGTAAAGCATCTTTTTCCCCGCCCGGGATAGTCTCCGGTTCAGCTCAGTTTCATCCGCCCCGAGCAGGTCAACGTTAAAGCCGCCAACCTCGAGGATGTCCTTTTTCCGGTAGATGGCGTTGAACAGGCCGAGCTCCCTAACCGCTTTTTTCTCCTTGAAGCGGGCTGCCTGTAACTGGTTGGCGTTGCCCAGAAAGCTGCTGAAAACCAGGTTGATACTGTTGTTCCACAGCCCTTCGCCTATGTTTAACATCCCCCCGCCCACGGCGATAACTTCGTCAGTAATCTCGGCAACCAGTGTCTGTAACCAGTTGCTATCCGGGATACAATCGGCATCGGTAAAGGCGATGAACTCACCGCGAGCGTTTTCAGCTCCAATCTGCCGGGCCGCCCCTGCCGCCCCGTAATCCTGATAACATACCTTTACCGGATACTTCCGGGCCGTTTCTACCGTCTCGTCGGTGGAGCGTCCGTCCACGATAATGACCTCCGCCGGCGGCAGAGATTGGGCGAAGACTGCTTCCAGGCACCGTCCAATCTTGCCTGCCTGGTTTCGCACCGGGATGACTACCGATATTTCCGGGTTTTTCACGCTATCCCCAGCACGTCTCGGATGGGTTTAAACTCAAATTCTTTTAATATCGCCTCCAGCTTACCCAGCATACTGTTTACACCGTAGTAGCTGGCAAGGCGGTACGGAAGCGGCATTCCCCTTACCCTCGGCGTAGCACGGTCTGTTTCCCAGGGGTGAACGTAGACGTTGGCGGGGCGGGACCTGTTCACGTTACGTATAACGGAGCGGGTGACCCAGAGCGGTGAGGCGCGAAAATAGAAACCTCCGGCTACCGGGAACTTGACCCCGAATTTTATTACCGTCAGGGGGAACTCTACGATTCCGCCATCATTATCTATTTCGGTGATATCCTTGAAGGAAGGACGGTAGATATGACGCGGCGCCCCTGGCTCACCGTAGAGAAAGATACGTGCGGGACAGACGCTGGAGTCCCATTTGAAGCCGTGTTTCTGCAAAATGGGCAGCGCCCATCGGGTGGTATTATCAAGAGAGACGCTCGGCGCCCGGAAGCCGATGGGTCTCTCTCCGGTAATCGAGGCCAGCAAAGACGAGGTTTTTTTAATTTCCTCTTTAAAAGCCCCCGGACTCAGTTCGCGAAGCATCCGGTGGGAATATCCGTGGGAGGCGATTTCATGTCCCTGGTCGAAGATGTCTTTGACCAGCTCTGGGTAACGCTCGGCGACAATGCCCAGTATCGCAAAAGTAGCCTTGACATTATATCTGGACAGCAGTTCCAGTACCGGCGTTGCCGATTCCACTATCCGGTCGTTACTATTTCCGCTGTCGGCGTTTCTGCGATGCCTTCTTATCAGCTCGGCAACGTACCACGGCTCTACGTCGATGCTCAGTGCGTTAATCATCTCCCCCTGACTCTTTGCTGGTTCTTCTCAATGAGCCTTCCTGTCCGATAATCTTGGCCGGGACTCCGCCCACCACGGTATAAGGAGGTACGTCTTTGGTTACCACCGCTCCCGCCGCCAGCAGACTGCCCTTGCCCACGGTGACCCCCGGGAGAATGGTGACACCGGTGGTAATCCAGGCGTCATCTTCAATCACCACCGGGGCGGCAAAGCTTTCCAGCACGTGATTGAACTGAGGATAGGGAGTGGAATGACATAATACGCAGTTGAATCCAGCGAAGGAAACGTTATTTCCGATACTGATAAAGTTCGGGAAGACCAGGTCCAGGTAGACATTCAACCCTATCATCGTGTTATCGCCGATTTTCACCCCTCTTCTCTGGTGGATCCATATCCGGCAACCGGGAGGCAGCGGCACGTACATGGCGATAGAGAGCAGGATATAGTCGATGCCTGCCCAGAAACTGAAATATAGAGTGCCCCAGATGCCTTCATAGCCGTGCTGCCGGGCGCTTCTTTTCAGGTTTCCCCAGAGGCTCTGGACTCTGAAATATTCCAGCGGTCGTTTCTCAATCGGGATTTTGGATTTCACTGGACTCCCTCCCGTACTCGTCCGGCAGTGGATTTTAGCGCTTCAGGCGTATCCTGATTACGGACAAGGCTACTTTTAGCCCGTGCCGGGTAGCTCTTGGCGTCAGATGGGAAGATGCATATTTACAGGAAGCGGCCACCTCTTTAATGGTCGAACCGGCCCGGCGCGCTTTTTCCAGGACTTCGATACTGGCTCCCATACCCTTTTCGGTGATGTGCAGCGTTCGGAAAACACTGCTGGCGTAAGCCCGGAACCCGCTCTGGGAGTCGGTGATTTTTTCCCCGGAGCCGAAGTTCCACAAAAAGGTAATCACGCCGATGCCGAATTTACGATACTGCGGCATGTCGTTATCTTCAACCAGGAATCTTGAGCCGATTACCACGTCTGCATCGCCCTTGATAATCGGGAGCAGCAGGTCGGGAATCTCGTCGGGGTTGTGCTGCCCGTCCCCGTCCAGGATTACCAGAACATCCGCCCCGCCGGCTTTGGCCGCCTCGAAGCAAGACTTGATGGCCTCACCGTAGCCTTTGTTTACCTGGTGGTTGATCACCGTAGCCCCGGCGGCAGCTGCTTTTTCCGCCGTTCTATCGTGAGAGCCGTCATTGATGACTATGACCCCGTCCACGTATCTGGAAGCCTTGGATACCACTTCGCCGATAACTCTCTCCGTATTCAGGCTGGGAATGGCGGCTATCACCCTGGGTCCTTTTTCGTTGTAAGGGCTGGCCGGTCTTGACATTATCTCCTCTTCTTTAGCGGCCCGGTCACCTTGTCCGGCAGCGCTCCATTTCCCGACTGTTATTGTTTATTATAGCCCTGCGGATGTGCTTTCTGCCACCTCCAGGCGCTCTCGATAATGCTCTCAAGGCTGGTATATTCGGGCTGCCAGCCCATTTCTCGTTTCGCCCGCTCGGAGCTGGCAACTAGTTTTGTCGGGTCTCCGGGACGTCGGGGACAAATCTTCGCCGGCAGTTCGGCCCCGGTCACCCTGCGGGCCGCTTCGATCACTTGGAGTACGGAATAACCCCCACCGTTTCCCAGGTTATAGACTTTGCTTCCCGGGTGTTTACGGAGATAATCAAGAGACAGCACGAGCGCCCGGACGATATCGAGTACGTGGATGTAGTCTCTGACGCCGGTGCCGTCCATCGTCTCATAGTCATTGCCGAATACCGGCACCGGCTCTCCGGGTTCAAGCGTCGCTTTGACCACGCGGGGGATAAGATTACTTTCTGAAGAATGACCGGCCCCGAAACGCTCGGTTGCCCCGGCAACATTAAAAAAACGCAGAGAAACGGAACTTAATCCGTAACTCTCACCGTACCAGCCCAGTATCCGCTCGAACATGAGCTTTGATTCGCCGTAGGCGTTTATCGGTTTCACCGGCGAACTCTCGGTTACCGGTAGCTTCTCTGGTTGACCGTAAACCGCTGCCGTTGAAGCAAACACCAGCTTATCCACCCCGTTTTTCCGCATCGTATCCAGGAGATTTATCCCGCAGCCAACGTTACTCCAGAAAAACCGGCCCGGGTCGGTTACTGACTCCTCCACGGAGGTATCTGCCGCCAGGTGAATAACGGCATCTACCGGACTGTTCTGAAGGATGTTTTCCAGGGCCTCTTGATTGCTGATATCTGCTTCGTAAAAGATTGCTTCCGGTATAACCGCGGCTCGGTTTCCTCGCTTCAGGTTATCAATTACTATTACCTGGTGCCCTCGGCTGGCCAGCTCTTCAGTGACAACACTGCCGATATAACCGGCGCCTCCGGTTACCAGTATATTCATATAGCCTCCATTTCAGTCAGTCAAGTCCGTTAGCCGGAGGCCTGTATTTGTTCAGAACATTAGCCTGTCTGAACACCGGACATCAACCTGTTCCTGTGGAGCAACGCGCACCGTGCCAGCCGCTAGTGCTACCATCTTCGGTTACTCTTCTGGCGTGCTTGACTGCATCCCGATTTTATTCATTATAGCTTGCTCCCGCCGTGCTGGGCAACCTCTATCCCGGGAATAGCCCCGGCGGTTGCTCTAATTGTAGGAAACAAATGACCAGGTGTCAACAACAGGGACATTTGGCAAACAGACGTTTTCAAGCCTTGAATCTTTCCTCCCGCATATGCGTCCGGACCTGTTCCTTGACTCCTGTTCACTATTATGCTGGTGGACTAACCTTTAATCGATGTTGCTCCGTTGCACAAACCAGCGTACTGTGCTATGGTTATACCGCAAAAATAAGAGGAGGTATTCAGCAGCATGGCCTTAACGGACAAACAAATAAATGAACTGTCCCGGTCACTTCTGGAGGCGCAAAACACCGTTACCCCGGTAACCAATATCGTTGACCAGTACCCGGAGATAACCGTAGAGGAAGCCTATCAGGTACAGCTGCGGTCCTACCAGGCGCGTATCAAAAACGGGGACTCCATAATCGGCCGTAAAGTCGGTCTCTCCGCCAAAAAGATGCAGGAGATGTTTAACGTTGATGAGCCGGTTTACGGCCATCTTTTCGCCTCGATGATGGTCCCGGAAGGCGAGCCGGTCTCCCGGAGCCGGCTGTGCAAGGGCGTTCTGGAGGGAGAGCTGGCTTTTGTGCTGAAAGATGATTTGAAGGGGCCGGTAACCCTGGCTAAAGTGATGGCCTCTATCGCCGGCGTTATCCCCGCCTTTGAAATCGCCGATACCCGCTGCGTTGAGAAACCCAAAAAGGCCCAGGACATCATCGCGGACGGTTCCGGCGGCGCCATGGTCATGCTCGGCGGCCAGTTCACCTCCATCGACGGCGTCGACCTGCGGCAGGCGGGGCTGATACTGGAGAAAGACGGTGAGGTAATCTCCACCGCTGCTTCGGTGGCCGTACTGGGTAACCCGGTCCAGCCCATCGTCAACCTGGTCAACAAGATGGCCGAGTATGATATCGGCCTTTCCGCGGGTGAGTTCATCATATCCGGGACTCCCCATCCGGCCGTGCCCCCGGAGGCGGGCTCCTGCTACCGGGCTACTTTTGACCGCTTCGGCTATGTCTCGGTGCGCTTCATCCCTTAAGCGCGTTGCGCCGTCCGTCCGTTTTTCTGATTCCTGGGCACGAAAGGAAGATAGGCCATACCGGCGATGACCAGACAAAGTGCCGCGGAAAGATAGAAGACGGCGGCCAGCCCCTGGCTGTCGGCGAGGGCGCCGGAAGCCATCGGGCCCAGCACCATTCCCACCGCGTAGGTGGCCTGGTAAACGCCCATAGCGGTGGCTTTTTGCTGCGGCGCTATGGCCTGGACGCTCAGACTCATCAGCATGGTGGTCAGCACCCCTCTGCCGAATCCGTTGGCCGCCATCGCCGCCATCAATAGATTGACGTTATTGATGAACGGTACCGCCGTTATTACTCCCGCCATGATTACTGCGCCCAGGATAATGGTTGCCGGGTTGCCCCACCGTTTCACTATGGAGGCTACCAGCAGTGACGCCACTGCGGATGATGCCAGGGCCAGCATGGTAATCAGGCCCAGGTCGGCGTTGGACGCGCCGATTCGAGCGGCATATATCGGGATAAAGCCGAACAGTCCAGCCCAGTTGGCGAATTGCAGCAGAATACCCATAAACGAGGCGATGAGTAAAGGCTGGTAGCTGATTACCGGCTTGAAGCTCTGCCATGAGGCCGGTTTCGTGCCGGAGACGGTTACCTCCCTGGTGAAGGTCAGCACCACTATACCGGCCACACCGGTAATAGCCGCCCCCCAGAAGACCTGACCGGTCCCGGACACCTCTGCGATGTATCCGCCCAGTCCGGTGGCGGCGACCACGGCAATCCCCTGCACAAAATTGATGATACCTATCGCCCGGTACCCTTTTTCTTCCGGGTAGTACGCCATAAAATACACTACGAAGGCAACCCACGTGGCGGCGCCGGTTCCGGTCACGCCCCGGGCGAAAAACAGGGACCAGGCGTTGGGGGCCAGTGCCAGTCCGGCGGCACCGGCTGCGGTCATCAGGAGTCCGCCTGCCAGCAGGGGTTTACGCCTGGGGATGGCGTCAAAGATTATTCCCAGCGGGATGCGGAACAGGAGCTGCGGGATGGAATAGGCGGCCACTATGACCCCGACCAGGGAAAGGCTCGCTCCCAGAGACCGGGCGTAGACCGGAAACACCGGCACGTAAAGATAAAGCGCCGTCCAGAAGCAGAAATTGGCGGCGTTGAACAGAAGAACGTGTCTGAAGTTAACCGCCTTTGAAGGAGCGGGCTTTCGAGCGGTCCCGGTTTGCGGCTGAGTCTGGAAACTCTCCGGCATAGACTTACCTTACCGCACCACCGCCGCTTCCGCAAGGGCTGGTGGACTTGCTGGTGGGCGGTACCGGATTTGAACCAGTGACCTCTGCGATGTCAACGCAGCGCTCTAACCAGCTGAGCTAACCGCCCCGGAACACACCATAATCTTACCTCAAGCTCCCTCCACAGTCAATATTTTGCCGTTCTTCCACTCTCTGCCGTAAAACCGGTCTGTCTGTGCTATAATGAGGGCGAAATTATCCACCGTCCGAGGGGGTTTAGGCTATGAATTTTCTGAAAAGTCTACTCATCAGTCTCCTGACTCTGGTTCTTTTTCTTTCCCTGACCACCTTTGGCACCGTGTTTACCCTGAAAAACACCCTGCTCGACCCCGATTTCGTCGTCAGGCAGGTGGAACGGCTGGACGTACCGGCGCTGGCAGAAGAGGTGGTCCGGACACAAACGGGCGGGGAAGTCCCCCCGGAGGCGGCGGCTCTGGAAGATGCGATCCATCGCACCATTGAGGAAAAAGCCCCGTGGCTCAAGGAGCAGGCGAACTCCGCGGTCTATGCTTTTTACGATTTCATACTGGGAAAGACTGACCGGCTGAGCGTGCTGATTTCTCTGGAACCGCTGAAAGAAAGCATGCGGGAAAACGCCTGGCAGACCTTCCAGCAGGACCTGCCTCCGGAGATTTCCGGGATGCCTCCGGAGCAGGTGGAACAGTATTTCAACCAGTATTACCAGCAGTTTGCCAGCACCATTCCCGACGAGTTTGAGGTGAACGAAACCCTCATTCCCCCGGAGGCTATGGCGACGATGCTGCAGGTAAAACAGTACGTCAGCTACGTCCAGACGGCGTACGTCGGGTTAATCGTCCTGATGCTGGCGCTTGTCCTGGCCATTATCTTCCTGAACCGCAGCGTGAAGGAGGCCACCCGCGAGCTGGGGACTACCTTCCTCTTCGCCGGCGTAGCTCAGTACGCCATCCTCTGGGCCACGAGCAGGTACAGTCCGCGGCTACTGCCCTTTGCCGATATTCCGTCGTCACTCCACGCCTGGACGACGCAACTGGTGAATGACTTAATGGCACCCCTTCAGACGCTCAGCATCGGCGTGGTGGCCGCCGGCGCTGTCCTGGTCATCATCTCGTTCGTTTACCCGCGGTGGAGAAAGGAAGAAGCCTAGGGTCTGGTAGGATGCCCGTGTTCAGTCCCCCCGTCTTCCTAGCGCCCACGCCAGGCCGGTTATCAATGCCGCCGCCGTGCCCACCCCCAGGGCGATAAATTGGGTGGCGTCATACCAGAACCCCTGCGGAAAGAGCATTATCAAATAATCTTCCGCCGGGTCCAGCATCCACAGGTCGTTGCTGAAGCTGAGCAGGTGAAACTGATAGAAAAACTGGTCGAAGCCGAACAGCGTTACCACTCTCAGGACCGCCATCAGGGCCAGGGTAAGGCCGCCTCCCCACATCGCTCCCCGCGCCAGCAGCCGCCAGTTTCTCCACCAGAACAGGCTCAGCCCGATAAACGCCAGCGTGTAGAGCCCGGTAGCCAGCAGCACCCGGTAGTCCAGCTGCACCAGTCCCTTTACGTCACGGAGGTGGGCCGCCTCGCGCTGGTTGAACAGGCGGAAAGGCTGGCCGTCTTTCGTTACCGTTACCTGGATCGTCTCCTCTCCCGAGTTGAAATAGCTGATTAGTCCCCGGGCGGCTTTCTCCAGCTCCGTTTCCGCCAGGCCCGTCGTTTGCCTCGCAGCATACTTTTCGAAGCCGTAGTTATACAGCCACAGGCTGTTGAAGGCAAGGGCCAGCCCCGCGGATATGAGCACCAGCGGCAGGCAAATGGTAAACAGCCATCTGGTGATTAGCGGCAAATATTTCAAAATCTCCTCCCCGGCATAGACACTAAAATCTTACACTTTTTCGGCCCAAAAGCATAGTCCACCGGTGTCCGGAAAAAGCTGGCCTGTGTTATAATTGAGCCTGAGGAACTATGTTTACCCACCTTCATGTCCATACCGAATATAGCCTGCTGGATGGGATGTGCCGCATCCCCGGGCTGGTCTCCCGGGCCAGGGAACTGGGTATGGACAGCCTTGCAATCACCGACCACGGCGTTATGTACGGGGCTATCGAATTCTACCAGGCGGCGCGTGAGGCTGGGGTAAAACCGATCATCGGTTGTGAGGTCTACGTGGCTCAGGGCAGCCGGTTCGACCGTACCCCCGGTGATAAGAACAGCTATCACCTGGTGCTGCTGGCAAAAGACAGCACCGGCTACCAGAATCTGATGCAACTGGTCACCAGGTCTCACCTGGAGGGGTTTTACTATAAGCCGCGCGTTGACCGGGAACTGCTTGAGCAGTACTGTCAGGGACTGGTGGCGCTCTCCAGTTGCGTCGGCGGAGAAGTCCCCCAGCTTATCCTGGGAGGACGTCTCCAGGAGGCAAAGCAGGCCGCCGGCTGGTACCGGCAGACCTTCGGTGATTTTTTTCTGGAAATACAGCGTCATCCCATCGCCAAGCTGGAGCAGATAAACCCGGCGCTCATCGTCATCGGTGAAGAGCTTGATATTCCTCTTGTGGCCAGCAATGACGTGCACTACGTTTACCGCGAGGACGCCGCCATCCATGACCTGCTGGTCTGCATCGGCACCAACTCTTCCGTCAACGACGAGAAACGGATGAAGATGGAAGGGGACTTCCTTTACCTGCGCAGTCCGCAGGAAATGGCCGAACTCTACCGGGACCTCCCCCGGGCGCTGGAAAATACCGGCCGCATCGCCGCTATGTGCAATCTGGAACTGGAGTTCGGTCGACTCCATCTCCCGGAAATAGACCTGCCGGCAGGGAAGACGCCGGACGATTTTCTGTCTGATATCTGTCACCGGAACCTTTCCCGCTACTATCCGGAAGTCACTGCGGAGATCGAACAGCGCCTTGATTACGAGCTTGAGGTTATCCGGCATACCCAGTTCGCCAACTATTTCCTGGTGGTCTGGGACATTATCTCCTTTGTCCGCGAACGGGGCATCCTCTTCGGCGTCAGGGGCAGCGCCGCCGCCAGTATCGTCCTTCACTGCCTGGGCATCACCGAGATTGACCCCCTGGAGCATAAGCTGGTCTTCGAGCGGTTCCTGAATATGGAGCGTCAGGAAATGCCGGATATTGACCTCGATTTTCAGGACGACCGCCGGGAAGAGGTTATCGCTTACGTTACCCGGAAATACGGGCAGGACCACGTCGCCCAGATTATTACCTTCGGCACCCTCGGTGCCCGGGCGGCGATACGGGATATCGGCAGAGCGCTGGGAATGCCCTACGGCGACGTGGACCGCATCGCCCGGCTCATCCCCTATTCTCCCACCATGACCCTGGAACGGGCTTTGCAGGAAAATGCGGAACTCAGAAGCATCTACCACGCTGATGAAATCGTCTTCCGGCTGGTGGAAACAGCCAAGAAAGTGGAAGGCATTTCCCGCCACGCCAGTACCCACGCCGCCGGTGTCGTTATCTCCCGGGAGCCGCTTACCCGCCACGTTCCTCTCCAGTGGAGCAGCAGGTCGAACTCCCAGGCATCGGCGATGACCCAGTTCTCTATGGAAGATATCGCCCGCATCGGCCTCCTCAAAATGGACCTGCTCGGCCTGGCCAACCTTACCATACTGGGTAAAGCCCGGGAAGTTATTTCGGAGAATCACGGGATTGACATTGACCTGCACCGTATCCCGCTTGATGACCCCCGCACTTTTGAACTGCTCTCTTCCGGACAGACTACCGGTATTTTCCAGCTGGAAGGCGCCGGTATGCGCCGCTATATCCGTGACCTGAAACCCACCGTTTTCACCGATATTGCGGCCATGGTTGCCCTCTACCGTCCCGGGCCGATGGAGCACATTCCCACTTTTATCCGGGCCAAGCACGGGCTGGAACCCATCCGCTATCCCCACCCGGACCTGGCCGGTATTCTGGAAGAAACTTACGGCGTCATTGTCTATCAGGACCAGGTGCTCTTTATCGTGCAGAACTTTGCCGGTTACAGCCTGGGACAGGCGGATATTTTCCGCAAGGCCATGGGCAAAAAAATCCCGGAGGTGATGAAAAAGGAAAAGCGTAACTTCCTGGCCGGGGCAAAGAAAAAAGGCTTTCCCGCAGAGCTTGCCGAAGATATTTTCGCCCTCATTGAGCCCTTCGCCGGTTATGCTTTCAACAAAGCCCACAGTGTCAGCTACGCCCTTATCGCCTACCAGACCGCCTATCTCAAGGCGAACTATCCGGCGGAATACATTACCGCTTTTCTGAGCGTACATTCCGGAGAACCGGAAAAAGCCGCCGATGCGGCGGCGGAATGCCGCCGACTGGGGATTACCATGCTGCCCCCCGATATCAACCGCAGCCAGGTGAACTTCTCCATAGAGCAAAACGGCCGGTCATCCGCCATTCTCTTTGGCCTGGCGGCGGTGAAAAATGTCGGGGTCGGTGCCGTCGAACCCATCGTCACCGAGCGTAAAAAAGGCGGTGAATTCAAGTCTATTGAAGACTTTTGCCGCCGCTGTGACCTGCGCGGAGTAAATAAAAGGGTCATAGAAAGCCTGATTAAGGCGGGTGCTTTTGATTCCCTGGACGAGCGCGGCACACTTCTCAGCAACGTCGATAAGGTAATATCTCTCATCCAGAGAGAACAACGCCTGCGAGAGACCGGCCAGACCACTCTGTTTGACCTCTGGGGAGAAGCCACGCCGACACCTCTGCCCGGCCTTAACCTGGAGGCGGACGAGGTTTCCCTGAAAGAAAAGCTGGGCTGGGAAAAAGACCTGCTCGGCGTTTACCTTTCTGAACACCCGTTCAAATCGGTGGCGGCTACCCTCGGTTCGGAGGCCATCCTTTGCGGGCAGATTGATGCTGAGTTCGCCGGGCAGTCCGTGGTGGTCGCCGGTATGGTTAACTCGGTGCGTCACCTGATGACCCGGGAGGGGAAGCCATTTGTCAGCGCCGTGCTGGAAGACCTGGATGGACAGATAGAGATTATGGTCTGGCCCCGCGTCTATGCGGAGACCAGTGAACTGTGGGTGGAAGGAGAGATTCTTCTCGTTGAGGCCAGAGTGCGCCAGCGGGACGACCGGGTGCAACTGAGCTGTGACAAGGCGCGCCATTACCAGCCGGTCGTTCCGGGTCCGGAGCCCGCCGCACCTCCGCCCGCAGATGAACCGCCCCTGACGGAAGAACCGCCTCTGATGGAAGAAAATGACTCCGCTCCTTCCGCAGAACAGCGCCGCCTCGTCATTAATCTCAGCCAGACCGCTGATCAGACCGCGGATCGGGAAAACCTGCACCGGATAATTGACACCCTGAAAGCCTTTCCCGGCCCGGACGCGGTAAAGCTGTCTGTAGTCAGGGAAGATAAGACAGTGAATCTCAAGCTCCCCGGCATATCCACCGCTTACAGCGAGGGTCTGCGCCGGCAGCTTGTGGAGCTGGTAGGGGAGGGCAGGTTCCGGCTGGAGAAATACTGAGGGCTGGTGCCGGTTTCTTCTCCCCGGGGAAGCCTTTTGCCTTGTCGGACGTAAAATCAGGTAAGAAAAGGCCCGGATATGCGTCCCGGGGAAAGTAAGGTATAATCTTATCGATACTGCTGGCTGCGGGGTAACAATGTCAGGAGAAGATATCCATAAAGGCCACCGGAAAAGGCTGCGGGAAAAATTCCTCAATGCCGGGCTTGCCGCCTTCCACGATTATGAAATCGTGGAGCTGCTGCTGACCCTGGGTTCGCCACGCAAAGACTGCAAGCCGCAGGCGAAAGAGGCCCTCCGCCGCTACGGAACACTGCGTGGAGTCCTCTCCGCGCCGCTGGAGGAGCTGCAGCAAATCGAAGGTATCGGTTCTCACAGTGCTTTCGGTATCCAGTTGGTGCGGGAAGTGGCCCGGGAATATCTCCGCGGAGGTATAATAGATAAGCCCTATTATAGTTCGTCCGGGGAGATCTTTGACTATCTTTACCACTCCATGCGAGATCTGAAAAAAGAGGTCTTCAAGGTCCTCTATCTCAACTCCCGGCACCAGATAATTGATGTGGCGGACCTTTTCGAGGGGACGGTGGATAGTGCCACCGTTCCACCACGGGAGGTGGTGGAAGGAGCCGTGAAAACCAGCGCCGCCGCCCTCGTCTTTGTTCACAACCACCCCTCCGGTAATCCGGAACCAGGCATTGCTGACCGGGACCTGACCCGGGAGCTGGTCTACGCCGGACAGATTATGCGCATCCAGATACTCGACCATATCATCATCGGCGATAACCGTTACTTTAGTTTTGCCGGGGAGGGGTTGATTGAAGAATACGAGATGGACTATCTGAACCTGAAACTGAGAGGCACTTCCGAGGCGAAGCGGAGACTCTACCGGGCGAAGCGTCCCCACTAGCCGCTCCACAAGTACGCAGTTTACATAAAGTCGGTTGTTTTTACTTACGGTTTCGGCTTTCCATGTCCAGGAGCCAGCGCTTCAGCTCGAGCCCGCTGCTGAACCCGCCCAGTTTACCATCGCTGGCCAGCACCCGGTGACAGGGAACAATGACCGGGAAAGGGTTCCTCCCCAGTGCCTGCCCCACCGCCCGCGTGGCTTTCGGCTGGTTCATCTGCCGGGCTATCCAGCCGTAGGTCCGGGTCTCTCCGTAGGGAATCCGCATGGCGGTTTCCCATACCCGGCGCTGAAAAGGCGTCACTCCGGAAAAATCCAGCCGGTCCGGGAAATCCACCGGCTGGCCACTGAAATAGCGCTTCAGACGGTCCACCAGGTCATGAAACAGGTTTGCCGCCTGGCCGCCGTGTCTTATAAGGCCCCCGAGTTTGCCCCTGACTTCCTGCTCTGAAGAACGCGGCAGGACAATCCGCGCCAGGCCGGATTCGGACCCGGCGATACCGACCCACCCCATATCCGTGCTGAAGATAAAATAACCTGATGTCTGTTCTTCCATAACCCGCCTCCAGACGATTTCAGGATTTGTCCGTCTCTCGTCGGCGCTGGAGAGTGGCCCCCAGAACTATCAGGATGCCGCCGAGTATGATGCTGACCACCACCTTGAGTAGCAGCGGGATATCCATATCGAGGAAGAAGGCGAAGGTGTAAAGGGCGGTGACGTAAGCGATGGCGCGGGTCACGATATATGCCCGGATTGGTTTTTGCCTTACCGCCCGGTAGACCAGCCAGCCGATAAATACCAGGGAAGCCACCACGGCCACTGCGGTCAGCATTTTATTCTACCACCCTATATCCTCGAAGTATTTGCTCAAAAAAGCGAACATGGCCACCGTTATCAGCAGGGAAAGCAGTTTCCCTCCTTCGGAGAGGTTCTGCACATAGGTGGCCGCCAGGTAGCCAACTCCGGCCAGGCTAAACAGGATGCCGAACCCGAACAAAACGTATTCCAGCTTCATCTCTCTTCCCGTTCTCCTGAAACTATCCTTCCGGTACCGGTATCGGTCTTACTGGCGAAAGCGGGCTTGGGCTGACGGATAAAATAATATTCCGTTCTATTTCTCCCCGCTTGATGACAACCGTGTACTCGTAGCGTTGCTCCGGCGAAGCCTCCGGGGGCAGGATTTCCGCGGCACTCACCGTCCACTCTATCTCCTGTTTCCCGAAGGCGTCTATGGAAACCGGATACGTTTCCGCATCCATTACCTCTTCCTGGCTGCGCTCGACTGATACTTCAATGTCCGCGGAATAGGTGGAAAACCGCCGGTTTTCCACCTCGTAGCGGAAGAATGCCTCTCCATTCCGCTCCAGTCCAGCTGGCCAGAAACCCCTGTTGTTCCTCCACGCGTCGGCGTTTATTTCTTGTTCTCGTTCCCCGGTGGTCAAATAGATGGTATCGTAAACACCCATATAGCCGTCGATGATAAAAATTGCAATCAGGCCAAAAAAGCATACCAGCGTCAGGTACAGGTACAGGTTTCCCGGTCTTTTTGCCATAAATACCGCCGCGTGCTTTATCTCTAATTTCTGGACTGTGACTCCATAATAGCACGGCCCGCTGGAAAATGCTACCGGCTGGCTAGTCCAGTTCCGGTTGGATAATCCCGTAGTCTCCGTCTTTGCGGCGGTATAGAAGGTGCATCTCCTCCTCCTCGGCGTCAAAGAAGAGGAAAAAATCATGTCCCATCTGTTCCATCTGCTCTATGGCTGTGGCCGGTGTCATCGGCTTGACAGTAAAGCGTTTGACCTTGACCACTGCCGGCGGTTTGGGTTTGCCTTCTCCAGGGGGCGTTCCTCCCCGCGCCAGTGAGGTACCCCTGCCTTTGTCGTACAACTTGCCTTTATAGTCGGTCAACTGGCGCTTCATCGTGCTGTTCACCTTATCGATTGCTTTGAACAGGTCACCGCCCCGCTCTTCACTGTGGAACCGCGTGCCGGCTCCGGATACCGTTACCCCCACCACGAAGCGTTCCTGGGGGGACCTGGTCTTTTCCTCGGTGATTTCCGCCTTGAACTCGGTGATTTTGGGCAGCAGCCGTTCCAGCTTTTCCAGCTTGCGCTCCGCGTATCCGCGTATAGCTGGCGTCAGCTCTATATTTTTTCCCGTAATCTGCAGTTCCATCTCATACTCCTGTTAGTTCTTCAGATCTCCCGGGCCACGGTCAGTCCCCGGACTGAAACCGCCCCGTGCCCTTTCAGTGCCGCCGCGCAGGCATCCAGAGTGGCCCCGGAGGTGGCCACGTCATCGATAAGCAGCACCCGCTTACCTTCTAGCCCCTGCCCGCGCCAGGCAAAAACTCCAGCCACGTTTTCCTGCCTTTCCTGCACGGTCAGCGTCCGGGCCTGAGGCGGGCGGTGTTCTTTACGGTACAGGGAGTCCTCCACCACCGGTAGCTCCAGCCGCTTGCCCAGCTCCCTGGCCAGCAGGGCGGACTGGTTGTAACCCCGCTCCCGCCTTCGCCTCCCGTGCAGCGGTACCGGTACCAGGATATCCGCTTCCGGGCTGCTGCCCCCGAGGTAGTCAAACAGCAGCCCGGCCAGTGGTTCGGCCAGTGCCCTTAGACCCTGGTATTTCAACTGGTGTATGGCCTGACGCATGACGCCTTCGAATTGAAAAGGGGAATAGATGCCGTCAATTACCGCCGGCCAGCTCACACACGCCGGGCAGAGAATCCCCTCGGTCTGATGGCGACCGCACCGAGGACATAGCGGCGGCACAATCCGGGGCTGCGCTTTAAGGCAGGAAGCGCAAATAAAACCCCCTCCACGTCCGCAGCCAACGCAATACTGCGGAAATAAAAGGTCGAGTGCCGTCCTCTTGAGCCTGGCGATTCGAGGAAGCACGATTATCCCCTGTGGACTGCTACTTTAAGGTTAAAGCTACTGGCGGGAGCGGCCGGTATGGAGCGCTCCGCTTAAAACCGGTTCGTTGATGTAAACGTCACCGTTCCTTATTTTCAGATTGAAGCCGCAATCGGGATTGGTGCAGACCCACGCCTTGTAGCGGATGGCGGCACCCTGACTCCCGAAATCGGACAGTGGTACCAGGTCGCCTCCCTGGCATTTCTGACACTTGGGGAAACTGAACTGTTCCATGAGGTCCTCCTCCCAGCCTGAATTGTTACTTAGTATACAACTAATCAGTATTCCTTGACAAGCTTCCGTTCAAACGGGCGGAACTAAGGCAGCTGTAAACAGCGCCTTCCCGGTCGAGATGGCTCTGCATCAGGCTTATTTTATCGACATCGAAGGGGTACGCTGCCTGAAAACGCCGGGTGCTGATAAACTGCCCGAACCGGCGCACTTCTTCCGATGTGGCCCGCTCGCGGACGCGGGCCAGGGTCAGATGCGGGGTGAAGGGGCGCCTTTCGGCGGCGAAGCCGAGCGGCGTGAGCTTGGCCTCGAGCCCTTTTTGCAGTCGCTCCAGCCGCCCGAGCTCACCGCGCACGCCCACCCAGACCACCCTTACCCGTCCCGGATTGGGGAAAACCCCCAGCCCCCTTACCTCCAGACGAAACGGCGGTACTTCTTGCGCCGCTTCATCCACCGCGCCGCGGATAGCCTTTATCCTGTCTGCCGGAACGTTACCCAGGAACTTCAGGGTCAGGTGGATGCTGCCCGGGTTTACCCACTTGACCGCGGAATGACCGCCGCTTTCCAGTTCGCCCTGCAGGCGGGACAGCCCTGATTTTACCGGGGCGGGCAGTTCGATGGCGATAAAGGAACGGATGGTATCCAATCGAGCGTCACGCTTCCTTTCCGGCTATGACCAGCTTCATCGGCACCAGCTTCAGCAGGCGGTATTCCCGGCTGCGGAAGATGCTGAAACCGGCCTCCCGGACAGATTGTTCTACGTTAATCGGGCGGCAGCTGGCATACGCCGGGAACTTCCGGTGCAGCCATCGGTAAACTTTCAGGAACAGGCTTCGCCCGGCCCCTTCCTGTGACATACTGTTGACTCCCAGCCGCCCGCCCGGTTTCAGTACCCGTTTCACCTCACGGAGGACTCGCGGAATATCCGGGGTGTCAAAGAGTTCCAGGGTGGCCGCCATATAGACGGCGTCAAAAGTGCCATCCGGGAAAGGCATCGCCCGCGCGTCCCCCTGACAGAGCGCTGTCCGGTCCGCCGTCCCCGCCCGGCGCAGCCGTTTTTCCGTTATCTCCAGCATCTCCGGGGTGATATCTATGCCGTACGCCTTACCCCCCGGCCCCGCTTTCCGGCTGATTTTCCGCAGCGCAAAACCGGTACCCACACCCACTTCCAGTACCCGCTCCCCTTCCTCTATGGACAGACTTTCCACCCCTTGCTCCCTCATTCCCCTTTCGAAAACGCCCTCCAGGACTGCGTAGAACCGGCTCATTTTCCCGTAGCTTTTCCTGATTTCTTCGGGAGTGGCCGTTACTCTCAGTATTTCTTGCCGCCCGTCTTTATCCATCTGGGCACCCTCCGCCGCAGGAACCGGCTTAAATACCGAATATCCGGCGGGCATTGCCGGACAGTATCATCTCTTTGTCTTCCTCATCCAGGCCCGTGTCTCTGATTTCCCGGAGCGGTCGGCTCTGGGCCATCAGCGGGTAATCACTGCCGAAGAGTATTTTTTCCGCTCCCACCAGTCGGCTGACGATATCGTATATTGCGGGCCGGTAGAGAAAGGGTGAGGCGGCGGTATCGAAGTAGACATTTCTCAGTGCCTTTCCCACCTCCGGCATCAGCGCGTAGAAAGGCAGTCCGCCGCCCCAGTGGGCGCATATCAGGGTTATGCCGGGGTGGCGGGAGATAAACGGGTAAACTTCTTCCGGGGTAATCGTACCCTTGCCGGGATACTCGTGGCCTACCGGCTCCGAGGTATGGATGAGACAGGCCAGCCGGTGTTTTCGCAGTGATTCAGCAAAAGGGCCCAGCGTGTCATCGTTCAGGTTGAACCCCTGTCTGTCCGGCCTCAGTTCGCCGATGCCCCGGGCTCCGGCCCGGGCGCAGCGCTCGATTTCTGCCTCTGCCGACTTGATTTCACCGGGCTGTACCGCGCAGAAGCCGATCAGCCGTTTGGGATAGCGGGAGACTGATTCCAGAATGTAGTCATTTGTTTCCGCGCAGAGCTGCTGACTCATCCAGCCGATGTTGGCGATGACCGAAACGTCAATCCCGGACGTGTCCATGCTCTGGATGAGTTCTTCCGCGGTGGCCAGCCCGGCTTTCTCGCTGGCGTAAAGCTCCGCGAAACAGGGGTCCCGGTCAATGTACTGGCGGCGTTCGTCCCTTATTCGCGGCGAAAATACGTGGGTATGACAGTCAATAATCATTGCCAGTTATCCGCCGGATATCCGGACTGTTCCCGTACCTCGCGCCGCCTGCGGGGCCTTTATGAGGCCGGCGGTTCTTCCGAAGATTCTTCGGCGGATGCTTCTGCCTCGCCTTCTTCCGGTTCCTCCGCCGCTGCTTCTGCCTCCGCTTCTACCTCGGCGATTTCTTCCTCTTCCGCCTTCATCTGGGCGTGGCTTATCTTGACGACGAGCTGCTCCGGGTCAGTATGCAGCGTAATCTCCTCATCCAGGGGGATGTCTCTGACGTGGATGGCCTGGTCTACTTCTTCCAGTGGGCTCAGGTTAACCTCTATCTGAGGCGGGATGTCCCCTGGCAGGCACTCGATGTGCAAACTGGTAACACCATGGGACAGCATGCGCCCCCTGGTTTTTAACGCCGGGGCTTCACCCACCAGGACAATGGGGATCTCAACGGCTATCTTTTCACCCTTTTTCACCTGGTAAAAATCAACGTGGAGCAGTTCCTGGGTGACCACGTCCTGCTGGACTTCCCGGACCATAACGCTCCTTGACTGTCTTTCGTCCCCGATTTTCAGTCTGATAATCCTGGTGCCGCCCGCCTGAGCGATTAGACGCTCCAGTTCCTCCGTATCGCACTGCAGCGTCAGCGATTTCAAATTGTGTCCGTAAAGGTGGGTGGGTGTAAGTCCCTGCCGGCGGAGAAACCGCGTCTTCTTCCCGGTTATCTCCCGGGGACTCGCTTTTAATTTCAAATCGTCCACTTGTTTTCTCCCTTTCTGTCCCTAACATTTAAGCACAGGCGGCCTGAAAAAATCAACCGCCGCTCGTTCCGGGGGTCCCGGCCAGCTAGTCGAGGAAGCTTATACGGGACGAAGGCCTTCTCCTGATCTCTACCTCTACACCGGCCTCGCGGAACAACTCGATGAACGAATCGTCGTTGTAGCTGCCGAAGCTGACCAGCCGCTTTATCTTGGCGTTGACCAGCATCTTGGCGCAGAGGTTACAGGGGGTATGAGTAGCGTAGATGGTGCTGCCTTCCAGGCTGACACCATGCAGACTGGCCTGGATGATTACATTCTGTTCGGCGTGGATGCCGCGGCAGATTTCATGCCTGGTCCCGGACGGGATTTTCAGTTCGTCACGGAGGCAGCCCAGCTCCAGGCAGTCCCGTGCCCCGGAAGGCGCGCCGTTATAGCCGGTGGACAGGATATGCTTGTTCCGCACCGCCACCGCCCCCACGTGGTGACGGCGGCAGGTGGACCGCTCGGCAACCACGGCGGCGATTTTTAAAAAATACTCTTCAATATCCGGTCGGTTCACCCTTTTCCCTTCAGTCTGGCCAGAACTCTTGCCGTCTGTTTCCTCAGGTCGGCCACGGAAGACTCATTGAGCAGGGTAAAGTCCGCCATGGCGATCGGCCCGCCCTTGTTGGTGTTCTCTATTTCCGCCTGGTCGCGGCCGGCGGCTTCTTCCGGTGTCAGGGGGCGGCTGGTGCGGCGGCCCAGACGATCATATCGGGCCTCAGGCGGGGCCCAGACAGCCACCACGTAAAAGCGTTCCCCGTAGACTCGCTTCAGGAAAAGGTACTCTTCCCATGAGTACAGCCCGTCTATGACCACGTTGGACTTTTCTCTGGCGGCGTCAATCCGGGACTGATTGAGCTTGGCGTAAGCTGCCATGCCGTGCTCACGTCGCAGGAGCTCTCTCACTCGCCGTTCGTTTTCCTCGTTCAGTCCCAGCCCTCTCCTCCTCACCTCCCGGTCGGTAATGTCACCGAACCTTATCCTGGTGTACCCGTTCGCTTGGAAAACGCTGGCCACTTCTGATTTGCCCGCTCCGGGCATGCCGACAATCGAGACTATTTTCATCATCCGGACCTATGGGATTATTATACGGGGACAGCCGGAAAATGGCAAAGGGACAGCCCGGGCCGGTGGCGGATTCCGGGAAATTCACCCCTGGCTGATTTCCTTTTTCGGCGCTGATGTTGTAAGCTGGGGACATATTCGTTATTGGAAAGCGAGCCTTTTTCTCCCGTGGACTGGACGAGCATTGCCATTTTTAGCGCGGCGATTTTCGCCGCCGTAAACGTTATTGACGCTCATCTTATCGCCAAGCGTATGCCCGGCCTGCGCGCCTTTTTGCTGCCGCTGGTGATTATACACGCCTTTTACGCGTTGCTGGTTCTGCAGTTATTCCCTTTCCCTGCCGGTATCGGCTGGTGGCCGCTGACGGTGGCTTTCGGCTCGACCATCATCCGCCTCCTCGGGGTAACCGTTATGCTCTACTATATGAAAAAAGAGGAAGTATCCCGGATTGTTCCCATAGTTTACAGCTATCCGGTTTTCGTGGCGCTCATCGCCATGCCTCTGCTCGGGGAATCTCTCAGTTCTGTGCAATGGCTGGCCATAGTTATCGTGGTGGCCGGTGCCGCTACCGTATCCTTCCGGCGCAGTCCTCTTGGCTCCATGCAGTGGCTGGGGAAAGCGTTTTTCGCCCTTCTCGGTTCGAGCCTCCTTTTTGCTCTGGCGGATATCGGTAGTAAGTACGCCCTGAACCACGTCTCTTTCTGGAATATGTTTTCCGTGAACGGGTTCTGCCTCTTCGGCGTTTTTTCCCTCATCGCCTTCCGCCCGCACGTTTTCCGGCAGTTGAAAAACATGAAGCGCCGCAACCGGACCCTGGCCCTGCAGCTTTTCAACGAGACACTGGCCCCGCTCGCCATCGTTACCCTGTACTGGGCCCTGTCCCTGGGGCCGGTATCCCTGGTCTCCGCCCTGGTCGGTACCCGTCCCGTTTTCGTGGCCGTATACGCTCTGGTCCTGGGGCGCTTCCTGCCCGATACCCTGCTCAGGTCTGATTCCACTCGTAAAATGGCTGTGCTGCGCCTGGGGGCAATCGTGATGATGTTCGGGGGCATCGCCATTATCTATCTGACTTGATTAGGATAACGGAGTAATCGGCTCTGAGGGATCATTTCCACCCTGTTTTCTTTCTCTCCCTGTCGCCTGTGTTATAATTTATGCAGAGATAATGGTTCGGTAGAGAGAATGCCGGAGAAAATAGATTTAGCGGAAACAATCGACCGCCGGTTGTCCGGGGAGATGTCCGGGTTTCTGCAACTGGCGGGAAAGATGGCGCGGGAGACCGGACAGAACCTGTATCTGGTGGGAGGGGTGGTCCGTGACCTGCTTCTGGAAAGACCCAACTATGACCTTGACCTGGTGCTGGAGGGTGACGCCATCGGCCTGGCGCGGCGGCTGGCCGCTGCCGGGTACGGCAAAGTAACCGCCCACCATCGCTTTGGCACCGCCAGTCTGAGCTGGGCGGGATGGGGTGTTGACCTGGCGATGGCCCGCCGGGAGACCTATGATAGACCGGGCGCCCTCCCCTCTGTCGCCCCCGGCACTATCCGGGATGACCTTTTCCGCAGGGACTTCACCGTCAACGCCATGGCTATCGAGCTCGGTGCCGGCCCCTACGGCCGGCTGCTGGACCTGTACGGTGGGGAAAAGGACCTGCGGGAGAAGCAGCTCCGCGTCCTGCATGAAAAGAGCTTTATCGATGACGCTACCCGCATCTGGCGCGCCCTGCGCTACGAGCAGCGCCTCGATTTTCGTCTGGAGCCGGCTACCCGGCGCTGGCTGAAACGGGACCTGCCCTATCTGGATACCATCAGCGGTGACCGTATTCGAAACGAGCTCGAACTGGCTCTGCGGGAAGAGGAACCGGAAAAATGTCTGCGCCGCGCCGGCGAGCTCGGAGTGCTGTCTTGGCTGCACCCCACCTTGCCGTCCGGTGACTGGCTGGCGGAGGTGTTCACCCGCGCCCGGCAGTGTACCGGCGCCGGGACGGACCTGCCGCGGCTTTACCTGTCCCTGCTCGTTTATCCCCTGACCCGTCAGCAGGTAGACCGCTTTATCGCCTATCTCCGGCCGCGCAAACTGACCGCTCAGGCGCTCCGGGATACCATCGATCTGAAAAGCAGGCTTGACCGGCTGGCGGAGGTTGATCTTCCCGGCAGCCGTATTTATTCCCTTCTGCGGGGGTTTTCCACCACCGCCATCACGGCCAATCGGCTGGCCGTTGACTCGGCGGTAATATCCCGCCGGCTGGACCTCTATCTCGGTAAACTCCGTTCGGTAAAACCGGCGCTGGGCGGCGAGGACCTGAAAAAGATGGGTATCGCCTCCGGCCCGGCTATCAAAGAGATACTGTCCCGGCTGCTTGAAGCCCGGCTGGACGGTCAGGTGACCACCCGGCGGCAGGAAGAAGAGATGGTACGCAATTCGGCCAGGTACAGGGAAACTCTGAGAAGATGAAAAGAACGCATTATATCCTGCTGGCGACTCTGGTAGTGGCGATACTCCTGGGCTGGGGCCTCTCCGCGCGGTTCAGCTCCGTGACTACCCTGCGCTATTCCTTTGAAACTGAAAATCCCTCCGTACTTTCTCTCTCCCTCACCCTGCCTCTGCCTGACTACCGTGATTACCGGGAAAAACCCAGGCCTGTCTATGACGGTAATCTGACCTGGAACGAGATGGCGGGAAAATATCTGACCGATTCGGTCGTCATTGCTTCTGACCCGGGCGACGATGCTTTTATCCGCAGCCTTGCCCGTCAGTTTGAGGAGAAGGCAGCGGCGGAAAATCTGGACGCGAAAGAGACCGTCGAGCTTGTTCTCAAGTTTGCTCAGGGGATGACCTATACCACCGATAACGTCAGCACCTCATCAGACGAATATCCCCGCTACCCGCTGGAGACCCTCTTTGAGCAGGCCGGGGACTGTGAAGACACCTCTCTGCTCGCCGCAGCTGTTCTGACCGAGATGGGCTATGACACAGCCTTCCTCCTCTTTGAAAAGTTCGACCATATGGGGCTGGGTGTGTATTTTCCGGAAGAGTGGGGCGTCAAGATGTACGGCAATTCCTGGGTTTACGGCGATAAAGACGGCGTTATTGAAGACGACGAGCGCCGCTATTGGTATCTGGATACCAGCGGAAAGCGTTCCATCGGCTGGGCGCCGCCAGAATACGGCGGGACACCGGCTTACGTTTACCCGTTGAGATAGGCGCTATGTTAGCGGAACAAAGTAACAGCAGTAACAACGGCAGTGGAATAGGTCCGGTCGAGGCTTACCGGATTATTCAAAATCGCCAGATTAGTGAAGACCGCATAATCGTAGAAAGGACCAGCATATTCCTTGCCGCAAACTCAATCTTGTTCTTGGCTTTTGTGATGCTACTGAGCCGGACTTCAGTCTGGTTTCTTGATATTTTAGGTATTATCCTGGCGCTATCGGGTATTTCCGTTACCTGTTTAATCTACGTGCTTAACCTTGTCTCCGCCAATGCTCTTGATTTCTGGCACGGGGCGGAGCGGGTAATAGAGGAGACCACCCCTGAGTTTTCCTATCTCCTGGAAAATGAGATTACTCCTCATTTGCATGCTGACGAGGCAATACAGGCAGGGAAACGGTGGAGAAAGAACGAGAAGGGTAAACTGGAACTGCAAGCGGCGAGAGGCATTAGAAAATTACTGAGCGAGCCCTTGAGCCGGATAGAGTTGCACAAAACTTACTGGTTTTACCTGCCGTTAGTGTTTTTCACGTTATGGCTGGCAGCGTTGGCGGTAGCTATTACTAGATTAGTTCTGCATCCCTGAGCTGCCGGATACCGTCTCCACCAGGTACGTCTCCATTGACTGGTTTTTACAGCGGGTGTAAAGGTCTTCGGCGCGGTCCCTGTCTTCGAAGAGCGTAAAAAGGGCTGGGCCGGTCCCGGTCAGGTGAATATCTTCCGCACCCAGCTTGCGGATGTGGTCCCGGTATACCTTGAGCTCCGAGGAACGGCCGAAGGCCAGGTTTTCGAAAGTGTTGAACAGCGCAAAAGGCCCTTTCCCTTCTTTTAGCTCGCCGGCCAGCCTTTCCGTAATCCGGCCGTCGGTAAAATGGCCGGGCTGGAGCCCCGCGTACGCCTGCCCGGTCTTGCCCGGCAAGCGGGCTACCCCAGGCACAACCAGCACCACCCAGCGGCGGGGGAAAGGCGGTAACGGCGTCACCTTTTCTCCCCTCCCCTCGGCCAGCGCCGTGCCTCCCTGCACGAAGAAAGCAGTATCCGAGCTTATCCCTGCGGCCAGCTTCTGCAGCTCGCTGCCGGAGAGGCCTGTTCCCCAAAGCTCGTTCAGGCCGCGCAGCACCGCGGCCGCATCGCTGCTGTCTCCACCCAGTCCGGATATGAGCGGGATAAGTTTGCTCACCCCTATCGTCGCTCCTTTTCGGCTTCCGGTGGTTTCCCGGAGAAGGTTTGCCGCCTTCGTTACCAGGCTCTTTTCCGGCGCCCATTCCGGCGTGTCTGATTCGAAGGTGACTGACTTCCCACGCCGGAAGGTGATGGTATCGTACAGGCCTATCGTTTGCATCACGCTCCGTATTTCGTGGTAGCCGTCTGGCCGTTTCCCCAGTACCTCCAGGGTCAAGTTGAGCTTGGCGGGCGTCCGGATGGTCAGCATGCGGTTTTCCCCTCCCTGGTGCCGGAAAACACCCGCCAGAGTCCCGCCCACTCTTCCAGGGTGAGCGTCTCCGCTCTCCGTTGTGGCTGTATGCCCGCCTCCGCCAGCATGACCAGAGTTGTCTTCTTGTCCATTCCCAGTCCCTGCGCCAGCGAGTTGGCGATTTGCTTGCGTGAGGCGGTAAAACCGGCCCGCACTAGCTTGAAAAAGCCCTTCTCGTCGCTTACCCTTACTGCCGGCTGACGGTACACCTCGATGTTCAGTAGCGCCGAATCAACCTCCGGTGCCGGATAAAACGCTTCCGCCGGTACGGTATCCACTATCCGCGGCTCACCGTAGTACTGCACGCTGATACTGAGCAGACTGCGGCGCCCGGGCACGGCGGCAATCGCTTCGGCAACTTCTCTCTGTACCATCAGCACCATCTTTTCCGGCCGGAAGGTGGCTTCCAGCAGGTGGCGCAGCACCGGAGAGGTGATATAGTAGGGCAGGTTGGCCACCACTTTATAACTGGTTTGTCCGGTTAACAGCGTTGTCGGGTCGAGGCGCAGGATGTCGTCGTTGATGATGGTCACGTTGTTCGCTCCGGCCATCGTTTCTTTCAGTGCCGCCGCCAGACGGTTGTCCAGCTCCACGGCGATTACCCGCCCCGCTCGTTTCGCCATCTCTCCGGTGAGTATGCCCGGGCCGGGGCCGATTTCGAGGATGGTATCCGCGGGGGTGATTTCGGCCGCGGCGATGATTCGACGCAGGACCGCCTCATCAACCAGAAAGTGCTGCCCCAGTCTTTTTCTGGATTTGATTCCGAACCGGCGCATCATTTTTCTGGTCCGGGCCAGAAGTGGGTCTGTCCTCAAAAGGCACCTTCCTGCCGGCGCGTCTGTAAATAACAGGCCGTGCACCCGCCCTCGACCCCACCTGACAGCTTGCCCCGGCCAGCCGGCTCCGGCCAGGTAACCCTGCGGCACCCGGAAACAACTATTTACCGCTGCTTCCTCTCGGACCTGACGGGGTTCATAGAGTTCCGCCGCGCAGGACCCGGCCTTCAACGCTGCTTGACCCGGGTAGACCTGCCAGGGAAGGGCCTCAAACGGGAATTCAATCCTGCTGTAGCGGGTTGCAGGTTACAGGGCACCGCTAGCTCCCCATCTAGCACGACCTGAGAAAAATCCTAATTGGTGACGGTTACTTTGTCAAGAGGAAAAATTCTGCGCCGGTCACAGTCCCTGTGCCAGGCGCACCACCAGTGGTATCGGCATTTCGTGGCGCATCATCTTGTCCTGGGTGGCTTTAATATCGTACTCTACCCGGTAAAGCCTGACCGTGCCCGTGTCCTGGTCGTAAACGGCGTAGCTTGCCCGCGGGTCGCCGTCGCGCGGCTGTCCCACCCCGCCCGGGTTTATAATCAGCCTTATCTTGCCCAGGAGCAGCTTGACATTGGGAGAAAAGCGGCTGAAAGTGCAGGCTCTTTCTTCGCTGCGGAAGATGAGCGGTATGTGGGAGTGGCCGACCAGACAGTACGGAGAGGAGAAAAAGCCGAAGCTCTCTCCGGCGATGCTGATGGAAATGACGTACTCCCAGACCGGCTCCCGGGGACTGCCGTGCACCAGAGTGAAGCCCTCTTTTTCGGTGATGGTGGGCAGGCTTGCCAGGTAATCGGCGTCCTCCTGGCTCAGTTGCTCCCCGGTCCAGCGGCAGGCGGCGGCAGCGTCCGGATTGAAGAATGCGGCGCTCGTCCCGCCGATGGCGCCCAGGTCATGGTTACCCGCCACGCAGGTATGCCGCTGCCGGCGCAGGAGCTCGATGCATCCGTGCGGGTCCGGTCCGTAGCCCACGGTGTCTCCCAGACACCAGAGCTCGTCCACTCCTCCCCCGCGCTCGATGTCCTCCAGCACCGCGCTGAAGGCTTCCAGATTGCCGTGAATATCGGCGATAATCCCGTAACGCATTTCTTACCCGGACTATAGCAGGTTTTGGGGAAAATGGGTAGGGGGTGAGGTAAGCACGGAACACCCCGATGCAAATAAAACCGGCCGGTTTGTTCTTCCGGCCGCAGCGTGCTATAATTTCAAAGCTATGAATGTCACTGAGCTGGGGGAATTTGGCCTCATCGACCTCCTGGCGAAAATGACCTCCGGATCGTCGCCGCCCCGGCTGATACTCGGTATCGGTGACGATACCGCTGCCTGGCGGACGGATAAAGTCATCCAGCTGGTAACCACTGACTCTCTTTTCCAGGACGTTCACTTTTCCCTGGAGACCACTTCCTGGGAAAACCTGGGCTGGAAGGCGCTGGCTGCTAATTTCAGCGATATCGCCGCCATGGGCGGTATCCCGGAATACGCGCTGGTCTCCATCGGCCTGCCCGGGTATATTCGGGTTGATGATGTCCGGGCGTTGTACCGGGGGATGATTGACATCGGGCGCCGGTTTGATACCGTCATCATCGGCGGTGATACCTGCCGCGCCTCGAGTGTCTCCATCAGCATCACCGTGATCGGCGCCACAGGTCGTGATGACCGGCGGCTGCTCACCCGCTCCGCCGCCCGTCCCGGTGACCTCATCGCGGTTACCGGCGCGCTGGGCGCTTCCGCCGGCGGGCTGGAGATTTTAAGTCGGAAGACGCCGCTGGAAGCCGGTACCGCAGACAGTCTGAAAAAAGCCCATCTCCGCCCCTCCCCTCGCGTCGCCGAAGGGCAGGCGCTGCTCCGGCAGGGAGTGCAGGCGGCCATCGATATCAGCGATGGCCTGGTCGCTGACCTCGGCCACATTTGCCGGGCAAGCGGGGTCGGCGCTCGTGTGGAAATAGAAAAAGTGCCGGTGCACCCGGCGGTAACAACCGCCTTCGGTAACCAGGGATTGAATATGGCTCTCTCCGGTGGAGAGGATTACGAACTGCTGTTTACCGCCCCTGCCGGGACAGTGGAAAAAATAATCGGTGACGTTTCTTTCCCGGTTATCATAATCGGGGAGATTGTGTCCGGGAAGGGAGTCAAACTGGTGGACGCCGCGGGCAAACCGGTGCCAGAGGCCCGCTCCGGGTGGGAACACTTCACCGGCGAATAACTCGTCTGGAACGGAGAAGGAATGGGGGAACAGGAAAAGGTACCGGTGACGACAATAAAAGACGACGGGTTGTGCTTCGGTTGCGGCCAGGAAAACCCCATCGGCCTCAGGCTGACCTTTCAGTGGGACGGTAAAACCGCCCGCGCCGATTTCACGCCGGCCAAACAGTACCAGGGCTGGTCAAACATCATCCACGGCGGTATCATCGCTGCCCTTCTCGATGAAGCGATGGGTCACGCCGCCCTTTACAGTGGCATTTCTGACTTCCTTACCGCCAGGCTCCAGGTTAATTTCAAGCGGCCGGCCGTGGCCGGTGAACCGCTGGTGATTACCGCCTCGGTAGTCAAAATGGAGGGCAGGTCGGTCCGGTTGGAAGCCGCCGTCTCTCTGCCGGACGGCACCCTGGTGGCGGAAGGCAGAGCCACCCAAATTATTATCACCAGCCAGGGCAGTCTGGAGGCGGTCATCTGGGATATGGACGGTGTCATCGCGGATACCGCCGCCTATCATTTCAAAGCCTGGCAGACGGTTTTCCCCCCGCGCGGCGCCATCTTCACCGAGGAGGACTTCCGCCACCACTTCGGCCAGCGCAACGATACCATCATCCGGGATACTATCCCCGGCATCTCCGCGGAAGAGCTGGAAGTGGTGGTTACCGAAAAAGAAACCGCCTTTCGCCGGGAAGCTGCCGGCAGGGTAAGCCCGCTGCCCGGGGCGATAGCGCTGATAAAGACGCTGCGGGAACACGGAGTGAAAATGGCCATCGCTTCCTCGGCGCCTCCGGAGAATATCAACCTGGTGATGGGCAGCCTGGGGATTAAAGAGTACTTTCAGGCTATCGTCTGGGGCAAGGAAGTGCCCGAGGGAAAACCTAGCCCTCTGATTTTCTTGCTCGCTGCCGAACGGCTCGGGGTGGAACCGGCCAACTGCCTGGTAGTCGAAGATGCCGTAGCCGGGGTGGCCGCTGCCAAACGGGCGGGGATGAAATGCCTGGCGGTTACCAACAACCATCCCCGGGAGAAGCTGAGCGCGGCCAACCTCGTCGTCGATTCCCTCGAATCGGTGACCGTTCCGGCTCTGGCCGGCCTGTTTCGTTCGCCGTAACAGAAAGCCAATCATTTAAAGGAGCCGCTATGGAGAGGTCTCTGGTACTGATAAAGCCGGACGCGATGCATATCGGTCTGGGCGGTGCCATTATCAGCCGCCTGGAGAAACTGGGTCTGCGGGTTATCGGGTTGAAAATGTTGCAAATGGATAAAGACCTGGCCCACCGTCACTACGCCGTCCATAAAGGTAAACCGTTCTTTGATAAGCTGGTAGAATTTATGACCTCCGCGCCCATCATCGCCATCGTCTTTGAAGGCGAAAACGCGGTTAAAGCAATCAGAAAAGAAATGGGCGATACCGACCCATCAAAAGCGGAAACCGGCACCATCCGCGCCGATTTCGGCTCGGATATCCAGCGCAACGCGGTGCATGGCTCTGACTCGGGGGAAACGGCAGAAAAGGAAATCCGGCTTTTCTTTGCTGACAGTGAGCTTTTCTCCCGGCGGGGTTAAAAGCTCACTGGATGCGGAGCACGGTGGTGGCCCTGTTCCACAGTCTGTCCAGCTGGTAGTGTTCCCTCTCCTCGGTGCTGAAAATGTGGACGATGACGTCCCCGTAATCAAGCAACAGCCACCCGGACTCCACGGTGCCCTCGTGGTGGTGCGGCTGCACTCCTTCTTTCTTCAGGGCGTGCTCTATTTCCTCGTAAATAGCCTTGATTTGCCGGTCTGCTTCCCCGGAGCAGATGACGAAATAGTCAGTAAAAGAGCAGACCCCGCGCGCGTCCAGCAATACCGTATCGCTCGCCTGCTTTTCGCCGGCGGCTTCCACCGCTTTACGGGCTATCTCCAGAGGTTCCAGAAACCGCGCCTCCCGCTGATATTTCTGGTCTCAGTATAACACAGACACCGGGTTTGTACATCCCCGATCCGTGGATTTTCTGATGGTGCAGGCACAATTTGAACGTGATAAACTAAAACCCAAGAGGTGGCGATAATTGAGGTAAGCTACCACCAGGGAGGGTAAGATGAAACAACCGTCAGAACGTTTAGGTGTAAAGATAGTGGGAGGTTTGAAAGAGACCTCCACTCCGT
>CAZTMR010000005.1:0-61520 GCA_964615345.1 uncultured Dehalococcoidaceae bacterium | reverse complement strand
TGAAGAGACGTAAAATAAACCGCTTCGGTACAAATTTTGGTAAAGATGGGCTAGGACATCGCCTTCCCTGAGATAATCGGTAAGCTCGTAAAAACGGCGATGTGAAATAGAAGCGCTCTCCCGGTCCAGTACCATCAGCCGGGACTGTTCTCTCGCAGTTAGGGGTGTCTGGGCGATAAGCTCTGGAGGAAGCGAATAATCGAAATCGCTGGTCTTCAAGGTTCTACTTCGGTGCCCCTCAGACCGCTGGCCTCGGCATCAGTCCGGCCTTCTCCACCATCTCCCCCACCACGTCTTCCCAGCCCACCGCCATGATATGGATGCCGTGAACGCCGGAAATATCCTTTACCTGCTCGATGATGTCCAGGGTTATGCGGATGCCTTCTTCCTTGGCGTTCTCCGCCTGTTCCATCCGGGTGACCACTTCGTCCGGGACGATTACCCCCGGAACGTAGTCCCTCATATAGCGCGCCATACCGGCTGACTTGGGGGGTATCACCCCGGCCATGATATGGGTCTGCTTGTCCAGCCCCCGTTCGCAGATCTGCTCCATCCAGCGGGTAAACCGGGGAACATCAAACACCGCCTGGGTCTGGATAAAGTCCGCCCCCGCTTTTACCTTTTTCGCCAGCCGGCCCACCCGGTATTCGAACGGGTCGGCGAAAGGGTTGGCGGCGGCGCCGATAAACAGCGGCACATCTCCGGAGACATCGTCACCGGAGATGAATTTCTTTTCGTCGCGCATATTTTTCAGTGCCCGGATAAGCTGCATGGAGTCGATATCGAAGACCCCTCTGGCTTCGGGGTGATTGCCGAAGCTCTGGTGGTCCCCGGAGAGGCACAGGATGTTTTTGATGCCCAGCGCCACCGCTCCCAGCACGTCCGCCTGTATCGCCAGCCGGTTGCGGTCACGCACCACTATCTGCATCACCGGCTCGATGCCCTGTTCTTTCAGAATCAGGCAGCCGGCGGTGCTGGACATCCTTACTATCGCCGTCTGGTTATCGGTCACGTTGACCGCGTCGCAGCAGTGGCGCAGAAGTTCACCTTTTTTCTGCACTGATGCCGTACCGGTGCCTTTCGGTGGGGCGGCTTCTGCGGTAACGGCAAAGTGCCCGGCCGCCAGGACTTTTTCCAGGTTGGTTCCTGCTCTCATCGCGGTTGCCTCCTAGGTGAGGATGCCACACTCTGTTTCCACGTCTCGTTTCCGGGGTCCGCCGGAGACGCTGACGCTCCAGTCCTTGACCGGCGCGATTTCTTCCAGGTCATCCAGACGGCCCGTCTCTGCCAGCCGGTCATAAATCAGCTGCCAGGCGCAGGGAACGTCCGGGGATATTTCACACCTGCCCCCGGACGAGCCGCCGCAGGGCCCGTTCAGCAGGGTCTTGGCGCACCGGACCAGAGGGCATATTGCCGCCGTCCGCCCCAGCACGCAGTCACCGCACTGCAGGCAGACCTCGCTGAAAACCCCCGGACTCTCCTCCATGCCGATAAACAGCGTAGTCAGCCCCGGATAGACCGGTTTTACGTCCTTAAGGTGCAGGCTTATCGTCTGTATACCCACGGCGCAGACCATCCCCAGAATGCAGTCCGCCTGCCGGATATTCTCGGTATCTTCTTCCAGCGCGTACCTGGTCAGCTCGTCGCAGGCGGTGGGAATCACCATCCAGCCGGTGACCGTTTTACCTTCGGCCTCGAGCCGCTCTTTCATCCCGATGAGTTCTGACTTCCCCCCGGTATGGCACAGGGTGGCGCAGGTGCCGCAGCCGATGAGATAGACTTTCCGGCACTGCTCGAGGTAGCCGGCAATCTCTTCAAACGGTTTTTGTTCGGTTATCGTTTTCATCTCAAAACACCTCCTGAGACGCGTTCTTCATAGGCTTCTCTGAAATACTGCATGCTGTCCATTACCGCGTTGGGCGCGGCCTGTCCTAGGCCGCACAGTGAGGTTAGCGCCATCGTCCCGGACAGGTCCTCCAGGTCTTTCAGGTCCTTCGCCCGTCCTTCCCCGCGCTGGAGTCTTTCCAGTATCTCCACCATCACTTCTGTACCCTGCCGGCAGGGTGTGCACTTCCCGCAGGACTCCTCTACCAGGAACTCCATCGTCCGGTAGACGGTATCAATGACGTCCCGGTTCTCGTTGAACACGATGACGGCGCCCGCACCGAGCACGCTTTCAAAGGCGAGCGGCGTATCTATCTTTTCGCGGGGCAGGACCCGTCCCGTAGCTCCGCCTATCTGCACCATCTTTATTTTCTCCGCTCCGGCCAGCTCCTCCACCAGTTCTCGCAGAGAGCTGCCCAGTACCATCTCGTAGACCCCCGGCCGGGAGACGTCTCCGCTTACCGAAAAGACCTTCGTCCCCTTGCTCCGCTCAGTTCCCATCCGGCTGAACCACTCCGCGCCGTTCTCTATGATTCCGGGAATATTCATCAGGGTTTCCACGTTGTTGATAATGGTTGGCTTTCCCCACAGTCCGTAGGTGGTGGGGAAAGGAGGGCGGTAGCGCGCTTCGCCGCGCTTGCCCTCGATGGAGTCCATCAGGGCGGACTCCTCGCCGCAGATGTAAGCTCCGGCTCCCTCTTTGATTTCGAGGCTGAAATCCCTCAGGAAACCGGCCTGCCTTACCTGGTTTATCGCGTCCTTCAGCCCGCTTAAAAAGCGGTGGTATTCCGCCCGCAGGTAGATGTATCCCTTTTTCGCCCCGATAGCGTGGCCGGCAATCAGGATACCCTCAATAAGGCGGAACGGGTCTTTCTCCAGGATATACCGGTCTTTGAAGGTCCCTACCTCTCCCTCGTCGGCATTGCAGATAACGTATTTTTCATCGCCCGGTGCTTTCCGGGCGCCTTCCCACTTGATGCCGCAGGGGAAACCGGCTCCTCCCCGCCCTCTCAGGCCGGAGGCTTTTATCTCGTCGGTTACCTGCTCCGGGGTCATTTCCTGCCTGGCCCTGGTCAGCGCCTTGAAGCCGCTCGCTTCCAGGTAGCTGTCAATCTGGCGGGGGTCTATCACCCCGCAGTTTCTTAACACAATCCGCTGCTGAGGCACCTCGGCAGCCTCCTTCTTATCCTCAAACTCTACCTGTAGTTCTTCAGAATCCCGTCTAGCTTCTCCACTGTCAGGTCACCGTGGGCGTCATCGTTAATCATCATCGCCGGCGCCTGGTCACATAGCCCCATGCAGTTGGTCAGTTGCAGGGAAAACCGGCGGTCCGCCGTCGTCTCGCCGGGACGGATGCCGAGCTCCTGCGCCAGGCGCTCCATTATCTCCCGGCCGTGCTTCATATCACAGGGCAGGCTCTGACAGACCCGGATAATGTTTCTGCCCTGCGGTCTGGTGGCGATGAACGAGTAAAAGCTGGCCACACCGTAGACTTCATTCAGCGGTATACCCAGTAATTCCGCCAGCTCCCTCATAACCGCTTCCGGTACGTAGCCGTGTTCCGCCTGCGCCTCTTTCAGCATCTCTATCAGGTCTTTCCGTTCCGCGGTTCTCTCCGGACTCATTTCAATCTCCCGCTATCGCCGGCGTTTATCCTTTGATGAACAAGGCTTTCTCTGCCCTTGATTTTCCGGCTTCTCTGGGCTTGCGGAGCGCCCCGGACGGACACAGCGCGATGCAATCGTCACAATCACGGCAGGCTTCCGCCGCCACCGGCTGGTCACACCCGCAGATAACTTTACTCTCGAAACCGCGGTAGGCCACGCTGAACAGGTTGCTTCCGCTCAGATTCCGGCAGGCGATAACGCAGCGGCGGCACATGATGCACTTGGACATATCCCGGATAATACAGGAGTTGCCGTCTTCCACCGGATAGTAGTGTTTCTTTGCTCGGAAGCGCGGCAGGCCTATTTCCATATCGGCGGCGATTTTTCTCAGCTCGCAGATATTGGCCTTGTCGCAGACCAGGCAGGAGTCAGGGTGGCTGGCCATCATCAGTTCCACCAGCATCTTGCGCGTCGCCAGCACCCGCGGAGAGTGCGTCTCTATCACCATCCCTTCGCCAATGGGAGTATGACAGGAGCCCACCAGCGTGCGGGAGCCTTCCACTTCCACCACGCAGAGACGGCAGGAGCCCTGAGGAGGCAGCCCCTTCACGTAGCAGAGGGTGGGGATATCTATCCCGTTTCCCCGGGCTAGTTCCAGAATGGTCATTCCCTCGCGCCCGCTCACCGCCGAACCGTTCAGGGTAACGGTAACTTGTTTCTCCATCTTTCTTAACCCTGCGTACAAATTGGGTTCGGAAAAAAGACAGCGACCTTACGATGGGGCCGCTAAACCAGGGTAGAATACCTTTCCATTTCATATTACCACGCGCCCGAAGGCAGGGCAAGTTTCCCTCGCCGGATGAAGCCGTTTGTCGTCTTCAACTCGCTGTGATAGACTATAATAGCTTTCATGAATATTCTGGTAACCAATGATGACGGTATTTTTGCTGAGGGCATCCGGACGCTGGTCGAGGAGCTCTGTAAAATTGCCCGGGTAGTGGTGGTGGCGCCTGATCGGGAGCAGAGCGCCGTGGGTACCGCGGTCACTCTCTGGCAGCCGCTGCGGGCGCGGAAGCTGCCTTCGTTAGCCCCGGGAGTGGCCACTTACTCCGTAGATGGTACGCCTTCGGACAGCGTTATCCTGGGACTGCGCAGGCTGGCGGGAGACGGCGTAGATATGGTTGTTTCCGGCATAAATGAAGGGCACAACCTGGGTGATGACGTCCACATCTCCGGGACGGTGAGCGGGGCATTGCAGGGTTACCTGCACGGCTATCCCTCTATCGCCGTTTCCACTGCCCGGGACAACACCCGCCATCTGGCGGCAGGCGCCAGGGTGGCTGCCTTTTTGGCCCGGAAAGTCGGTTCCGGCTCTCTCCCGTCCGGCCTTTTTCTGAACGTGAACCTGCCCAACCTCCCCCTGGAAGAAATCAGAGGGGTCCGGATTACCCGCCTGGCCCACGAAAGCCATATCAATACCGTCGAAGAAGGCGAGGATGGGCAGGGACAGTACTTCCAGCTGGTACGCCGCAGACTGGACGGGAGCGCCCCCCGGGATACCGATATCGAGGTTATCGACTGCCAGGGGCTCTCCATCACCCCGCTGGTGACCAACCTGAACTGTGAACCCTCTTCTCCCGTCCTGCAAGAACTCTGCGCTGACCTGTCCCGGACCTTGACGGCGAGCGGTGAGCTGATATGACCCAGCACACCGGCATAGACATCATCGAGATTTTCCGCATCCAGCAGGTGATTGCGCGCTGGGGAGAGTCTTTTTTACGCCGGATTTACACCGAAGCCGAGCTCGAAAGGTATACCCGAAAGCCGGCATCACTGGCCGCCCGTTTTGCCTGCAAGGAGGCGGTTATGAAACTGCTGGGTACCGGCAGGAACGGGATCAGCTGGCGGGAGATAGAGACCCTCTCTCAGCCCGGCGGCAAGCCGGTGGTCAATCTTTACGGGCAGGCGCAAATAAAAGCCGACGAGCTGGGCATAACTGAAATCGCCGTCAGCCTTTCCCATTCTAAAGAGTACGCCATCGCCTCCGTGAGCAGTATCTCGGGAAAAGCATGACCAGCCAATGAGCCAGTTGAACCAGCCAGCCGCTGCCGCCCTGTCCTTCCGCGGGCGGTTTATCGCCCTGCCGCTGGCGGTGCTGCTCCTGTCTTTGCTCCTGGTCGCATTTTTCTATCGCCTGCTGCCCCCTGAGGCTGCCTACCATTTCACTGATGGCGCCCCGGACCGCTGGCTGAACCGTAATGTCCTGCTCGCCTGGCTGGTGGTACCCCAGTTTTTTCTCACCCTGTTTGCCTGGGTGGTAGCTTACGGCGGCGTCTTGCTCGGCCACCGCTTTCCCCCCGCCAGCCCCGCCTGGATGGAGAAAGTACTGCTGATTATGGGCAATATGGTCGGCCTCCCGCAGTTGATACTCGGCTTTGCAATGCTGGATATTTTCAGCTACAATGCTTACCAGATACGCCTTTTTCCTCTCTGGGCGTTTGCCGTGGTTGTGATGGGGGCGGGCGGAGTTTTGCTGGGCGCTTTCTTCTTCTCCGCGATACGGCAGGTCTGGAATAAAAACAGCCCCCGTTAGAAGTTTCAAGGAGTGAATTTAATGGCGGAGCGTGCACCGGGTAAAGTTACCATGGAGAAAATCGTCTCTCTCTCCCAGCGGCGGGGGTTAATCTTCCCCAGTAGTGAAATCTACGGCGGCCTTTCCAGTTGCTGGGACTATGGCCCGCTGGGGGTGGAGCTAAAGCGGAACATCAAAGAGGCCTGGTGGCGCGCCGTTATCCAGCAGCGAGATGATATGGTGGGGCTGGATACCGGTATCCTGATGCACCCCCAGGTGTGGGTGGCCAGCGGCCATGTGGGGGAGTTTGCCGACCCGCTGGTGGAGTGCAAGAGCTGCCACCAGCGGTGGCGTGTAGATGACCTGCCGGATAAAGTCTGCCCCTCCTGCGGCGGTGAGCTGACCGAACCGCGCCTCTTTAACCTGATGTTCAAGACCTTTATGGGCCCGGTGGAGGATGGTGCCAGCGTGGTCTACCTGCGCCCGGAAACCGCCCAGGGCATCTTTGTCAATTTCCAGAACGTCCTCGGCACCACCCGGAAAAAGCTGCCTTTCGGCATCGCCCAGATCGGCAAGGCTTTCCGCAACGAGATTACCACCGGCAACTTCATCTTCCGCAGCCGTGAGTTCGAACAGATGGAAATCGAGTTTTTCGTCAGGCCGGGCACGGATGACGGGTGGTTCGAATACTGGCTGGAAGAACGCCGTCGCTGGTATCTGGGCCTGGGGATGCGGGCGGAAAACCTGCGGGTGCGTCCGCACACCGCCGGGGAACTGGCCCACTACGCCCGGATGTGCAGTGATATTGATTATCGTTTCCCGATGGGCTGGGGGGAACTGGAAGGGGTGGCCAACCGCACCGATTATGACCTGAAGCAGCACTCCGCCCACAGCGGCAAGAACCTGACCTATCTCGATGAGGAGACCAATCAGCACATCGTACCCTACGTCATCGAACCTTCGGCCGGCGTCGACCGCTCGGTGCTGGCCTTCCTCTGTGACGCCTACGAAGAGGAGATGGACAAAGGCGAAATCAGGACGGTGCTCCGCTTTCATCCTGACCTGGCTCCGGTCAAGATTGCCGTACTGCCGCTGAGCCGCAAAGAGAACCTGGCGGCACTGGCTAAAGAAGTGCACGCCGAACTGCGCCTCCACTGGCCGGTGCAATATGACGATACCCAGAGCATCGGCCGCCGCTACCGGCGCCAGGACGAAATCGGTACTCCCTACTGCGTCACCGTGGATTTTCAGTCTCTTGATGACAGGATGGTCACCGTGCGCGAGCGTGACTCGATGAACCAGATACGGGTTCCCATCGCCGTACTGAAGAACACCATGACCGCCAAGCTCGCCGGGGAGGACATCTTTGTTCTCCCGGAAGGCGGGCAGATATGGAAAGAGGAAAAAAGGTAAAGAGCGGAAATACATGAACGGCGCGGTTGCCTTTCTACTACCAGAGAGTATGAGGGTGAGATAGGCATCTAGTAAATTAGTGATGTCGAATAGTATTCCTGTATAAGGAAAGATGTTTAATCCTGGGGATGTTATATCGTATCTGGATATGTGCCAAGTTGAAGGCGTTAATTTACAACGCGGCATGAACTACCGCTTGCGCGGTGGTACCAGTGTTATCCTGATGAGCCTCAGACCTAATGCCCCTTATGCCGATCTAATAAAGGATAATGGACAGACCCTGATCTATGAAGGGCATGACGTTCCGAAGACACCGGAAAGTCCTCCCCCTAAAACTTTAGACCAGCGAATGAAGACTCCTGCTGGTGCATTGACTCAGAATGGTTTGTTCTACCGGGCAGCGAAAGCTCACAAGTGCCAGGCAACACCGGAATCGGTTAGGGTATATGAAAAACTACGTGCTGGTATCTGGGTATATAACGGTGTATTTAAGTTACTAGATGCCTGGATGGAGCAGAGTGGAGGTCGATGCGTTTTCAAGTTTAAATTAGAACTAACCAAAAACCTCGAATTAAGTGCTACAGGAGATAATCAGGAGTCTTTCCTCGAACACAACAGATTAATACCTCCACAAGTTAAATTGGAAGTATGGAAACGGGACCAGGGAAGGTGCAGGATTTGCGGATAAAAAGATAATTTGCACTTTGACCATATTATACCTTTCTCAAAAGGAGGTTCGTCTCTGGTTTCCGAAAATATACAGCTTTTGTGTGCTCGACATAACATAGTTAAACGTGACAGAATAGAGTAAAGGTTTAATAGTAACACTTTGAAAATCCTTCATTTTTCTGACCTCCATCTGGGAGTAGAAACTTACGGCCATACCGTCCCGGAAACCGGTCTATCATCGCGCCTGCATGATATCCTCTCCGCTTTTGACCGCCTGGTGGATTACGCCCTGGAGAACCGGGTGGACCTGGTTATCTTCTGCGGAGATACTTACAAGACCCGGGAGCCGGGACAGACCCAGCAGCGGGAGTTCGCCAGGCGTCTCAGTCGTCTCTCTGCCGGTGGCATCCCCACCTTTTTGCTTATCGGCAACCATGACCTGCCCAACGCCTTCGGTCGCGCCACCGCCACGGAAATCTTTGACACCCTGGCGGTGAAGAACGTTTACGTATCCAACAAACCCGGTGTTTACCGGATTCCCACCGCCGGCGGCACGGTTCAGGTGGTGTCTCTTCCCTGGCCGAGGCGGAGCGCCCTGCTCGGCAGGGAAGAGGCCAGGAACCTGAACCTGGAGCAGATAAAAGAACGCCTCCAGCAGGCGCTTACCGCGGCCATTGAGGTCAATGCCGCCAGGCTGGACCCCTCCCTGCCCGCCGTTCTGGCCGCCCACGTCTGGGTAACCGGCGCCACCGTCGGTTCGGAAAAAATGATGACCATCGGTCAGGAACCGGCGCTGTTGCTGAGCAATGTGGCCCGGCCGGAGTTCGATTACGTGGCCCTGGGGCACATCCACCGCCACCAGGTGCTCTCGGAAAGTCCGCCCGTAGTCTATGCGGGCAGCCTGGAAAGCCTTGATTTCAACGACGAAGACGATGAGAAAGGGTTTTACCTGGTGGATATTGAAACCGGAGAGAGGGCCGGCCCGCGGCGCGTCTCCTTTGATTTCCACCCGGTCCAGGGAAGACGGTTTGTTACCGTTGACGCTACCGTTGGCCCGGAAGACATTGACCCCACGGCCACCGTGCTGAAAGCTATTTCCGTCCGTGCGGAAGAAATAAAAGGAGCCATCGTCCGGCTGAATGTTACCCTGCCCGCCTACGTGGAAGGCCATCTCAGCTATGCCGATATTCGGAACGCCCTCAAAGACGCCAGTTATTTTACCGTGGCGCGGGACGTGCAGCGGGAAGCCCGCCGGAGGCTGGGCACTCAGGCCGCCGCCGAAGAAATCACCCCTCTGGACGCTCTCAAAGCCTACCTGGATTCGGAGAAAGTATCCCCGGAGCGCGCTAAAGTGCTCCTGGAATACGGAGAAAAGCTGATACGGGAAGAGATGGAAAGATAACCGGCCTTCCTGACTGAGGTTTGGGTGCGGGGAAACCGCCTATACCGCCGCTTTCTTTCGTCCGGCCAGGAAGAACAGGAACCCGGCCACTGTCACCGCCAGTGTGGAAGCGCTTACCAGGTTGAAGCTGGTGTAAAAGCTGAACTGGTCTATCAGGTAGCCGATAACCGGTGTCAGCACCCCGTTACCTTCCATGGAGGCAAAAAAGTAAACCCCGAGCATCGTAGAGCGTTTCCGGTCCGGGGTATTGTCCACGATAAACGCCTGCGTTGACGTGGTGTTGGTGTAGATGATGATGCCGGTGAGCACCAGCAGGGCGCCGATGCCGATTCCGTAAGGCGCCACATTGAGCAGAAATACGGCCAGCACCGCGGTAAAACAGGCTATGCTGATAACGGTAACCCGGCCGAAGCGGTCGGAAAGATAGCCGCCCATCGGTCCCGCCACCAGCCCCACCGCGTAAACGAGCGATATCGAGGCTGCCGCCGTCCCCTTGGCTACGCCGAAGTTGTCCACCAGGTAAAGCGGCACGAATGAAACTACGGAAAGAATCACCGCCTGGACAAAGGCGCTCGCTATCAGCACCGGCAGCACCCGGCTCAGGTATCCCGCTGGCGCGGGGACGTCTCCGTTATCTGCCGCCGTTCTGGCCTCTCTCTTTCCGCCGCCCGCCTGCCGGCCCAGCATTACGTGCAGAAAAATGCCAAAGATTATCGTCGGTATTGCCAGGGTGATAAAGGCCCCCCGCCAGCCCCAGGCCGCCGCCAGACCCGCCGCGATGAGCGGCACTAGGAAGAAACTGCCGCTGCCCCCCACCATGTGAAACCCCATCGCCCGTCCCCGCGTCTTCGGTCCGGTTACCGCTGAAATCATCGTTGTTGCCGCCGGGTGATAACCGCCGCCCATTATCCCCATAAGTATCAGGAAGACAATCAACATCCAGTAGCTCTGTGACAGACCGGCCAGCAGTCCGGCGGCGGCGACCCCCATTATCCCGAAGGTAATCACCAGGCGCGCCCCGATTCGGTCCGCCAGCCACCCGGCCGGCAGCTGGCTGACTCCGTAGATCACCCCGAAAGCGGAAATGACCAGTCCGGCCTGGGTATAGCTGAGACTGAAATCGTCCCGGATAAATGGTAATAGCGGCGGCGGCAGCGCGGTTACCAGGTGGTGGGTGAGGTGGGCCAGCATGAAGAGCGGTAAAAACCCGGAAAAAATAGTCTTGAAACCGCGTTTCCTGATCACGGGTAACCTTTCACAGCCCTGATTGTCTTGAGGTTAGCATAACGCCCCGACTAACGCAAACTCTGCCGGGGTCGGGGGAGGAGTTGGCCCGGCTATTTCACCGGTACGGCGGCTTTCTCCACTCTCACCGCGCATACCTTGAATTCCGGTATCTTGGCTATCGGGTCGAGTATCGGATTGGTCAGCTGGTTGGTGGGACTTTCCGCAAAATGGAAGGTCATGAAAACCACTCCCGCCGGGGAGGCGCCGGTCAGGCTGGCCCGGGCGGTCACCGCGCCGCGGCGAGATATTACCCTTACCGGCTCGCCGTCTCTTATGCCCAGTTTCGCCGCGTCTTCCGGGTTCATTTCCACCTGTTCTTCCCCGTGAAACGCGTTCAGCCCCTTCACCTTCCGGCTCATCGTGCCGGTGTGATAATGAAACAACCTGCGCCCGGTGGTCAAAACCAGCGGGTATTCCTTATCCACTGCTTCCGCTGGCGCCCGGAACGCTATTGGCATGAACTGTCCCTTGCCCCGGCTGAACATCTGGGTATGGAGTATCGGTGTACCCGGGTGCTCCTCGGTGGGGCAGGGCCACTGCAGTCCGCCTTCCTCCAGCCGCTGGAAAGAGATGCCGCCATAGCTCGGTGTCAGCCGGGCGATCTCCTCCATAATCTGGGACGGGTCCGTAAAATCAAAGCCTTCGCCGCCCAGTCTCTGTCCTATCTGGCAGGTAATCCACCAGTCCTGACGGGCATTACCCACTGGCTCGATTGCCTTTCTTACCCTCTGTACCCTTCGCTCGGTATTGGTAAAGGTGCCGTCTTTTTCGGCGAAAGTCACCCCGGGCAGGATGACGTGCGCCAGTTTGGCCGTCTCGTTGAGGAAGATGTCCTGCACCACCAGCAGCTCCAGCTTTTGCAGAGCCTTCTCCACACGGCTGGCCTCGGCGTCAGACAGCACCGGGTTTTCCCCCATGATATAAATCGCCTTGACTTCTCCCCGGTCAGCGGCCTCGAAAATCTCGGTAACCGTTAGCCCTGGTTTCGCCGGCGGCAGACTGTGTCCCCACGCCGCCTCAAACTTCTTCTTGACCTCCTCGCTGGTTACCGCCTGGTAGCCCGGATAGACGTTGGGTAAAGCTCCCATGTCACAGGCGCCCTGCACGTTGTTCTGGCCCCGCAGCGGGTTTACCCCGCCCCCTGCCTTACCCATATTTCCGGTGAGTATGGCCAGGTTGGCTACCGCCATCACGTTGTCCGTTCCGTGAGAGTGCTGGGTAATGCCCATCGCGTAAAACAGAGACGCCGGTTTGCTGGTGGCGAACAGCCGCGCCGCCTCGGTTATCTTTTCCGCGGGTACTCCGGTGACCCCGGCCACGTAATCCAGGTCGTATTCGCGCAGCGAGTCTCGAAACGCTTCGAAGTTCTCGGTGCGCCCGTCGATGAAGGGCCTGTCCAGCAGCCCCTCGTCGATGATTATCCGGCACATCCCCATCAGCAGCGCCACGTCCGTCCCCGGTTTCTGTCTCAGCCAGATATCGGCGTGGCGGACCAGGCCGATTTCCCTCGGGTTGGCCACGATGAGTTTCGTTCCCTGGTGCACCGCCTTTTTTACCTCGAAACCGATTACCGGGTGGGCTTCGGTGGTATTGGTGCCGATGGCCAGGATGCAGGCAGCATCGGTAATGTCACCAATGGAGTTGGTCATTGCCCCGCTTCCGAACGATGTGACCAGACCGGCCACGGTGGGGGAATGTCAGAGACGGGCGCAGTGGTCAATGCTGTGGGTGCCCAGTACCGCTCTCCCCAGTTTCTGCATCACGTAGTTTTCTTCGTTGGTGCACTTGGCTGAGGAGATGATGGCCACCTCGTCAGGCCGGTAACGTCCGAGCCTGCCGGCCACCTCGTCCAGCGCTTCGTCCCAGCTTGCTTCTCGGAACTCTCCGTCCTGTCTTATCAGCGGCTCGCTCAGGCGTTCTTCGTGATTGATAAACTCGACGATGCCGAAGCGTCCCTTGACGCAGAGCCGGCCGCCGTTGACCTCGTTGTCCCGGTCGCCGCGCACCTTCACCACCTGCTCGTCTTTCAGCCCCAGGTACATCTGGCAGCCCACGCCGCAGTACGGGCAGGTGGTTTTTACTTCCCGGGTGGGCCACCGGTTGTCTTTGGGCATCAGCGCTGCCACCGGACAGCGTACCATGCACTCGCCGCAGGACCGGCAAATCGATTGGAACAGCAGGTCGGCGTGCACCGGGTCCACCTGCTTCCGGCCTTCCCTCTCCGCGATATCGATGGCGTGTACCCCGGTCACCTCGTTGCAGGCGCGGACGCACTTGCGGCAGAGAATACAGTAGTTGCGGTCGAGCCGGAAGAATGGGTTGCTGCCGTCTATCGGGAGCTCCCTGGTCCGGGCCTGGACCGGTAAATCGATATCACCCAGGTAGTCGACCACCGCCTGCAGGCTGCAGTGTCCGTTCCGGGGGCAGAGCACGCAGCGGTCGGTCACCGCCACGTTGCGCAGGCAGATGTCAAAAGGCCGACAGCGCACCCGGCGGTCACAGACCAGACATTCGCTGGGGTGGGACGCCAGGATGGGCGCCAGCGCCTCACAGCGTGCCTGGTCCAGCCGCGGACTTCTGGTGGTTACCGCCATACCCGCCGAGACCGGTGTGGTACAGGCGGTCACCGGTTCGGAAAACCCCTCGATTTCTACCACGCACAACCCGCAGTCTCCGGTCGGCTTCAGGTCCGGGTCGTGACACAGGTTGGGCACATAGATGCCCTCCCCCAGAATCACGTCCAGGAGAAAAACGTTTTCCCTGGCTCTAACCTCGACTCCGTCGATGGTCAGAGTGATTTCCTCTTTCATCTGACGGCTATCTTTTCCCGCCTCTGGAAGTTACTTTTCCCCAGTTTGGGAGGCAGTGGTGGCGGGGTCAGCATACACCTGGCCGCGCATTGCAGGCAGCGCTGGCCTTCCATGATGGCGCCCGCGTCGTCCAGACCCAGCTCCACCTCGGTAAAGTTGCCCTCCCGCTCCTTAACCGGTAGCGCCGGCATGATGACTCTCTTCCACTCGTAAAACCCTTCCGCCTTGCCCACGCAGGGGTTGAACTTGCTGTCCCCGGTCAGCTCTTCCTCGATGTCTCCCGTGCCGCCGAGGTAGCGGTCTATTGACGAAGCGGCCTTACGCCCCGCGGCAATAGCTTCAATTACGGAGGCCGGCCCGCTCACCGCGTCTCCACCCGCCCAGACTCCCTCCCGGCTCGTGGTCAGGGTGTTCGGGTTGGCCGTGATTACGTTGCCCCGTCCCTGTTTCAGGTTGAACGCTTCCGGGATGTCCGGCACCTGACCGATGGCGGCGATTACCGAATCAAACTCGGTGGTGAACTCGCTGTCTTTTATCGGCACCGGCCGCCGCCTTCCGCTGGCGTCCGGCTCTCCGAGTTCCATCCGGTTGCAGGTCAGCATTACCCGGTTGCCTTCCCTTGCCATTTTAACCGGCGCCGCCAGGAACATCATCTCTATACCTTCTTCCAGGGCGGCTTCTACTTCTTCCGGGCTGGCCGGCATTTCCGCCTGGGTCCGCCGGTAAACGATGGTCACCTGTCTGGCCCCCAGCCGGAGGGAGACTCTGGCCGCGTCTATGGCCACGTTACCCCCGCCGATGACCGCCACCCGGTCCCCGGTATCTATTTTCTTGCCCAGATTTATCTCCCTGAGAAAAGTGGCCCCGTCAAAGACGCCGGGGCTGTCTTCTCCTTCCACCCCCATCTTCATTCCCCGGTGCGCCCCGGGCCCGGCAAAAACGGCGTCAAAACCCTGCTCGAACAGGCTGTCGATAGATTCGACCCGCGTGTTCAGAAGGATGTCTACGCCGGCCGCTTTTATCTCGTTGATTTCCTCATTCAGTTTTTCCGGCGGCAGGCGGTAATCAGGAATGCCCACCCGCATCATGCCGCCCGGTTCGGGGAGAGCCTCGAAAACGGTCACCCCGTGCCCTTGCTTGGCCAGGTAAAAAGCCGCCGTAAGCCCGGCCGGTCCGGAGCCGATAACGCCCACCCTTTTCCCGCTGGAAGGTGATGACTTGGCGTGCTTTTTCCACTGCCGGTCGTCGCGTTCGGCAGCCGCCCATTTCAGAAACTTGATTGAGATAGCCTCATTCAGACCCTCCCGGCGGCAGGCTGTCTCGCAGGGATGAATACAGACCCTCCCCAGCACTCCCGGGAAGGGCACCCTCTCCCTGATGACCGCCAGCGCTTCAGCAAACTTACCCTCTCCGCAGAGCCGGACGTAGCGCGGCACGTCGATGTGAGCCGGGCAGGCGTAGCTGCACGGATTGGTCAGCTTTTGCCGGTTTATTTCCGGCTGCCACTTCGCGTCTTTATCAATCAGCGCTCCGGTGGGGCATACCTCCACGCAGGCGCAGCAGTATTTGCAGCCTGACTTGACCAGAGACTTGCCGTCAGCCGGCTCCGGCCAGCGTCCGTCCTCGTGGTCTGCCATCTTGATGGCTTCGATTCCCCGCACCTCTTTGCAGGCGGCCACACACCGTCCGCAACTGATGCACAGGTTATAGTCTCGCTCGTAGAGCGCGTTGTCCGTATCCACCGGCAGACCGCGGTAGGTCCAGGGCACGTCTTCCCCGTCCAGGCCGATGTAGTCGACCACCTGCTGCAGTTCGCACTGTCCGTTGTAGGGGCAGAGCACACAGCGCTCGCTGACGGCTACGTTGCGCAGGCAGACGTCATACGGTTCACAGCGGTCCCGCCGTTCGCAAACGAGGCACTCGCAGGGATGGTAGGCCAGGACATTCTTCAGGGCTGTCAGGCGTGCTTCGTGGAGTCTCGGTGATTCGGCGTTGACCACCATCCCCTCGGTCGCCCTGGTCTGGCACGCCCTTACCGGCTCTTCCGTCCCTTCGATTTCTACTAGGCAGAGGTTGCAGGAGCCGTCCGGGGTTAACATCGGGTGGTAGCATAGCGTCGGGATATAGACGCCGGCAGCGATGGCTGCTTCCAGCACGCTCATTCCGGCGTTGGCTTCGGTGTCCTGACCGTTGATAACCAGTTTCAGTGTTTCCAAGAGCGCCTCCTTTTACGTTTCCCGGTCCAGTTTGATTAATCTTCTTACCACCGATTCTGATACCACAATTATGTCCTCTGGCGGCAGGTAGTCTGAGATGGCGCTATCAAACAGTATATTTCCCTCCGGGTCGAACTCCTCGTCACCCCGCCACATCACCAGAGTCAACGGTACCCGCGGAAAAGCCTTCACGGCTACGGAGACATCGCCGTAACCGGCTTCCTGTCCGCCCATAAACCGACTGACGTCAGTCAGCCGGGACGGCTCCGCGCCGAAGTGGCGGGCTAGCGGCTTGATTGACCTCTGGGCAAAAGTGGGGAAGTAGGTGGTACCCTCCGGCAACTCCTGGTAGGCAATCAGCTTGTCGGACAGGGGCACGCCGCTGGCAGTGTTCAGGTAATGCAGAATGAGAATCTTGTCCCGGAGGGTTACTTCCTCCTGGCTGTCCGCCAGAGTTATTGTCACCCCGGGCAGCTCCACCCGGTAAGTCCGGTTCAAAAAGTTGATGCCTATCGCCTTCCCGGATTCCAGGTATCTGGCTCCGGTACGCCGGCAGAGCTGCTCTACATCACCGGTGGCCGCCAGTTTTTCAGCCGCCAGTTGGTAGGCAAGCTCATATCCGTATCCGGACGTTCCGGACGCTGACAGTGGTTTGCCTTCCACTCGTTTCTTTCCTTTCCGAGAACAGCTATATCTCCAGCCAGGAGTGAGAATAAAGTGAATCGCCCATCAGCACCCGGACCGTTTTGGCGTATCGCGCCTCCTCTTCGTTCAGGGCGGCCGGGTCCGGCTTCTCCCCGTCCATCATCCGGTGTACCAGGTTGACTATTTCCGGTCTTTCTCCTCTGGCAATTTGTATCAAATCGGTATCGTAGGCGTCAACTATCGCCGAATACAGTCCGTACTTCATCAGCATCATCAAATAGGTGCGGTTAAGCCACGGCCGCAGGTGGTGCGGCGTGCCGTTTGAGATATTGGACAGACCTACCGTGGACTTGCACCCCGGAGCAATGTCTTCCAGCATTGACATCAGTTCAATGCAGGCCTTTACCTGATTTATTTCCACGGATACCGGACTGACAATCGGGTCAATCCATATATTCTCGCTGGGGACACCAATCTCGTTGGCTTTATAAACGAAGTTGACCACGTGCATGGCTCGTTCGTTGGCGTCACGCGGCATCCCCTCAGCCCCCCAGAGCAAGCCTATCAGGTCGGCGTTGTATTTTTTGGCCATCTCCAGTCCGGACTCCATCCGGTCTGGCTGCAGGGAAATGGAGTTCATCAGCGGCTTGTTTTTCGCCGCTTTTAGCCCCGCCTCCATCGCCACCGGGTTAGTCGTGTCCAGGGAGAGCGGTTTGTCCACTACGGCCTGCACCGTGTTGACTGCCCAGTCCATTAGCTCGTCCCCTCCTTTGCGCGCCGGGCCGATATTCAGGTCCAGATAGTCTACGCCGGCCTCTGCCTCATCCCTGGCCACCTTCTGTACCGGCTCCGGGCTCCTTTCCTTGAGGGCGGGCCCGATGCTCTGGGATACGATATTGATGTTTTCCCCGATAAGGATCATTTAGCTGCCTCCTAAGCTGTCCAGGTTTTCAGGAAGGCTGGAATATGGGCCCCCTCCCGGGGTCCAACCAGGATTTCCCAGCCGGATAGTTCCTCTTCCAGTCCACCGCTCTCCGCCGCCAGGTATCCCGGGATTATCAGTTTCTGGTGTTTGACTTTATCCCCGATGCCGGATTTCTTCACGAACGGGGCGATAACGTCAGCACTGAACTTTCCCGCTGCCCAGGCCGTCATCACGGAAAGGCCTTCCGTGTCCTTGATGAGCAGCCAGGTGGGCACCTTGCTCGTCTCTATCTCCCCGGAAACGATAAAGTAAGTGAGTGAAAAGTTGGAAGTAATCATTACCGGTGAGTTTTCTCCCGGGTTGTTTATCTCGTAGATCCCCTCCGTGGTCGCCAGCGGCCGCTGCGGGTCGGTGTAAATATTCATCCTTTCCACCAGCAGCGGGAACAGGCTCTCGCCACGGAAGTCAGACAGCACGATAATCCCCGCGTATTTGGCTACCAGCATCGCCGCGATTACCGCTTCTTTCATCGGGTCGTCGGTCATCTCGCCGGGAAAAGCTATCGTCGGGTACCCCAGCGGGCGGAACTTTTTGTTCAGCGCCGCGCTGCGGATGATTACCTGGTCTTCCAGCGCCTGGCGCACCGTCCGTGAGCCGGGGTCGAGCACGATATTTTTCACCCCGGCCGAATTCAGCCTCTCCGTCAGCCTGGCCAGTTCTTCCGGTCCGGATGCTTTTACCGCCACCGGGCAGGAGTTCTCCGTGGCCAGCCCGGCCACCTTGTCCAGGTTCTCTTCCGTGGCGGCGTAAAGCAGCGGCTTCTTCTCGGCGCATTCCTTCAGGCCGGCCGCCAGAACATCCGGATTATCGCTCATCAGGATGAGATACATATCGCTGTCTTTGACCCGGTTAACCAGGCCGGCAAATTTCTGCGCATCTCCGGAGTCGGCCCTGGCGGCAATCAGTTCCGGTTTCAGGTTCAGGCCCACTCTCTCGTACTGGAAAAACTGGCCCTTCTCCATTCTGGCTTTGACTTCCGCGTCATCCATGGTATCGCTTATCAGGATGGCCACGGCCGGCTGGTTCTCGAACCTTTTTTCATGCCGGAACATCACCGTTTCACCACCCACTTTCGGCGCTTCCGGCCCGGCACCGATGGTTACCGGCAAAATCGGCGGCGCGGAAGCTTCCTCCAGGTTGGCCTTGGCTTCCTCGGTAACGTGGGGACAGTCGGTTAGCTCCGCCTTGCCTGAAGCCAGGTTCATGGCAAACGCCAGACACGTCGGTACCCCGCAGTCCGCGCAGTTTGTCTTTGGCAGCAGCTTGAATATCTGGATTCCGGTAAGTGGCATCGGTAAACTCCTTTCTTAGCCCAGCAATGACTCCATGGTCAGCGCCGGGTGCCCTTTCTCTTCCAGGAAGGGCAAAATCTCTTCCTCGGTAACGCCGATTGTTTCATCCGCGATCATATCCAGCAGGTTCGGCACTCCCATCTCCTCGGCCCTGGCCTGTAACCGTTCCCCTATCTCTTCCTTCAGCATCTTGGGCATCCAGACGATTCGTAGCAGACCGCCGTCACCGATGATAAACTTCCTCTGGGCGATATTGTATTTGCCGTGCCCGACAAATCCTGGAGTACTGATGCCGCCGCCGATGGTCCCCGCCAGAGTGGTGAACTTCATTCCGCTGGGCGTTTCTCCCATGTATTCCCGGTTTACCGTCATGACGCCGTTGCACAGAGGAAGAATGGCGGCGATGCATTCGCAGCAGCCGCAGGTAGTCATCGGGTCGTTGATTATGCTGTAGAAGTTATAGTGATCTATCTTGCCACGCGAGGCCTTGGTGACAAATTCATTCACCCCTTGCCACTGTCCCAGCTTCTCGTCTATCACCTCTCCCTTGGGCACCGGCTGGTTGGGTCCGGTAGGGCTTATCTCGTAGGCGGCTTTGCAGTCCATCCAGTTGTATGAACCGCACAGCCCCGTCCGCTCCGGACTGATGACGCAGACGTGACTGGGCGCAAAGGACTGGCACAGCGTGCAGGAGTAAAAGATATCCGTGGTCTCGTCGGTCATGCCTTCGATTCTGGCATCGCGGGTGGCATAGACCTCCCGTGCTTTCTCCACCGTTTCCTTTACCTGTTTCTCCTCGGTGTAGAGTTTCACCTGCATTTTATCGAATATCCGGCCGAAGTCCTGGTGCAGCTTGGCGTGCAGCAGGGCGCCGATATCCGCCAGCTTGAACCCCCGCTCCACCGCCTGCTTGCTTACCCTCAGCCAGGCGATGTCCCTCTGCCCGATGTGCATCAGGCCCTGGGCGTAGTTTATCAGGTGATGAATTTGCCGCTCCAGTATCGGCTCGTAGTCTTCCTGCATGTTTCGTCCCGCCACCTCCACGACAATGGCCAGCGGCAGCTGGCTGCCTGCTTCTACGTCTCCCAGCTCGGGGCCGATTACCTCGATGTTACCGTCTTCTACTTCGTCCATGCGCTTGCTGGTGACCCACTCCACCATGGCCGTCCGGCCACCGCCGGCTTCCAGGTAGATATCATCACCGCGCACCCTTTCTCCTTCGAAAGCAGGGCCAAAGGCCACCGGTATCGGCACCTCGGTCACCGTAACTTTCAGCCCCCGCACTTCGATTGCTTTGGCCACGATTTCTTCATGCGGGACATTGGATACCACGTGTTCGTAGGTGGTGATGCCGGTGGGCAGCACCTCGGGAATCGGCGTATCGGCAATCGCCGGGAAGCCGAAATTAATCGCCCCCGCCGCGTTGGCGTACCACTCATCGGTAACGTAGCCCAGCGGAAGGGCGAAAGCGAAAATCCGGTCCTTATTGTAGATTAGCACCTTCCGGTAGTCGCCGGGCTCGATGCCGCCGAAGGAAAGGGCGGCCCGGGTGGCAAACCCCATGGCGAAAACGGTGGCAGTGACATCCGGCCCGAAGGACACCAGGCGGGTCGGCCAGCCGACCTGCACCCCCGCCTCCACCAGTTGCTCGGAGAACCGTTTTCCGTTGTACTCCGCGGACATAAAGACGTAGATGTTCTTTTGCTGTAGCTCCTGGGCTATCTTCACCGCCAGTTCGTTGGTCGGCGCCGCTCCCAGGATGGCGGCAAACCCCGGCGCCGTGCCATCGACGAACTCGATGCCTCGTTTCCGGAGGACGACATCGTCGGCGGCACCCAGCCAGATATTTTCGTCCGAGACGTCCTCGCCGCGGAGGTAAAAGTCCGGCTGTTCCAGGTATCTGATGGCTTCAATGATTTCTTCGGCGAAGAAAGTCACCATTCCGGCATCAAGCGCCGGTGCCAGGTAGGGCAGGGGACGCTCTTCCTTCACCATGGGCGGAAGAATGGACTGGCAGTTTTTCAGTATTTTTTCTATATCGCCCAGCTTCTCCACTTTCTCTCCCAGAATGCCGTAGATAACCGGCAGGTAATAGGCGGTATTGGGAAAGCCCACCGGCTCATTGGCGCCCCACCTGTCCATTGCCTCCCGCCACTTTTTCTCCGCCTGCCCGTATATATTGTGCGCGCCTCTGATGGCTGCCGAAGCTATTATCTTGGACATATCTCTTAACCCCCTTATTCTCGGCTCGGCTCGTTAGGTAAGCTCGCGCCTCATCGCCATATCGTAAAGGACTCTTTCCCGCGCCTTGTCGATTCCCAGAGCCTTGCGCTTCTTGTCGATATGTTCAATCATGAGGTGGGCGGCTTTAATCGGGTCGGGCTCGAACGCCCATTTCCCGCCGTACATCTCTTCCATATCTTTGAACAGGAAATCGGTCACCTCTTTGCTGCCCAGGGTCGGCCAGGTTACCCCGAAGACGGTATACACCCCGGACCTGACGAAGTACTGGCCGATGGCGATAGCCTTCTCGCTCATCCACTCCGGCGCCGCTCCCGCGGCGGGCAGGTCGCTGATATCATCACCCAGACCACCGTCCTTGACCATGGCGGTAGCCGCCATCAGGATGCGGCTGTTATCTATGCAGGCGCCGAGGTGCAGTACCGGCGGGATCCCCACCGCCTCGCAGACGGAAGCCAGCCCCTCTCCGGCATACTCGGCCGCCGCCTCCGGCGTCATCAGCCCGGCCTTGGCGCAGGCCATGGCGGCGCAGCCGGTCTGGAGCACCAGCACGTCGTTTTTAATCAGCTCCTTGACCATTTTGACGTGTACATCGTCATGCGTGACCCGCACGTTGCTGCAGCCCACCACTCCGGCTACCCCCCGGATGCGCCCGTTGATGATGTTTTCGTTCAGCGGCCGGTAGGAAGCGCGGAACATTCCGCCCAGCAGGTAGTTTATCGTCTCGTGGCTGAATCCGGCGATAAGATCGGTCTGTGTCTTCGGTACGCGTACATTCTCGCCCCGGTTCGGGAAATTGTCTATCGCTGCCTTTACTATCGCCCTGGCTGACTCGACGGCGTTGCGTTCGTCGAATTCCATATGGACGGCGCCCTCGATTTTCGCCCGCGTATCGGTGGTAATCACCTTGGTATGGTAGCAGCTGGCCACATCGGCCAGTCCCTGCATGATGCACTGGATATCCACCACCATCGCCTCCACTGCCCCGGTGACTATCGCCAGTTCCTGCTGCAGGAAGTTCCCGGCAGTCGGCACGCCGTGCCGCATCAGTATCTCGTTGGCCGTGCAGCACATTCCGGCCAGGTTTATCCCCTTGGCTCCCTTGGACTTGGCGTACTCAATTATTTCCGGGTCCTGGGCCACCACGGTAACCATCTCTGCCAGATACGGCTCGTGGCCGTGGATAATGATGTTTACCTCGTCTTCCCGGAGCACTCCCAGGTTTATCTGGCTGTACACCGGCGCCGGGTTGCCGAAGAGCACGTCCTGGAGCTCGGTAGAAATCATGCTCCCTCCCCACCCATCGGCGAGGGCGGTCCTGGACCCCTGCCGGAGCAGGTTCTCGTAGTCCTGGTCCACCCCCATGTGGGTGCGGTGCATCAGCTCCGCGATTTCCCGGTCTACGCCGCGGGGAGTTACTCCCAGCTGCCGCCAGATTTCCTGTCGCTTTAGCGGCGCTCGTTTCAGGAAAAGCAACTCTCCCTCCTGGCGGCCGAACTCGGCGGCCAGGATTTCACCCACGTCCACTGCAATTTCGTTGTTGCTGCGTTCGCCGATTTCGACCCCCAGGTCGAGTGCCAGTTGCAGCAGCTTTTGCTCGTCCTTGACTTCAAAACCCGGCGTCTCTCCTTTGGCCGCGGCGATAAATGCCTCCACCACCCGCCGGCCGTGGTCACCGTGGGCCGCCGTGCCGGCGGCTATCTTGCGCACAAAGTTCCGCGCCGCTATCGTTTCCGCCGTAGCTCCGCAGGCGCCGGTGCGCTTCTTCTTTTCTTCCGGGGTTTCTTCTCTCCCCTTGGGCAGCGGGACCCGGCATGGTCCCATGGCGCAGATGCTGCAGCAGCTGCCCTCCGCGCCAATCGGACACGGCTTGGTCGTCAAGGCCCGTTCAAAGACAACGCGCGCTCCGTCCTGGGTTGCCTTCTCTATCATTTCCACCGTCGCCGAGTCTATGCTCTGTACTCTTTCCTTCTCTTCTGCCATTTTCGTAACCTCCCGGTTATTCTCTCTTTAAGAGGTGGTCAGTTCCGCCATCATTTCGCGGACGAGTTTAACCGCCTCCGGATGCCTCATCACTAACACGTCCGCCCCGGCCATTAACAGCACCGTGGCAGACATCGCTTCCATCAGGATTCCTCTCTTTTTGGCATCGCCCATCTTCGGCTCTTCTGCTTCGGGTATCTTGGCTTCTTTTGCCTTCCACGTCTCCCTGGCGATATTGCAGATAATCGGAAACTGGAGCTTCTCGTCCTGCTGTGTCAGCGCGGCCATTCTCATCCGCTCCATCACGGAGTAAGCGTATTCTATGCCGTAGCCGATGCCGCTTACCGTGGGGTCCATTATCAACAGCTCTTCCGGCACGCCCAGGTTGCCCAGCAGGATATTTAGCTGTTTGGCTAGGTTGATATCTATCGGTGATGACGCGATTACGGTATGCTTGTAGCCGATGGCCGCAGCTCCTATCTGCTTGTGGTCGCCTTCTTCCACCGGGCCCAGAATCAGGCTTTTCCCGTGGCATACTTCGGCCACCTTCCGGAAGACCTCGGTGTCCTTGTCGTGGTTGGCCGTGCCAAAGACAATCAGCGGCACGTCGATTGCGTCGGCCACCTGTTTGACCACCTCGGCGGCCTCATCCGCTCCCCGGTCGAGACCGTTGGGGTCGGTGGCCGCCAGCTGCAGACATATCATCTCTGCGCCGTAGTCATTGATGCACTTTTTGGCCCAGGCTACCGGGTCATTGATAACGTCCGCAAAAGTCTCCACGGCGGCTTCGGCCCAGTCGTCAGGAGGCGCGTCGTAGACCTCCATGGCAATCTTGGGAACGTGCGGCATTTCCCCTTCAAAGAGGTAGAAAGGATAGGAAGTTTCTCCGCCTACTACCACCGCCTTATCTCCCTGTCCCAGCTTTATCTCTTTAATCTTGCCGCTGTATGCCGTTTTTGGAATCTCAAAAGTCATTTCGCCTCCTTATTTTCAGGCCGGTGTCTTTCTCTGTTCGCTGCCGAACCAGTCCTTGCCGTACCAGTACCTTTCCCCGGTCCTCAGGTAGTTCAGCTTCTCCGCCCGGCTGGCGAATTTATGGCGCCACCTTCCTCCTTCTCCCCCCGTCTCCGGCTTGCCTTTTTCATAAGTTGTGCCCAGCACTTTCACCTTGTCCCGTCCGGGTGCGCTCTTTTCCTCAACCTTCTTCTTTTCCATCTTCTTCCTCCTTAATTAAGTCAGTCCGGCGGCTAACTTCGCCGCTTTGACCGTGTTCAGCATCAGCATGGTGATGGTCATCGGCCCCACTCCGCCCGGTACCGGTGTGATGGCGGCCGCTTTCTCTTTTACCGCCTCGAAGTCCACGTCCCCGGCCAGAATGGATTTACCTTCCGGTGTCTTGCCCAGCCGGTTCACCCCCACGTCTATCACCACCACCTCTTCCTTTACCATGTCTGCCGTTACCGCGTTCTGCCGCCCGGCGGCCACAATCAATATATCGGCTCTTCGGGTATGAAAGCTGATATCCCGCGTTCCGGTGTGGCATACCGTCACCGTCGCGTTTGCCCCTTCTTTTTTCTGGAGTAGAATGTTGGCAATCGGCTTCCCGACTATGTTACTTCTGCCCAGGACCACTACCTCGGCCCCGTCCGTTTTCACGCCGGACCTGACCAGAAGCTGCTGAATGCCGTGCGGCGTGCAGGGCAAATAATCTGCTTCCCCTATCATTAATTTTCCCACATTTACCGGATGAAATCCATCCACGTCTTTCTTCGGGTCTATCGCGTACAGGACTTCCGTCTCCCGGATATGCCTGGGCAGGGGTAACTGCACCAGGATTCCGTGAATCTTGGGGTCTTTGTTCAGACGGTCGATTCTGTCCAGGAGCTCCTCCTGCGTGGTCTCCTCCGGTATATCATACCGCTCCGAATATATCCCCAGCTCCTTTGATGTCTTTTCCTTGGCGCCTACGTAGACCTGGGACGCCGGGTCCGCCCCCACCAGCACGGTGACCAGCCCGGGGACCAGGTTGTGCTTCTCTTTGAGGCCGGCAATCTCCGCCTTTAACTCCTCGCGGATTTGCCTGGCTATCTCGGTGCCGCTGATTAGTTTCGCCGTCATCTTAACTCCTTTACCTCGGGATATAGTCTTATCATCGGCTGTATCAGAGGAGTTTGTTCATCAGTTCATCAACCGCTCTGGCCGCCGTCGAATCGGGCAGGTCAAGCAGTGATTTCAGGTTCAGGTCATAATCACTGATTTCTTTATCGCTTGGAATTATGGCCGCCGGCTCTATCCCGAGCTGTTTCATCTCTTTACTCAGCGCCGGGTCCAGTCCCCCCGGTGCGAAGTTGATGATTACCGATTGTCTTTTTACCACCAGCTTCAGCTCCGCCACCAGCTCACGCAGGCGGGCGAGCGTCCGCACTCCTTTTACGGAGTGGTCAGAAATCAGGAAAAGCTCGTCGATGTTTTGGGTCGTCCTCCGGCTCAGGTGCTCCATTCCCGCCTCGTTGTCCATCACCATATAGGCGTAGCTCCCGGCCAGGCTATCCATGAACTTCCGGAGCAGCAGGTTCGGGTAGCAGTAGCAGTCGGCTCCCTCGCCCCGCCCCATTGTCAGCAGGTCCAGCCCCTTGCTTTCCACCATCGCGTCATTCAGCCGGAACTCCAGGTACGCCTCTTTGGTCATCCCGGCGGGAATATTGATTTTTTCCTCGTTGAAGCTGGCGATGATAGAGCCGATGGTCCGCTGCGGGTTCAGCCCCAGGCTGTCTCCCAGGTTGGCGTTCGGGTCGGCATCCACCGCCAGTATCGGCCCGGCACCCTTTTTGACCAGGTGACGTATCGCCAGGGCGGTTACGGATGTCTTCCCGCTGCCTCCTTTGCCGGCAACCGCAATATTAATGCTCAAATCTTCATCCTTTTTTGGTAGTGGGTTCCTTTTGCTTGGTCAGCCTTTTACTTACCGTGGGGAATTCCCCGGCGTTGGTGTGCGGCAGAAACAGGGCTGCCACGTAGTTATTCATAAAGTCGCCGCTCTCGCTCAGTTCCATGTTGGTCATCATCTGGGCCACCCGCCGGGCGTCGTCCAGCAGGTCGGTGGAGAAAGAAGTCAGTCTCGCTCCCAGCAGGGAGCCGTTGCCGATGAAGACAAACCGGTCTTCAGGCAGGTCCGGGAGCAGCCCGATGGTGATTGATTTCCTGATATTGATGTTGCTGCCGAAAGCGCCGGCGATAATTACCTGTTCGAAATCACTGCACTCTATCCCCACGCTTCTACTCAGCGTCTGGCAGCCGGCGAACATCGCCGCCTTGGCCCGCATCAGGTTGTCGATGTCCACCTCGGTGATGACGATGTCCCGGCCGGTCTGAGTCTCGTGGCTCCAGGCGAGCACGTACTCGTAGCCATCGCTGCCGTCCCGGACTCTTTTCGTGGGCAGGGTGCGGTGAAACTTCCCGTTCTGGCCGATTACTCCCGCTTCCAGCAGCCCGGCAATGATGTTGATCAGTCCCGAGCCGCAGATTCCCTTCGGCTTTTCCCCGCCGATGGTGCCGATTTTCGGCTCCAGCGTGGTGTGGTCTATTTCGAAGCCTTCGATGGCGCCGGTCGTGGCGACGATGCCGTGTTTGATGCCGCCCCCTTCGAACGCCGGTCCCGCCGAACAGGAAGCGGTCACCAGCCAGTCCGAGTTGCCGATAACTATTTCCCCGTTTGTCCCGATATCCATGAAGAAGGTGAGCGTTTTCCTCTGGTGTATCCCGGAGCCTACCACCCCGGAGACGATATCCCCTCCCACGTAGCTGGCCACCGCCGGAAAGGTATAAATATGGACGTGCTTATCCAGCTTGATGCCCAGCGAGGCGGCCTCCACCGGTGGGAAGTAGTTGGCCAGCGGCGTATACGGCGCCAGCCGGATATACCTGACTTCCAGCCCGAGGAGAATCTGAGTCATGGTGGTATTGCCGGCCACCATCAGGTGACCGATGTACTTTGCGTCCACTCCGCTCTTTGCCAGCAGCTCCCGGATGACGCCGTTTATCGTGTCCACGGTGGCCTTCTGCAGCTTCTTCAGCCCGCCCTGTCTCTGGGAAAAGTTTATCCGGGTGATGACGTCGTCCCCGTAGCTGACCTGCCCGTTGTAGGCAATCGCCTCGGCGATAACCCGCCCCCGGTTCAGTTCCAGAAGCTGACCGCAGATGGTCGTCGTCCCGATGTCAAAGGCGAGGGAGTAATGCCTGTCCCTGGTGTCTTCCGGCTCGACGTTTATCACCCTCGGCCTTCGCCTTTCTCCGGCGCGCGGTCTGGCCGCCGTAACCAGCGTGGTCACCGTTACCGTCCAGTTTCCCTTCCGCAGCGCCCGGGCCAGCTTTTTCACCACGTGAAAGTCCACGGAAAAATTGCTCAGGTGGTAGCGCTGCCTCATGCCGCGCAGCAATCGCGTCAGGTCACTCAGGTTGTTATCCGCTGAGGGTGGTGTCAGCTCCAGGTAATACTTGCTCAGGGGCGGCTTGAACCGCCACCCCGTGGCCAGCACTTGGGATACGTTTTTCTGTTCCCGGGAGAGGACGGCTTTCTCCAGCCTCGATTCTACCGGCACGTAGACTGATAGGTCGGCAAACACCCGGCTCTGGCAGGCCTGTCTTATCCCCTGGGCGTATTCCGCGTCTGACAGCCGGTTGGTGCGGGTGGTCTCCACCTCCCCGCTTTCTATCTGGACCTTGCAGGTACCGCAGGTGCCCGCCCCCCCGCAGGAAGCGTAAATGCGCACCCCCCCGGAGATGGCCGCTTGTAAAAGGTTCTCCCCTTCTCCCACCACAACGTCAACGTTGTCCGGGCTGAAATGGACCTTTACCTTCTTTTTAACTGCGGTTTCCGTATGCTTAACTCCCCTTGTGCACGCCCTGAGCCTTTAGAAGAGGCCCTGTACCTTACCAGTCTCGGTGTCCACGTCTACCCTCCGGAAAGCGGGGTCGGAAGACGTCCCCGGCATCAGCGTGATTGTCCCGGCGCACGGGCAGAGGAACTTGGCTCCGGAATAGAGCAGGATATCACGCACGGGCAGCGTCCAGCCTTTGGGGACACCCTTCAGGACCGGGTCGTGGGACAGGCTCAGGTGCGTTTTTACCATCATCGTGGCGTATTCATCGTATTTCGGGTCGGCCTCGAATGTCTTGGCCTTGGCTTCTGCGGCCGGTGTCCAGGATACACCGTCGGCCCCGTAAACCGTTTTGGCGATTGTTTCCACGCGCTCGCGCAGCTTCATTCCGTTCGGATAGAGGAACTGGAAGTCATTTTTCTCTTCACTGGCATCGATTACCGCGTCCGCCAGTTCCAGCGCTCCTTCGCCGCCTTCCGCCCAGTGGCGGGACAGGGCCACGCGGGCGCCTGCCGCTTCGGCGGCTTTCCTCACCACCGCTATCTCGGCATCGGTATCGGTGTGGAAAGCGTTGATGCAGACCACCGGGTTGATGCCTGATTTACGGATAACGCCGATAAAGTGCTGCATATTGGGCAACCCTGCTTCTACCAGCCCGATGTTTTCTTTGGTGTACTCATCGGGCAGTGGAAGGCCGGCCACTACCTTCGGCCCCCCGCCGTGCATCTTCAGGGCGCGGATGGTCGTCGTCAGTACTGACACGTGCGGTTTGAGCCCGCTGTAACGGCACTTTACGTTCCAGAACTTCTCAAAGCCGATGTCGGCGGCAAAACCGCTTTCGGTTACGTGGTAATCAAACATTTTTAGTCCGATTCGGTCGGCAATGATGGAGGATTGCCCCACGGCGATATTGGCGAAAGGTCCGGCGTGCACCATGCACGGCTGATACTCTGCGGTGGACATCAGGGTGGGATTGATGGTATTGCGCATCCAGGCCGTCATCGCTCCGGCCACCTCGAGGTCGCCGGTGGTCACCGGTTTCCCTTCCTTATTATAGGCCACCGTGATTTCTCCAAGCCGTTTCCGCAAGTCGGCCAGATCAGTGACGATGGATAAAATGGCCATAAGCTCCGAGCCGACCGCGATGCCGAACTTCGACTGCATTGTGTACCCGTCTTTCCGGTCCCCGAGGCCGATGACGATATTGCGCAGGCTCTGCGCGCAGAAGTCTATTATCCAGCCCATCTCTACCCGCGTCGGGTCGATATCAAGTCGTGGCATCCGGGTGAGTCTGGCCAGCTGCTCGTCGGTATAGTTGCGTTCGTGCTGCATCCGGGCGGTCAGGGCTACCATCGCCAGGTTGTGGGCGTTCATAATATCGTTGATATCCCCGGTAAGACCCATGGAGAACTCGGTCATCGGGATAAGCAGGGCATTGCCACCCCCTGCCGCCGTCCCTTTGATGTTCATCGTCGGGCCGCCGGAAGGCTGCCTGAGGGCGCCCCCTACGTTCACCCCCCGCTTTCCCAGCCCCTCAATCAGTCCGACGGAAGTGGTGCTTTTGCCTTCTCCCAGGGGCGTCGGCGTAATCGCGGTTACCTCGATGTATTTGCCGTCCGGCCGGCTTTTCAGACGGTCGATAATCTTGAGAAAGTCGAGCTTGGCTATCCTCCCGTAAGGGAGCATTTCTTCTTTTTCCAGCCCCAGCTTCTCCCGCCAATCTTCCGGAGTTGGCATACTCGGTTCGGCCGCTTCGGAAATCTGCCAGTCTTTCATCTTGGTCGCGTCGTAAGCCACGTAACCCTCCTGGTAATTTATTTCACCCGTAGCTATTGCTGCTGCCTGACTGCCCGGCTTTCCGGGACCAGCCTGTGGAAGATGCTGGTTATCTCTTCGATGATCGGCGCGCTGGCGTCAAGGACGGAGCCGTCGGCCAGGTCGGCGTCCACTATTTCCGTCGAGTAAGGGATAAACCCGATGAATTCAAAATCGGTAAGGCTGGAAGCGAGGAAGTCTTTGTCTTTCTGGCCTCTTACCTTGTTGCCCACCAGGCCGATGTTTCTCAGCCCGATGTCCTCCGCCAGCCCCTTTATGGTGCGGGCCGTCTCGATGCTCCTCCGCCCCGGTTCTACCACCATCAGTAGTTTATCCACCGCCCCGGCGGTGGCTCTGCCCAGGTGTTCTATCCCCGCCTCCATATCCATGATGATTACCTCGTTTCTGGCCAGGAGCAGGTGGTTCACCAGGGCTTTCAGCAGCGCGCCCTCCGGACAGTAGCAGCCGCTGCCGCCTCTCTTCGCCCGTCCCATCACCATCAGCTTTATCCCGTCCACCTCCTGCCAGTATTTTTCCGGCAGGTCATCCACTCTGGGATTGAGCTTGAAATAGGTGCCGGGTTGCCCCGGTTCTGCCCCCGTCCTCTCCGCCACCAGTTCTTTCATGTCGGAGATGGGGACAATCTGCTCTGGGTGCGGAAAACCGAGGGTGGCGGCCATATTGGCGTCCGGGTCAGCGTCTATTGCCAGCACCGAGTATCCGGACCTGGCGAATACTCTGGAGAGTAAAGACGCTAGTAAAGTCTTGCCTACGCCGCCTTTCCCGCTGATTGCAATCTTCATTAAAACTTTGCGTCTGGCATAATTAAAGCTGAGACTTTTCTGGAAGAAAGTGCTCAGGCTTTTTACCGGGTGAACCCTGATATCCACCCAACGCCCAGTCTAACTTATGCCGTAGTAAAAGTCAACAAATGTCCTGTTCCGCCGCCCCTTTCCCCGCCCCCTTTTGCCGGTCTCCGGTCAGACGGAATAGCGGAAATTTCCCTCTCACACCGCCAGCGTGGAAAGGTGTTTTATCCGCTTCAGCATATTCGGGTGCGTGGTGAACAGCTCCATCATCTTGTGTGACCGTCCCAGCCGCATCTCTTTCTGCCTCAGCTCCATCAGCTCATCGTAGTCTATCGTCCCGCTCATATCCGTGTCTACCTGGGAGAGCTCTTTAATCTCGTTCCACGCCCGGGAAGGGTCGTTCATAAAGAAAGCCTTCACCCCCTCCACCCGCTTCATCTCCTCGCTGTTCCTCATCCGCGCGTTCCCGTAGACCAGCTTGTACAGCGCCGTCGCCAGGTGGTGCGGCATGTTTCCCAGCCGCACGCTCCCCATATCTGCGTAGTACTCCCGTATTCGGGACCCGTAAAGCACCAGCAGGTTGGTGATGAAGTACAGGATGAAAGCGCCTATCCCGATAAACACCGCGTAGCCGCCTCCGCCCTGCCGGTTCCCGCCAAAGGCGCCCCGGAACATCATGCTGAAGGCTATCCAGTACATTATCAGCGGGATGACTGAAATGAGGGTAATAATCATCATATCCCGGTGCTTGACGTGCGCCAGTTCGTGTCCCACCACTGCCCTCAGTTCGTCCCGGTTCAGCAGTTTCAAAATCCCCTGTGTCACGCAGACACGCCCGTCCCTCTGCGTCCGACCGAAGGCGAAGGCATTCGGTATCGCTATTTGAGATATGCCCACCTTCGGCTTCGGCAGGCGGGCCGCCTCGGCGAGTTCCGCCACCATCTGGTGCAGTTCCGGCGCTTCCTTCTCCGTCACCCACTTGATGCGCATTGACCAGCCCACTATCGCCGGGCTTATCAGGTACTGGAACCCCAGGAAACCCACCCCTATCACCAGGTAGGTGATGGCGCTCCCCGTGCCCATCCAGGCGCCCACACCGGTAATCACCCCGTACAGTATCCCGAACAACAGCGCCACCAGCAGAAACATTCTCGTTTGCAGCCACATATTGCTTGCCTCTCCTTCTATACTGTTTATATTCTACCCTGATACTCTGTTCCCTCACAACTGTCCGGCTCGTCTGTCTCCTTTTCCCCTGTCGTTCCGGGGAACAGCCGTCTTTCGCCTTGCAAGCCGGTTTCCGGGGTGATATAGTAAACGCCGGAAGGGGACTTCCCGGGCGTGTGCGCCGCGTCTGGAAACGCGTGGCGTCCGGTGATTTCTGATATCATGATTGCGGGCGTCCCGGCGCACGCTACTGGAAAATAATGAACCGGAGGTGGCGGTAATGGCAATCGTCGAAGTAAGCATTGTTCCCATCGGTACGGGCTCGCCGTCGGTGAGCCCGTACGTGGCGGAAACGGAAAAGGTGCTGCGGGAAGCGGAAGGTATAGATTATGAGCTGACCGCGATGGGTACCATAATTGAAGGTGACCTTGACGAGATTTTGTCTCTGGTGCGGCAAATGCACCGGGTGGTCCTGGGGACTCCGGAAGTGATGCGGGTGGTCACCACCGTTAAAATAGATGAGCGCTTGGACAAAAAATCGAGTATCCCCGGCAAGGTGGAATCGGTAAAAAAGAAACTGGATAGCTGAGTCACCGGTATCTTGCCGGCGGAGCGTTTGCTTTTTGAGCGGGCCCGTGATATAGTTGTAGATGCAGGAACAAAATAATGTAACCGCTAGGGGTGCTCGAGGGCTGAGAGGCGAACGTTTGCCAACCCTGTGAACCTGCTCTCGGTAATGCGAGCGTAGGGAAGTGGCCTTACCTCAGACCAGGGGTTGTCGCTTAGCCGGAGGAAACCCTGGTCTTTTGATTTTTTGGAGGTTGTTATGACACAGCTGGAATCAGCCAGAAAAGGCGTTATCACTTCTCAGATGGAAGCGGTGGCCAGAGCCGAGAACCTGGAGGCGGAATTTATCCGCCAGGGTATCGCGGAAGGTGCCATTGTGGTCCCGGCCAATATCAACCATACCGGCCTCGTCCCCTGTGGTATCGGCCGCGGGCTTTCCACCAAGGTGAATGCCAATATAGGGACTTCCTCTGATTTTGGGGATATGAACACGGAGCTGGAGAAGCTGCGCGTCGCGGTAGAAGCCGGGGCGGATACCGTGATGGACCTGAGCACCGGCGGCGATATATCGGCCATCCGGCAGGCCATAGTAAATGCCAGTTCGGTACCCATCGGCACGGTACCTATCTATCAGGTCGGCGTTTCGGCAATCGTCCGGGACGGCGCCATTGTCAAGATGACCGCGGACGAACTTTTCGAGGCGATCGAGCAGAATGCCCGCGAAGGGGTCGACTTTGTCACTGTCCACTGCGGCGTGACTCAGGCCGCGTTCACCCGCCTCAAGCAGCAGGGGAGAGTGGCTGACGTGGTTTCTCGGGGCGGTGCTTTCCTCATTGGCTGGATGCTCCATAACGAGCGGGAAAATCCGCTCTACGAGTATTACGACCGCCTGCTGGAGATTTGCCGGGAGTATGACGTTACCCTGAGCCTGGGCGATGGCATGCGTCCGGGCAGCATCTCGGACGCCACGGACCGGGCGCAGGTGGAAGAACTGCTTACCATCGGCGAGCTGGTGCAACGGGCGCGCGAGGCTGGAGTCCAGGCAATGGTGGAAGGCCCCGGTCACCTGCCTCTGAACCAGATTGAAGCCAACGTCCGTCTGGAGAAAGCCATCTGCCAGGGTGCCCCGTTTTACGTGCTGGGACCGCTGGTCACGGATATCGGGGCCGGCTATGACCATATTACCGGTGCCATCGGGGGGGCCATGGCGGCTGCTTTCGGCACTGACTTTCTCTGTTACGTTACTCCGTCCGAGCATCTCTCCCTGCCCCAGTATGAAGACGTCCGTCAGGGTGTCATCGCCTCCCGCCTGGCCGCTCACGCCGGCGACCTGGTCAAAGGGATAAAAGGAGCCGCCGAATGGGACCGGAAAATGTCCCTCGCCCGGAAGAAGCTCGATTGGGAAGCGCAGACCAGTCTTTCCCTTGACCCGGCCCGGGCGCGCCGTGTTCACGGTCAGCACACTTCCACCGGTTCGGCGTGCAGTATGTGCGGTAACTACTGTGCCATGGAACTGGTGGAGAAATACCTGGGCGTGCAGGCTACCAGGTGCTAGAGTTTGAAAAGCGTGATGGGGGGCGGGTTTTACCTCGGTAAAATCTCTGGTATCCAGTTCCGTCTGCACTACACCTGGTTTATTATCTTTACCCTGATAACTCTCTCCCTGTCCCTGCAGTATTTTCCGGTCATTTACTCCGGCTGGGATACCCCGGTTTACTGGCTTGCCGGCCTCCTCTCCAGTCTGCTCTTTTTCTCCTCCGTGGTCGCCCACGAGCTGGCGCACAGCCTGGTTGGCCGCGCCAACGGCATCCCGGTAAAAAGTATCACCCTGTTTATTTTCGGGGGTGTGGCCGGGATGACCAGAGACGCAGCGCGCCACGGTGCCGAGTTCAAAATGGCCATCGCTGGCCCGGCGTCAAGTCTGGCTATCGGCGGCATCTTTTACGCTTTCCACCTGCTGGCTGCTGGAACCAGCGAACCGCTGGCGGCGGTAACTTTCTGGCTGGCCCAGGTTAACGTGATACTGGCCGTATTCAACCTCATCCCCGGCTTTCCCCTGGACGGTGGTCGTGTCTTTCGTTCCCTGTTCTGGCGCTTCAGCGGCGACTACGAGCGGGCTACCAGAATCGCTTCCCGAATCGGCCGCGGCGTGGGCTACCTGTTTATCGGCGGTGGTATCGTCCTGATATTTCTGTTTCCCGGTCAGTGGTACAGCGGCCTCTGGCTGGCTCTTATCGGCTGGTTTTTGAGCTATCTCGCCGTCATCAGTTATCGCCAGTCACGCTGGCAGCACATACTCCAGAAAGTCACCGCCGGGGAGTTGATGCGGACGGATTGTCCGGTCATCGCCTCGGGGATTACTCTCAGCCGCCTGGTCAGCGAATATATCCTCACCGGCGGCCCCCGGTGTTTCCTGGTGGCTGGAGACGGTGGATTGGTCGGCCTGCTGGCCCTGGAGGATATCAAATCGGTAAACCGGGCTGACTGGGACCGGACCACGGCGCGGGAGGTCATGGTCCCGGCCCGGGAGCTGAAGGCAATTTCTCCTGACCAGAACGCGCTGAGCGTACTGGAGCAGATGGACGAAAATGCCGTAAACCAGCTGCCGGTGGTAAGCGCCGGAAGGTTCGCCGGTCTGGTCACCCGCGAACGGCTGCTCGCCGTGCTGCGAACCCGTGCCGAACTTAAAGTTTAGCCTGCCTGTTCCTCTGTCTGTGTTTCATTATTCTTCTTACCTCTCTGTTAACCGGAGAGACGCTGCTTCAAACAATTATATTGACGGGCAGTGCCAGAGTATTGACATTCCGCCGCGTCAGGTTCAAAATTAAGACATTATGCGCATCTTCGGCACTTCCGGCATCCGCTGTCTCTGGGACAGAAGCCTTCTGGACCTGGCGCTACAAACCGGCCTGGCCGTTGGGGGGGGGTACGGTAGAGTGGTGGTAGGGACTGATACCCGGACCACCGGCGACAGCCTGAAGTATGCCTTTATCTCCGGTCTGCTCGCCGCCGGCGGTACTACTGAAGATGCCGGGGTTTTACCCACCCCCACTCTGGCTTTCGCCGCCCGTGACTTTGCCGCCGGAGTAATGATTACTGCCTCGCACAACCCTCCGTCCTATAACGGCATCAAGCTCATCAATCCGGACGGTTCCGCTTTTAACCGGGGCCAGCAGGAGCGCATTGAGGAAGCAATCTCGGGTGCCTCCCGGCGGGTTTCCGGCTGGGAAAAGGTCGGGCAGAGCTGCCTTCACCGCGGCGCCATTGAACGGCACCTGGAGCGTATCCTGCATGATTTTCCGGAGGAACTGAGGTTAAAAGTTGTCCTGGACTGCGGCGCCGCTGCCGCTTCGGTCATTACTCCCCGGCTGCTGCAAAAGCTGGGCTGTAAAGTAAAGCTGATAAATTGCACCCCCGGCGGCTTCTTTCCCCGCGGCATAGAACCCATCGAGTCCAACCTGGAGGAACTGGCGGCGCTCACCCGGGAGTCCGGAGCTGACGTGGGGATTGCCCATGACGGAGACGCTGACCGTATGATGGCGGTGGATGAGCGGGGACGGTTCGTTTCCGGTGATAAGCTGCTCGCCATTTTCGCCCGGGAGATGGGCGCCACGGACGTTGTTACCACCATCGATGCTTCGATGAGTGTTGAAGAAACCGGTGGCCGCGTCCGGCGCACTTGCATCGGGGACAATTATGTTTCCGAGGAGCTGAAGAACGGCGGCGTCTTCGGTGGGGAGCCTTCGGGGAGCTGGATATTTCCCTCCGTATCGCTCTGCCCGGACGGTATTTATGCCGCTGCTCTGCTCACTGCCATTGCCGGCCGGCATAAGCTGTCCCGCCTGGTTGATGATATTCCCGCTTACCCGCTGCTCCGCGGTAGCCTTGATGCTGACGGAGTGGATTTAGGCCGCCTGGAATTAAAGTTAATGGCTCTGGAGCCGTTAACGGTAAGCAGGACTGACGGCATCAAGCTGGGCTTTGATGACGGCTGGCTGCTGGTCCGGGCCTCCGGCACGGAGCCCAAAATACGGCTGACCGCAGAAGCGAAGACCTCAGCCCGGGCACGCCGACTTTATGGTGCGGGCACCGGAGCAATTCAGGAATGCCGCCGGGAGAAGGTGAATTGAAAGCGGTAGTTCTGGCCGCCGGTGAAGGGAGCCGGATGCGCCCCCTGACTTTTACCAGGCCGAAGGCAATGCTGCCCATCGCCAATAGACCCGTCCTGGAGCACCTGCTCGCGGAAATCGCCGCCGCCGGTATCCGGGAACTGGTTCTTGTGGTCGGCTACCATGATGAACAGGTGCGTGATTACTTCGGGGACGGAGAGAAGTGGGGGGTAAGCATCACCTATGCCAGCCAGCGGAAGCAGATGGGGACGGCTGATGCCGTCCGGATGATTGAAAACCTGGTAGACAGCCGTTTTCTGGTCATGAACGGGGATGTCATCGTGGACCGGGAAGACATCCGCAAATTGGCCGCCAGGCGCCTTAATACCATCGGCATCATTGAGGTCGGTGACACCACCGGCCTGGGGACCGTGGAGATAAAGGGAGAAAAGGTTATCCGCATCTATGAAAAAGAAAAAAATTCCCCCACCACCATTGCCAATGCCGGCCTCTACCTGTTTACTCCGGAAATATTTGCCGCCATATCCGGGACACCCTTATCACCCCGCGGCGAGTACGAGATAACCGCATCTCTGGGTATAATGATGGACGGCGGGACGGACGTTTCTTACCATAAGATATCCCGGTGGATTGACCTGAGCTATCCCTGGGACCTGCTCACCGCTAACGAGTGGCTGCTGGCGGAAGCCGGGGTGAAAAACCTGGGTGATATTGAGGAAAACGCCGTGCTTAAAGGCGCTGTCTCTGTAGGGCAGAACACCGTCATTCGCGCCGGTTCTTATATCGTCGGCCCGGTGGTCATCGGCGCCGACTGTGAAATAGGTCCCAACTGCTATATCCGCCCTTTTACCGCCATCGCTGACGGCTGTCACATCGGCGCGGCGGTAGAAGTAAAAAATAGCATCATCATGGGCCACAGCAAACTTCCCCACCATAACTATGTCGGTGATAGCCTCATCGGGGAGGGGTGCAATCTGGGCGCCGGCACCAAGATTGCCAACCTGCGCCTGGATAAGAAAAACATACGGGTAGCCGGCGAGGATACCGGTAAGCGCAAGTTAGGCGCCATCATGGGAGACCGTGTAGAGACCGGCATAAACGCCTGTATAAACGTCGGTACCATTATCGGGAATGGCGCTGTTATCGGCCCGGGAGCGGTTGCCAGCGGGAATATCGCCCCCGGTGCACAGATACTTTAAGGAGGACACGTTGAAAAAGGCGGTTATCCTGGCCGCCGGTGAAGGGCAAAGGCTCCGGCCTTTTACCGTGAATCGGCCGAAAGTGATGCTGTTCATCGCCGGTAAACCGATACTCCAGTACGTCGTCGAAGCACTGGCTCAAAGCGGTATCCGTGATATCATCCTCGTCGTTGGCTACAGGAAAGAGCAGGTATTTGACTATCTGGGGTCCGGGGAAAAATGCGGGGTCAGGATAACCTATGTAAACCAGGACAAGCAACTGGGTACGGCGCACGCCCTGGCCAGTGCGGAGCCAGAAATAAAGGAAGATTTTTTGCTTTTGCCCGGAGATAACCTGATTGACGCCGGCACTATCGTCCGGTTTGCCCGCACTGGATCTGAGGCTGTGCTGGTGAAAAAGGTGGCTGACCCGGCGAGGTACGGCGTGATTGACGTGAACCAGGGCAAGGTGGCGGAAATAGTGGAAAAACCGGGGAAAGCCGCCGGTAATGTGGTCAGTACCGGTATTTACTCCCTGACCAGGGAGATTTTCGATTATATTGAGCCGGAGCTGGACCTTCCTGACGTCCTGAATGGAATGATAAAGGCCGGTCACACCATTACCAGCCAGGAGACGGAAGGAACCTGGCTTGACGTAATCTACCCCTGGGATATCCTGGACCTCAATGGTGCCGTTCTCCATCAGGTGCGGGCGTCTGTTGGCGGAACTGTGGAAACCGGCGTTTCCCTGAAAGGCGAGGTCCGTATCGGAAAAGGCACGGTTATCCGGGCCAATTCATATATCTCCGGGCCGGTGGTTATCGGGGACGGGTGTGATATCGGCCCCCACGTGTGCATCCTGCCGGCCACCAGCATCGGCGATAATGTGGTCATCTCGCCGTTTACCGAGATAAAAAACAGCGTTATCGGTAATGACGTCAGCGTTGGCCCGGGGTGTATTTTACAGGACTCGGTGATTGACCGCGGCTGTAGTATTGATGGACATTTTAGTGCCTGTACCGGCCAGAGCGAGGTTAAGGTTAATCATGAACTGCACGCGGTGAATATCGGCGCCATGCTCGGTGAAGGATGCCGTGTGGGGAACAGTGTGGTGGCCTGGTCCGGTGTCATCGCGGGTAACTACAGCCAGGTCCGGCCCCTGAAGCTCATCAGCGGCTGGCTGCCGGATAAGAGCCTGGTGATGTGAACCTCTATTACCATTGGCTGGAAATTAACGGAGAGCGCTAAACACTATGTGCGGTATCGTTGGATATATCGGAGAGAGGCAGGCAAAGCCGGTGCTGATGCACAGCCTGGCCCGGCTGGAGTACCGGGGGTATGATTCCTGCGGTATCGCCGTATCCGGCAGTGACGTCAAGACGTATAAAGACGCGGTCAGGGTGGGGGCGCTGGAAAAAGCGCTGCCACTTATGCCCGGTGTGGCCGGAATCGGCCACACCCGCTGGGCCACTCACGGGGAGCCCTGCCGGCTAAACGCCCACCCTCACTCTGATTGTACCGGTGGGGTGGCTGTTGTCCATAACGGGGTGATTAATAATTTTCAGAAGCTGAGGCAGCAGCTATCTGAAGAAGGCCATAAATTTATCTCCGAGACGGACACGGAGGTGATACCCCACCTGGTGGAAAAATACTTTGACGGCCACCTGGGGAACGCGGTAGAGGCGGCAGTCCGCGACTTGGAAGGTTCCTACGCCATCATTGTCCTGAAGGCAGGGGTGCCGGAACTGGTGGTTGCCCGGAAAGACAGTCCGCTGATTATCGGTATTGGTGACCGGGAAAACTTCGTCGCCTCGGACGTGCCGGCAATCCTGGATTATACCAGCCGGGTTGTCTATCTGGAAGACGATGACATCGGCGTCATAACCCGGGACGGTATAGATATCCGCCAGCGGGGCAAAAGCGCACCCAGAAAAACGCACCTGGTTTCCTGGAGCGTGGAAGACGCCCAGAAATCCGGTTACGAACATTTTATGCTCAAGGAAATCCACGAGCAGCCAAGAGTGATACGGGACACTATCGGTGGCTATATCTCCGCTGCAGAACCTATTGCTGACCTGACCTCACCTCTGGATATCGGGATGGAAGAAAGTCTCATCCTCGCTTCCGGCACTTCCTATCACGCTGCACTGGTGGGTAAATACATCATGGAAGACTTGTTCGGTGTCGCCGTCAGGGCCGAGCTGGCCTCCGAATTTAACTACAGCGGCAAAAGCTCCCTGAAAAACCGGGCTATTGTTATCACCCAGTCCGGGGAAACGGCGGACGCCCTCAAGGCGATAAAAAGACTGAAAGAAGAAAACTGCCGGGTTATCGTCATTACCAACGTGCTGGGTAGTACTGCCAGCCGGGTGGCAGACCAGGTAGTTGATACACGGGCGGGTCCGGAAATAAGTGTCGCCGCCACCAAGAGTTTCATTGCCCAGCTGATGGCTTTATACTGGCTGGCCTTTCCCTATTCCCGGATTGATATACGCAGGCTGGACAACCTTATCATGGGCCTGAGACAGCTGCCGGGGAAGGTCCAGCAGATACTGGATAACGTAACTCCCATAATAGAAATTGCTCGTCAGCTGGCGAAGTACGAGAACGTGTTTTTTATCGGCCGGGGAATAAATTATCCGGTAGCTCTGGAAGGGGCCCTCAAGTTAAAGGAGGTCTCTTATATCCACGCTGAGGGCTACGCTGCCGGAGAGCTAAAACACGGCCCCTTTGCCCTGCTCGGGGAAAATACTCCCCTGGTGGCCATTATCGCCCGGGACAATACTTTTGAAGCCATGCTGACCAGTATTAAAGAAGTGAAAGCCCGGCGCTCGCCGGTGATTGCGGTGGTGGATGAAGAAAGTGGAGAAGTTGATGAACTGGCCGATTGGGTTATCCCGGTGCCTCAGGTCGGGGCCCTCTTTTCTCCGGTGGTAAATACCGTGGTACTGCAGTTACTGGCTTACTACACGGCGAAACACCGGGGCTGCCCCATAGATTATCCGCGTAACCTGGCTAAAAGCGTAACCGTGGAGTAGTTCCTCCGTTAATCCGGTGCGGGTAACCGGAACTAATTGGCCTCCTGCCACTGGGGAAGTACCAGGGACAGGCCCTCCAGGTGTTCGCTTATCTTTTTAAAATAAGCCGCGTCTTTATTGACCATATCTTCGTATCTGCTTATAAGTATCGCCATCTCTTCCATGGTGGCTTCGTTCTTCTCCAGAGTATCGTAGTATTCCTGGTAGGTCACATTCACGTTCTGGTCAATAACTTTGGACTGCTGGTTGATAACCTCGGTCTGCTGGTTTATGACCGTCGCCTGATGACTGACGGCTTCATGCAGGGTCAGGTTATCCTCGGTCAGGACGGAAACCACCTGGTTCAGGTGGAAAAGATAGTACCCCAGTATCCCCAGCCCCGCCACCAGTAATACGGTAAGAACCGCGTTCCAGATCAGTAATGCCCTGGACATGCTTTTTCCCCCTGCTTTGAGTATACCATATAGCCTGCTTCCCTATAAAAAAGGAACCCCCGGGATGGGGCTTGAGAAAAGTCCCGGGGGTTGGTCGTTGCCACTGTCGGTCTTACTCGTTCCGGAAGGCTACCAGCCAGAGAACCAGACCGACTACTATTATCGTCGCTATCGCGATACCGGCCAGCAGCCACGGATTCACTGGCGCCGGTGTCGGTGCCGGTGGCGCCGGGGTAACCGTCGGTGCTGTCGGTGCCGGAGCCGGTGGTGTCGGCTGTTCCGGTATGGTTATCGGCGGCGCAGTGATTATTACCGGCGCGCGCTCCCTGACCGTGAACGTGCCGGTCTGGCCGTTAACGTCCACCGTGTAGGTACCGGCGCTTCCCCGGACGGTGGTAAACGTTACCGTTCCGCTGGCTCCGCCATCCAGAGTTACCGTCTTGGTAGAGACGGTCTTGCCGTTGATCTTCAGCACTGCTTTGTAATCACCGCCCAGGTCACCGGTATTGGTGATGGAAGCGCTGATGTCCACCATTTCGGCCACATCAACCTCGGACGGCGATATTACCAGATCGCTCAGGGTGAATTCCGCCGGCGCCGAGTGTACGATGACGCTGAAGTAGGTGAAGTGACTTATCCGGGCCGTTATCGTATTTGTTGCCGGGTCGACTTCGATATCACCAGCATCAAGCTCCACCCACTGTCCGGAATCGGCGTCGTAGTAAGCGATGGACAGGTTCTCGTGGTCGGCGCCTTCCGGTATTTGTGACGGATTGTAGGTAAACGTCAGGCTTATCGGTGGGTCGAAAGTCGCCCCGTCCGGCCCGAGGTCATAGTCCAGGGTAATGGTCCTGGTGTTCGCCGGTGGTGCCGGTGGAGTCGTTCGCACCACTGTTATTTCGCTGAGCGGTTCCCCGCTTGCGGTTTGGCCGGTGGTGTCGCGTGGGATGTTGATTTCAACGTTGCCGTCACCGGATTTTATGACTTTGTTATCGGTAAAGACGCCGTTTTCGTCAATGACGTCAGCCAGAGGCGCGGTCTCCGTTACCGCTCCGCCAACCACCGCCGCGGTGGGGGCGCTCAGCGTAAACGCACCGCTGGTGCCGGAAAACTTCTTCGCGTTATCACCGTTGACAAAGGCCCGGACTTTGTAGCTGCCCTCCGGCCAATCACTTGGCGGCGTCCAGGTTATGGTGAACGTGATATAAGTGGTATCTCCGGTAATGCCGGAACCGGTATACCCGTAGCCGCCACTTCCGGTCAGAGGGTCGTGCCACCCCGTGCCTTCCGGGTCACGGTAACCATAGCCTTTGCGCGTGCCGGTGCCGTAACCCCAGGAAGAAGCAGCGCTGGCGGAAACGCCAGCGGCACCGCCGCCTGTCTGGCCGGTCGTGTAGTTCTTGGAAGTTCCATCATCCAGTGGCAGAGTGGTCAAAGTGGCTTTGTAGTTGCTCATATCGTTTGCTTTGTATATCCACATGTCTACTGTCTGCACCGGCAGGACGTCCTGGGCAGATATATCAACCTTTACCGTGAAAGTATAGGTGCTGCCCAGAGTGCCTTCTGAAGGAAGTGAAGGGAAGCTGAAGTCCACTGCTTTGGCCGGCTGCGGCGAAACGAACCATAATGAGCTCCCCACCGCAATCACCAGCAGGAGGGCCAGCGCCACCCTGGCAAAGCCGTTAAGGCTAAAGGCGGGCAGTGGTATTTTGGGGAGGTTACGAGCTTTCTCCAGGAGTGCCGTTCCGCCGCTTCTTTCTGCGCTTACCTTTTTGCGCGTGCTCTCTGACCGTAGCAGCTCCAGGGTTTTCCTGTTTTTCAGCATTTCCGCGATATCTGCGGGGACTTTACCGGCCAGAAGCAGCAGTTCATCTTTGTCTGCGTTCAGCACCTCCGCCATCTGGGAGATGACCTTTTCACTGGGCGGAGGCAGCACGCCGTTTTCAATCTTGCTCAGGTAGGAGAAATCTACATCTATCAGCTCCGCCAGACGGCGCTGGGTCAACAGGGCCAGCCGTCTCAGTTCTCTCAGGCGGGCGCCAAATTCTCTTGCTTCTTCCATGAGTTCACCTGCCAAACCTTAGGATACACGATAAGTCTAAACCGTGTTGAGTAAAAAGTCAATAGGCAACTGGCAAATTTTGGACTCTTTTAAGGCTTTTTGGCAACAGGCCAGTTTTTAAGGGAAAAGAAGACCGCGTTGTTGAGTGATAATTCAAGCCGGCCGGGTCACGGTGGTTTTTACCTTTGGTCGGTTGTTTCCCGCCGGCAGGGTCAGCCGCGTTCCCCTGTTTTCCGGCTTTCTCTCAGGGCTGGTAAAGTTCTGTCTCCGGATGAAAAGCGTACCAGGCAAACCAGAACCCTCTCTCCGCCACTATCTCTTCTCCCGTGTCCGGGTTGGTGACGCTGACCGCGCCCATGCCATCCCTGACTATCTTTATCTCCGCTCCGCCTACCGTGTCCACTATTTCCTCCAGTTCTTCCAGGTCTTCTTCCCGGTAGGCTTGAAACGCCCCGTTTACTTCCACTCCGTAAACGGTCGTCTTCGGGTGTACCGGTGATACGTCTTCGTTTTCCACCGGGAAAAGCAGGTAGCTTTCTTCATAGTAGTTTCCGTAAGGGTCTTGTCCATAGGGCCGGGAAAAACCGGTATCCTGGCTGAGCACCTCCGAGCCCGGATGTGCCTCCTTCCACTCGCCCCACGTCACCGTATTCACCGAAATCATGGTCAGCTTCATTCCCGTCAGCTCCCCGACGATGGCCAGGCCATCGAGCTGACTCCAGTAAGTATCCGTCTTCCGGTCGTACATCACCAGGTTGGAATTGTATAACTTCCCGGACGTGCCGAACTCGACCGCCTCTCCGTTGATAACTCGCTCAAAGGCAACGCCTGAGCCGCAAAGCGGTCAGTAAGTTATCAGGAGCGGGTCACCTCCTATCGTCTCATTCACAATCTCGTGCCAGACCATTATTTGCAGCGGGTAAACCCTTTTCATCCCCTTATGGATGATGGTGATGACCAGTTCGTTGTCTTCTATCCACTCATCTGCCTCCTCAACGGAGACAAACTCCGGGTCATCTATGGATGGAATTCCGTCCTTGGGCGGCCCGCCGCCCACTATTTTCGCCGGGTGCACGATGTATTTTGTCCCTTCGGCGTCCGTCTTTATTTCATATTCCGGCTCCGCAGCCGATTCCGGAGACGGCGTGGAATCTGACCGTTCCGGCGCCGGCTGCGCGCAGCCGGCCAGCAGCATGACCAGCAGGCTGCCGCTGATGAACAGTAAATAAAACTTTCTCATTTTTATCCTCCCTGGCCGAAAACGCGGAAGACAAATATCAGGTAATAGAGTGATATCCCCAGCATAATCAGTCCGGCGATGAGATTTATTACTCTCCGGTGTCTGGTCAGGAAATCGATTATCGTATCGGTAGCCGTCGCCGAGAGTCCGGCCAATACCAGAAGCGGGAAACCGATGCCTATGCCGAAGAACAAAAACCGGAGGATGTTTTCCAGGAACCCCATGGCAGATATGGTGCGCGTGAACAGAGCGGCGATAAACAGGGGATTGCACGGTACTACTATGGCGCCGAAAAAGAAACCGAAAAGGAAAGCGCTCAACCAGGGATTCCGGACGGTAGGTGCATCCGCCCTGGGGAACAGTTTGCCCACGTCCACGTTGAATATCAGCAGCAGGCTGATAACCAGCAGGATGCCAAAAGCGACTGGCGAGACGATACTGATAACATTGGTTAATGACACCTGAAGAACGGTGGTGAAGATCAACCCCAGTACCACCATGAACAGGATTACACCACTGGTTATAATGACGCCGAAGAAAATAATGGTCCCCCGGCCCGGCTTTTTCCCGGAAAGCTGGCTGGTCAGGTATACCAGGAAGCCCGGGTATAGCGGCAGCACGCAGACCGCCCCGAGAGGCGTCAACAGGCCCAGGACAAAGGCCGCTCCCAGCTCGGATATCTGCTCCATTACGGGCAACCCTGCGCCACTTCTGCTTCCAGCTCGTCGACCGGTTTGACGCCGCTCCTCAAAAATCTTGACGAGCCGTCCTCACAGATTAAGACCACCGGCGCTCTCGGGGCGTTGACAAATTTGAGTCCGAATTCGCTGATTAACGCTTCGGTAAGCTCCACCGGCGAGACGGCAAAATACCAGTCCAGGCCGTTTCTTTCCATATGTTCCCTTACCTTGTCCGCGTCTTCATTGGGATCCGTGTCCAGGGAGATGTGGACGATATCTTCTCCCCCGTTCGCCCGCATTTTTGCCATCTCTTTCTGCTGTGCCAGGCAGGTTGGGCACCAGACCGCGAAGCTCTCCAGCAGAATAGGTTTGCCCCTGAAATCACTTATCCGGAACTTTTCTCCCGTGGCTACATCGGTTAGTTCTACTTCCATCCAGGCACTCTCTTCGGTTTGCGCCAGGGTAGGGACGGGGATTTCCGCTGGCTGCGCACACCCCGGTAAAAAGCTGGCGGCCAGCAGGAGCAGCCCAACCCGCGGCAAAAGACGCCGTTTCGGAAACATTTTCCCCCTCCTCGAGCCTGTTCGCAGACTTACCCGGATATTATTTCTGAGCCAAGCATATGTTAACCCCGACTTCCTGTATATGATTTACGTCACACCTCTGTGCCGGCCCGGATTGTTCTGGCCGGCTTATTTCTGATATATTAGTTTAAGGTTTTACCCGGAGGAAAAGTGATCCGGAGAACAGAATAATATAGAAAGGGGAAGCAGTATATAAATGAAGAGCAGGCAGATAGGTTTCATCGGTCTGGGTTCCATGGGTAAGCCCATGGCTGCCAATCTGGTGAAGGCGGGATATCCGCTGACCGTGTTTGATATCTTCCCGGAACCTCTCGCCGAATTGAAAGAGATGGGGGCTAAAATCGCCGGTAGCGCCCGAGAAACGGGTGAAGCCAGTGATACCGTCGTGGTGATGGTCCCCGGCTATTCCCAGATAAAGGACTGTGTCCTTTCTCCGGACGGGGTGCTGAGTGGCATGCGTCCCGGCAGCACCCTCATCATCACCAGCACCCTGTCCCCGGCGGAAATACTCTCCGTGGAAAAAATCACCCGGCAGAAGCGGGTTAACCTTATTGACTCCCCGGTAAGCGGCGGATACATCAAGGCGGGAGAAGGTACCCTTACCTTTATTATGGGTGGGGAAGATGAGGTGGTGAAAGAAAACCGGGATATCCTTGAAGTTATGGGCACCAGTGTTTTTCACGTGGGTAAAGTGGGGCAGGGCCAGTCGGTGAAGCTGATAAACCAGATGCTGGTCAGCGCCAATATCATGTCCGTTGCTGAGGCGATGATGATGGCAGAAAAGCTCGGGCTGGACCTGCCTACCGTAGCCGAGGTCGTCGGGAAAAGCGGCGGAGATAGCTTTGTGCTGCGCAGTATGGGTCCGGCGATGATTTCCCGGGACTTCACTCCCCGGGCGGCGGTCACCATCTTTACCAAAGACACCGGGATTATTATGGATACTGCCCGGGAAATGAACGTGCCGCTTCTGGTGGCCAGTACCGCCTATAATCTTTGCCGGATGGCGGACGCCCGCGGCTTCAGTAAAGAAGACGTTACCTCCGTGATAAAAGTGTTCGAAGAGCTGGCCGGTATGTCAGCAAACTGATAGTAAGCTCTCCAGAAATAATCTGTGAGGTCCGGTATTATGAAAAAAACGACAGTTTTCCGGAAAATGCTGGCGGGTAAAGAGACCATAGTTATGCCCGGCTCTCAGGATCCGCTCAGTGCCAGCATCGTCGCGTCCCTCGGCTTTGAAGCGGTCTATATGTCCGGAGCAGGCGCCTCTGCGGCCGTCCTGAACGCGCCTGACCTGGGGCTGATGACCATGACCGAGATGGTACGGCAGGCCAGCAATATCGTCAACGCGGTGGACATTCCGGTCATCTCTGATTCGGATACCGGCTATGGAGATGCCCTGAATATGACTCGTACCGCCCGCGAGTTCCAGAAAGCCGGAGTGGCCGGAATCCATATTGAAGACCTCGAGAAGCACCAGTGCGGTCTCCACATGAACAAGACCCTGCTGGACGCCGGTGAAATGGTCGGGCGACTGAAAGCCACCCGCGACTCTATCGATGATGACGATTTTGTGCTCATTGCCCGTACTGACGCCATCGGCGCCATCAGCGGCGGCGTCGATGAGGCAATCAGGCGGGCCAACCTTTTCCTGGAGGCCGGTGCCGATGCCATATGGGTGCAGGAGCCACCGGTGCCGCTCCAGAAGAAAGAGGTATTCGTCCGGGTGGCCAGAGAGGTAAAAGGCCCCCTGATGGTGGCCGCCGGCTATAACCGACATTCGATAAGCCAGTTTGAGGAATGGGGCTACAAGATAGTCTTCTATCCCACACTCTCAGTTCAGACGGTAATGAAGGCGCTGCTCGACTTGTGGGGAGGGGTCAGGGAAAAAGGAAGGGACGCCGAATTTTGTAAAAGCCTGCCTCAGAAAGGAATATCCTTCGACGAGTTTATGGAGCGGACAAGGTTTCCGCAGCATCAGGCCATCAGGGATAAATATATCCCCAAATGACCTTCCGGTAGCGAAGGGGCTTAAATGCCTGACGCCGGCTTCTGGTCCCCGGCAGGCTACTTGAAAAAAAGACAGACGTATTATGGGCGGGAAAGACCACCGCCTCGAATTAGCCGGAAAAAGGGACTGGCTCGGAGATCAGTTTAAATCCTAGAAATCCTGGCCGGGAAGAATTATCCGGTGCAGGCCGCAACAGCGACAACGCTCATAGCTGCGGGGGACTTTGTAAAGTCCTTTCCGCCCGCAGCAGGGACAAAGTCTGAACTTCATCCTTCCTCCGTTTTCTATTCTCTCCATTTCGCCCGTTCAAATCCGCGCCATTTCCGGCGCAACTGACCTTCACCGCGTGCTATGACGCTGTCTCTATTTGGCCCTTTTCGCTGCCGGAGCTCCTGATGTTTCTGACATGGACCGTTCCATCCCGGAACAGGTTTCCCCGGAAAATAATCAGGTCGGAATTGTTGTACAGGTCTTTTGCCTTCCGCACCGATACATTGCGCTCGCGGGCTTCTACGCTATCGAAAATATAGATGAAGTCCTGGTTAAGCTTTCCCCGTGCCATCCGTTTCCGGATGTACCCCAGGCGCAGCATATCTTCTGGCCTCAGATGGTACTTTGATTCCAGAATGTCCAGCACCCGTACCGGCCAGTGCGTATTGCGGAAGATACTGTTTACCCGGAAAAACCAGGATACTTTGTTGAGCGGTTTCCTTAACTTGGCTTTCATCCTGCATCCCCCCTTATTTTTGCTTCCTGTGTGTACTTGATTTTAATGATTTTTGTGTCCTGTATTTTATGAACTGAAATATTTCAGATGTTACCTTCTACAGGAATATTAAATCAGAAAAACCGCATTGTCAATAGCATCCAAAATTAATTTTTACCCGGATTAAGAAAATTTCTCCCGCTTTATCCGGAAATGAGCGTGAATTTTTTCCAAAATAATCAAATATTACCATATCGTCATAGCGATAAAGTACTTGTAATTATCCGGAAAGTATGTTATAAACTCTCTGAATTATTTCACATGAAAGGATAATCATCATTGTGAGCGGCTGTCACCAAACCAGCAGAGCGAGGTAACAACCTGTTGTCTGAATTCAAGTTTCTGACCAACCATGCCCTGGTCTTCAGCCACATCGCCCGGCAACCCAGAATCACCGCCAGGGAGTTGTCCGGAATCATCGGCATCACCGAGCGGGCGACTTTGAGAATTATCGCCGATTTGCTCAAGGCGGATTACATTACTAAAATTCGCGAAGGCAGGCGGAACCGCTATCGTATCAACCCGGATACTCCCATCACCCTGACCGGACTCGATGACGTGGCCGTGGAAGCTTTCCTGAAGACTCTGGGCTGGAAAAAAAGGGGAAGACCGCGCAAGTCCCCTGAATAGCTCCGTATTCCAGCTTATCCGGCCTTTCTCCGCCGTCAGGTCGTGCTGTCGGGACACTGTCTGTCCCTCCGGTGCCCCGGAACTATTTGTTTGTTTTCTCTCTAACCTTTCAATGCCCGGCGTGCGTTCCCGGGCGGCGTTTCCTCGCGGTTTTTAGGAAATATTAAGCGGAAAAGGCCGTTTGTTTAGAACGTATTTTGCTCTGCTCTCATAAACTGGCTGCGAACCAGAAGGAGGAACAGCCATGAATGTGAAGAGAACGCTGAAAAATAGGCGGCGTATGCGGTGCCAGAAATGCGGCGGCCAGCTCTTGCGTTACTATGATGATATCGGCTGTCTCCAGTGCGGTGCCGTTCACACCGCGGACGGCAATCTGGAGACCATCAACTCGACGATGAACCTGATAAGAGCCGAGACCCGGTTAAGCGTTCCTGAACCCGGAAGCCGCTATCCGGTGCCATCTCCGGCAATTAATGGAGGGAAAGGACTATGAAAAAATTGCCGTGCTATGCGGCCCTGCTGGGGATTTCCCTGTTACTAATCGGTTGCGGCGCCGGAACAGTCGCACCGGAAGCGCCGGCTCCTCCTTCGCCGACGGCCCCGGGGGAAGTCTCCGTGCCGGAACCTTCCCGGACGCCTCCGGTTACTTCGGAAACTTCTCCTTCCCGGCCGGAAAACGCCCCGTCGGCTGAAGAAGTTACGGCAGAACTGCCGGAAAAGGCCGCTCCGGCATCATCCGCGCTACCGGCGGATACTGAAGATAAGGAGCGCGGTTTTCCGGTCTATCCGGGCGCGGAGGAGATGGACCCCCCGCCTCCTCTGGTATCTTTCCTCTCTATTCCCCCGGACCTGGAGGATAACTGGTACTTCATCGCCGATGGTCTGGGGGAAGTGGGGTCGTGGTACCGGGAACAGGCTGCCGGCTGGATGCTGGTGGACGAAAGAAGTTTTACTCCCCCGGACCGGCCCGGTACCCGGAACCATATGCAGTATTTCCGGAAAGAAGAAGAAGGACTGTTTATTTACCTGTCTGAAGACCCCATGCAGCGGGCCTTTCTCGGTGTTGTCAGCGGGCCGTGGTCTCAGATTCAGAGCTGCGGGGAAACGGAACAGCCGTCAATGGACGGAAAAGAACCGCCCGGCACGCCCCCGGCAGTGATGGAAAACGTGGACATTGACTGGAGCCAAGCCTATGTCTTTGAAGACCCGGCAGGTGATTTCTGGCTCGGGGAAGGGTCTCCGCCGCAGATGATAGAGTTTTCTCCGTCTGATATGGTCAAGGTGTCCATCACCAATGACGATCAGTATCTTTACTTCAAATGCGAGCTTGATGGGGAGCTGCCCGTCTACCCGCTGGAATACGAGGGCAACCGCGTCGAGCAGATGTGCATCGATATTGTTGCCAATACGGACGCTGACGCGTCCTCCGGCGCCGTGATGAACTTCGTGGGCGGTGACCTCGCCATGGAAGCATGGTTCGGCTCACCGCCGGAAGCCGATGACCAGATGTACGAGTTCATGCAGTATACCTTCTTCGATTCATCCGGTGAGGAAGGCGTGGGGGAATGGCGGGACGGCAAAAAAGTAGGTGGAGGAACCGGTGAAAACTACGTTACCCTTCAGTTTCCGCTGGCGGACCTGGAACTGGAAACCGGTGATACGGTGGAATTCATCATCTTCGCCGAGGCGGAGAGTGACCGGTACCACCATTTTGCCCGGGACGTGATGGGTACGGATGAAGGATGGGATTACCGGGTGGAAATCAGGTAACATCAGGGCTCACGCATGCCGCGGTTTGGCGGCAGACGTTTCATAAATTAAGCTGAGGAAAAGGTGGCTGAAAATGAACCGAACAAAGGCTATTCTGGTTTCACTACTGGTTATTCTGGTGGCGCTGACTGGCTGTGCTCCGGAAGCCGGGCCTTCTCCGGCGCCTCTTCCACCGGCAGCGCCTTCCGCGCCCGGGGTAACGCCCGCGCCCGCTGTGCCTCAGCCGTCTCCGATGCCGGATTCGTCGGAAGAGACCGGTCCCTCCCCTGCTCCGTCCGCCATACCGGAGGAAGTCCTCGCTTCGCCAATCGGTTTTCTCGGCGCCGGTCATGATGCTCCCGCCCTGGCTGAGCTGGGAGCCAGATGGGACCGGCCGCACCCGGGGCCGTTTGTCTGGGGCCATGTGGAAAAGGAAAAAGGGAAATATGACTGGCGTGAGATTGATGCGTATGTTCAGGATATCCAGCGTTTTAACTTCGGTACCGTGGCCACCATCTGGTTTTTTGCTGACTGGGACCAGGCCGGATGGGGGCAGCCCGGCGCCGGCGGTATCATCTTCGAAAGAGAAATCGGTACCGGCAGACGCAAGCCTCATGACATGGAAGCTTACCGGCGCTTTGTCTCCGCACTGGTGGAAAGATACGACGGTGATGGAACGGACGATATGCCCGGACTGAAATACCCGATTAAGTACTGGGAAGCCGGCAACGAACCGAGTATGCAGGAGGACTTTCACACCTTTTTTTCCGGTTCGTCGGAAGACTATCTGAAGGTACTGGAAGCCACCTACCATGCGGTGAAGGAAGCCGACCCGGAAGCGAAAGTGCTCCACGCCGGAATGGCCGGTATGGAGTCTTGGATGGTCTCCTTCTGGCAGCCGGTTTTTCGATATCGCCAATATCCACTCCATAGGCGCCAGCGACGAGCTGAACATCCCCGCTTTCAGAGACCTGCTCTCGGCACATGACGTCGATAAGCCCATCTGGGTGACCGAGGCCCAGCACCTGTCCGGAAAGACCCGTGACGGGCGGGAAGTGTCTCTGGAAGAGCACGGCGATATTATGCTGAAAAGCTATGCGCTTTCCTTCGCCCACGGTGCGGAAAAGATATTCTATACTTCTTTCCGTGCTCCTTCCTTCGCTCCGCCCGAGTTCCGGCAAGCCGCGCTCGTCGGCGCCAATGGCGAGAAGAGGCCGGCCTATCACGCTCTGGAGACCCTGGTGCAGAAACTGGGTGCTTTTACTGCCGCGGAGAAACTTGCTCCCGGCCGGTACCGCTTTCTGGTGGACCGAGAGGAAATCTATGTGCTGTGGGGTGACGGCAGCCTTGACCTGGAAAAAGCGGGAGCAGTCCGGATGACTGATATCTACGGCGAAGAAACGTCCGTGAATGCCTCTACCATCCGGCTGGGTAACAGTCCCGTCTTCCTGGAGGGTGCGTTTACCATCCCGGCAGAGTCAGCGTTCACCCCGTCCGGCCCGGCCACCGCAGAACAATGGCAGGAGGAAAAGCTGATTATTCCCGGTACTTACTGCGATGCTGACGTGGTGCAGCTTGATGACGGCAGGCGGCGGATGTACTACTCACTGGAACCGGAGGCGCCCGATTTCGAAGGACAGGTCTATTCCGCCGTCTCGGAGGACGGGAAGAACTGGGTTCAGGAAGAGGGTGTCCGCCTGAAATGGGCTACCTTTCCGTCCGTGATAGGCCTCCCGGAAGGGCAAGCCCCCCTGACGCCATCCGGAGAGCCGGCCCGGTGGCGTATGTATTTTCAGGGTTCGCCGGCTGATGCCGCCCCCGGTACAGAAGCCGGCATCGTCAGCGCCATCTCCACTGATGGTCTGGACTGGGTGCTGGAAGACGGCTTCAGGATAATGACCGCCCAGCAGGGAGAGCACGATGTCGAAAGTGTGGCCGCCGCCACGGTGGCCCGCCTTGCCGATGGTACCTACCTCATGGTGTACCGGGGCTCGGCGGGCGAAAACCGGTTCGGTAAAACCGACCCCTTCAACGGTCAGCCGGTGTCCATTGACTACCTGGTAAGCGCCGCCTCTACGGACGGCCTGAACTGGACTCCCGGCTCGATAGTGGTGGACAGTCGTAACGAGGAGATGCGGGACCAGATAGACGGCCCGGAGCTGGTTGTTGATGGCGAAGACATCAAGCTCTATTGCAACTCGTATGAAGGAGTATACGCGCTCTCTATAGACCATAACGGCGAAGCCCTGACTTCTCCGCGGCTGGTCCTGCGCGCTGACGGATACCACGCTCCCAGCGATGTCACCGTGGTAGATTTCGGCGAGAGCCAGCGGATGTACTACGGCATTCACACCGAGGGTATCTATACCGCCGTGATGACGGACTGATAATCCGGCCCCCGTTTTATTCAGCCGGAACCCATTTCCGGTTTGCTTGCTTGGTTTGCTCCGGTTCAGTGCCTGTTGCTCCCAATTCATGAGGAAAAACCCCGGATTGGGCCAATCCTACCCTTCGGCCCGCCGTTAGAGCCGGTTGGAAAAACCTGATATAATGCCAGTAACCACGTTCGCCGTGATACCTCTTCGGGTGACCTCTCTTCCGGGAATGACCCGGTGAAAAACTGGCCCAGGAGGGCAGGCTTGAAAGTTGACAAGGCAGATGCAGTGGTGGTGGGCGCCGGAACCATCGGCAGTGCCGTTGCCTATTACCTGGGTAAAGCCGGACTGAAAGTAATCATCGTGGAGAAAGACAGTATCGGCGCCCACGCTTCTGGTTTCGCTCCCGGTATTTTGAACCCGCTCGGAGAGTCCCCGGAATACCTGGAAACCAGGCTGCCGCTTTCCATAGAAAGCTTCCGGATGCACCGCGAGCTGGCCGGGCACCTGCCCGCCGAGTCCGGCATTGACTACCACTTTCGCCAGACCGCCATGCTCGTCCTCGCCTTCACCCGGTCAGAGGCGGCAGAGTTGCGGGAAAGGGTGGATGTGCTCCGCCATCTGGGTTATAACATCCGTCTACTGAGTACCGCTGCCGTCCGTTCCATGGAGCCGCGGATTTCCGGCCGGGTAGCAGGGGCTGCCTGCATCGAGGATGCGGCCGAGGTAGACAGCTACGGCTGCACCCTGGCTCTGGCGCAGGCCGCCGAAAAATACGGGACGCAAATCCGTTACGGCCGTTTCACCGGCCTAAAGTGCCGGGGAAAGCGAATCACCGCGGTGCAGCTGGAATCGGGTGAGATTACCTGCGATTTCACCGTGCTGGCGATGGGCCCCTGGGCCGGGACAGCCTCTTCCCTGCTGGGCGTTTCCGTTCCGGTAGGCCCGCAAAAGGGAGAGACACTGAGAGTCAGGGCTCCCGGGCCCCCGTTTACCACCCTGCTGGCCTGGAATGCCAGCTACAACACCACCACCCGGCACGACGGTCAGGTCTACCACGGGGCTACCCACCGGGACGCCGGCTTCAGCGAAGGGCCCACTGCCGGAGGGCGGGACGAGCTGTTGCATAACCTGGTGACGATGGTTCCGTCAATGACCGCAGCGGAAGTGGTGCTGCAGACCGCCTGCCTGAGACCGCTATCCGCTGACGGCCTGCCCGTAATCGGCGCGGTCCCGGGTTGGGAAGGAGTCTACCTGGCCACCGGCCACTGGAAAAAAGGTATCCTGCTCGGTCCGGTAACCGGCCGTATCATCGCCGAACTGATTGCCACCGGCCGGTCCGCCACTGAAATCGAGGCTTTCCGTGTGAGCCGCTTCGGAAAGGGGTCCTGAAATAGTCAAAAGACCGTCGCTTCATTACGGCTGGATTATCGTCGCTATCACCGTCCTCAGTATGACTTTAATCTACGGCATCCGGCATTCTTTCTCCGTTTTCTTCCCGGTAATTCTGGACGAGTTCGGCTGGAGTCGCGGCGATACCGCCTTTATGCTGTCGCTTAACCTGCTCGTTTACGGCTTCGTGGCGCCGGTTGCCGGCAGCCTGGGAGACCGCTGGAAACCCCAGCGGGTTATGCCCCTGGGTATCGCCGTTCTCGGCCTGGCTACGGTAAGCTGTGCTTTCGCCTCGGAATTGTGGCACTTTTACCTCTTCGTGGGCATCTTGATGCCGGTAGGGACGGCTCTTTGCGGCTGGCCCCTGCTGGCTCCGGCGCTGGCTAACTGGTTCGCCAGGCGGCGCGGCCTGGCGAGCGGCCTCGGCCAGGTGGGGGCCGGTCTCAGTTTGACCTACGGTCTTTACGCGGAGTTTGCCATATCTCGCCTGGGCTGGCGGGATGCCTATATCGTCCTGGCTGTCACCCTGGCGGCCGTTCTTGTACCCCTTTACCTGTTCTTTTTCCAGTATCGCCCGGAAAGCAAAGGGCTGAAAGCCTACGGTGCCGGTGAATCATACCCGCCGGTGCCGCCTCAAGCTCCCGCCTCCCCGTCCGGTAATCCGGGTGAGAACGACTGGACACTCGGCCGGGCGGTAAAGACCTACCGGCTCTGGCTCCTCATGCTTTCCTACTTCCTCTTCTGGGGTATCGGCACCTATCTGGTACTTGCCCACCAGGTAAAATTCGTCGAGGATGCCGGCTACAGCAGCACCTTCGCTGCCTCCATCTTCGCCCTCTTCGGTCTGTTTCAGGTCGCCGGGCAGCTGTCCGCCGGTATCTCTGACCGGATCGGTCGGGAGACGACCATCACGCTGTCGGTTATCCTGACCATCGCGGCACTGCTCGCCCTGATTTCAGTGGAAGACACCACCCGGCCCTGGCTGCTGTATATTTACGCTGTCTGCTCCGGTTACGGTAGCGGTTTCTTCACGCCTACGGTAACCGCCGGCGCCGCCGATATTTTCCACGGAAAGAACTTCGGCGCCATTGCCGGGTTGTTGCTTACCGGGCTGGGTATCGGGGGTGTCATCGGGCCGTGGCTGGGCGGCTATATCTATGACGTCTACGGGAGTTACTCTATCGCCTTTATTCTTTGCATGATAAGCTACGGCCTTGCCTGTATCGCCTTCTGGATTGCCGCCCCCCGGAAAGCGTTCAAAGGAAGAACGCCGCCTTGGCCTTCCCGGGCCGGTTCGCGGTGAGTTCAGCCCTGAGCTTTCCGGAAGTAAGCCCCGGCCCGCCCGGACATTCCGGCTCCGGACGCAACCGTTACAGGCCGTAACGCTGTTTGAGTTTTTCCTCCCTGGCTGCCAGACCGTCATGGACCCGGTTCACCGCCCGGACTGTTTCTCTTGTCTCCGGGCCCGTTGCCGCCAGGTCGGTCTCGCTCAGTTCCCGGCTGAGCTGCTCCAGCTGGTGATAAGCGGTGGCGATGTGTTTCGGTGAGCCTTTTGCCGGCAGACGGGAGAAAACGTCTCTGAACGCCCTGGCATGGGCCTGGTAGCTTTCGTACCTCTTCAGCCGGCTCATGTCCATGTGTAAACTGGACATCCAGGCAGCCGTCTCGTAAACTTCGTCATCTACCGCGCCGAAAGGGGCGATAAACCTGGAAATACTCTCGATTTCCTCGTAGTCTTCGGTGTTGGCCGGTGTCACCCCCAGCTCCCGGATGATTTCCACCGCTCGCTTTAACACCGCCGGCTTTCCCTGGCGGATATATTCGGTACACCCGCAGCGCTGGCACATTTAAGCTTCTCCCCCGGTTATTTCACGGCGCGCAGCTTTTCCGGTACTCTCTCCAGTTCCTGGCCGGAAAGCAGCCCCCTGGTTAGCGGGAAAAGAGACTCGTTTTCTTTTCTGATGTGTTCTTTTAGAAACTGCTCGATGCGGTGGCTGATGTCCTGGACTTCAGTCGCCCGGGCTGCGGACGGTCCGCTCTCGTTTCCTTGCAGCTCGCCAAGTTTGTCCCGCAGCCGTTCATAATACTCCCATACCTCCCGGTGTTCCTGGAGCAGCCGGCGGGTGGGACTTTTCTCCACTCCCAGGTGTTTTTCCAGGGAAGGGAAGAGCACTTCTTCTTCACGACGGAAGTGCAGACCCAGGTCCTTTTCAAAGAAGCCGAGTACCTTGGCCAGGTGCTCGAGGCCTCTTTCCCGTATCGGAGCCTCGCCCTTATTTGTCCCCATCTTGAGGCAGATGCCGGCGCCGCGCAGCAGGCCGAGCATCTCCAGAGCGCGTTCGTGCTCCCGCTCCACGATCGCCAGCGGCGAATCCGTGCCGGTCAACTCCTCTTCCAATCCCGGCCTCAGCCTCTCGTATACCTCGGGACCGACGCAGTCCCTGGCGTGCGGGCACCAATCGATACAGGAAGCCTGCTGGGCACGGTATACCTTGTCCCCGCATCCGGGACAGGTAGCCTTCAGTTCGTCCGTCCAGATTTCCACCGCGATACCGCAGCCGGGGCAGTTTATTTCCTCCGGCCTCGGTTCCCGTATCGTCCTGGAACCCGGACAGGATTTATTATAGACCATGTCAGTCCTCCTCTCGCCTGGAGGTTTTTGCCAGTGACTTGATTTTAATCTAACATTGCCGGTAGGGATAATGATACGACTTTTGTCGTGTTGCTGCCTTCTTCTGTGCGGCTGGTGCCGGACTGTGTTAAGATTTGGGTGTTTACCTATGGTGCGCGGGAGTAATTTATGAGCTCGGCGGCAGATTTGTTGAGAACATTGCCCTACTTTTCTTCCCTCGGCAGCGACGGCATCGAGCGGATCGCCCGGGAGGTGCTGGAGCTCTCTTTTGGCCGGGGGGAAGTCCTGTTCCTGGAAGGGGAGGCCTGCCGCGGGCTCTACGTCGTCGCATCGGGGCAGGTACGCGTTTTCAAAAGCTCTGCGGAAGGCAGGGAGCAGGTACTACTGGTCGCCCGGCGGGGAGACAGCTTCAATGATGTCCCCGTGTTCGATGGCGGCCCCAACCCGGCGAGCGCTGCCGCTCTGGAAGACGCGACCGTTTACGTCATACCCGGGGAGACGGTTCTGTCTCTCCTGAAAGACTGCCCGCCGGCGCGGGATTTTTTGCAGTTGTTTGCCGCCCGCCTGCGCCACCTCACCACCGTGGTGGAAGACCTGTCGTTTCGCAGCGTGGTGGGGCGGCTTGCCAGGCTTCTGCTGGACATGGCGGTGGTTGAAGGTGGCCCCGCGCCGGTACGGCGCCTGACCCAGGACGAGATGGCGGCCATGGTCGGCTCGGTGCGGGATGTTATCGGCCGCGCGCTCAAGCATATGGAGAAAACCGGCGCCATCCGGCTTAAAGGGGCGCGTATCCTGGTGATTTCTCCGGAAAAACTCCGGGAAATGATGTAGGCTTCCGACAAAAGTCGTATCCCGGCGGCGGGTTCGTGTCCGATAATGAAAAAGCGGTGGTTGACGCTGACCGGCAACCGGAGTGAATTGGAGTGGAACAATGAAACGAGCGACACCGGAAATCAATATCGAGCAGTGTACCGGTTGTGGCGATTGCGTGCAATGGTGCCCCACCGGTGCCGTGGCGCTGGTGAACGGAAAGGCCGTGGTGGTCAGGGCTGAAGACTGCAATTACTGTACCGACTGCGAGACGGTTTGTACGGCCGGCGCTATTTACTGTCCTTTCGAGATAGTCCTGCTGGGCCGGGAAGAACCGCTCCAGTGAGCCTCCGTCCACATATTGAGAAAGCATACCCATCTTGCCACCCCCGGCTTTCCAGTGCTCCTCAAGCCACCCTGACGGCTTTTAACCCCTCCGAACCTTCCGTTCCCGTTTAGCGGTTGCTTTTAGCGAGAAGAAAACGGTGGCTCGTCCGCGAAATTCCTCTCCTTTATCGGCTTACCATTTGGTTGTTTTCACGGTGGGGATGGCTCTTCCAGACACCGGCGGACCGCTTCTTCCACCACTCTGGCGTTGTTGTGCTCGTGGTCTCTGGTTCCATACAGCAGGGTCAGGTTGCCCCGGTCCGCCCTGTCCGCCAGGCTCTCTACGAGGCCGGCTTTCTCTGGAGCGTCGAGCTCTTCGGCGTACTTCCGCCTGAATTCCGCCCATCTTTCCGGCCGGTGCCTGAACCAGCGGCGCAGCTCGTCGCTGGGGGCGATTTCTTTCATCCACTCGTCTATTCCGGACTCATCTGACTGCAGACCCCGCGGCCACAACCGGTCCACGAAGACCCGGAAGCCGTCATCGGGGCTTTTCTTTTCGTAGATTCTTTTTATCTTCAGTGCCACAGGCCCGTCCCGGAGCGTTAACCGGCCCCTTTACCCGTTACCTTGCCTGTTTACCGGTAGCGTCAGGCGTCCGTGCCCCTTCAGCCCCAATCTCTTCGAACCGCTCCAGCACCCGCTTCATTTGCCCCTCATCCAGGTGCATCTCGGCCATCATAAACAGGATACTGTCTTCTTTGTTGATGTGGTTTCGCAGCGTTTCGATGAAATGCCCTCCGCTCTCGGTGATTTTTCTTCTGGTTTCCGCGTCGTTCGAATCGCCCAGGTACCCGGCCACCGCCTTCTGCATTACCGTGTTGGTGCTTCTCAGTACCTCGTGTTCCTGGAGCATCACCTCTATCGGCCCCCCGCCCCGTGGTATGAAACTGTCGAATTCGGGAAAGAGCGCCCTCTCTTCTTTATCGAAGTGGACCCAGAAGTCTTTATCGAAAAATGCCGTCAGCTCCTTCAGTTTCCCCGCTATTCTTTCTCGCTCCTCCAGGTTATGGATAATGTCTTCCAGGTCATCCAGCTTTACCAGCACCGCCTGGTGCTCTTCTTTCAGTACTTCGGTCGGGCTTGAAGTCGTCATGCTCTACCTCCTTTGTTTTCGGTTAACCGCCGGCCGGTGTTTACTTCCTGGTTATTTTTACAACCCAGTCTTTCGGGCCTTCCTGCACGTACTCCCAGCCATACCGGTCCCTGTATTCGGCCTCGAACTGGTAGTGCAGTGGCTTCGGGTCGTGGTCGTTGATAATCTTTAAAGTTTCCCCGGGTTTCAGCGCCTCCCACTTCTCGAAGATGAGTTCGTGGCGTTCAAAAGGCATTATCTCTCTCAGGTCCAGTTCTACCATCTCTCCCTCCTTCTGGTCTTCCGGTGTGAAGCAGCAGTAGCCTATCTTGTCGCACAGGCTCTTTATCCGGTCCCACTCTTCGGCAGACAGCACTTGCAGGGCTATCTGGTAGAGAATGTTGTTCTCTTTGAAGATGTGGCTGTCCAGTTCCCGGGTGAGGTATTCGCCCAGCTCGATGACCCGGCTCTTGAAGATACCGAAATCGTATGTCTCCGGATGCAGGGCCAGCCGGTAAAGCTCCTGCTTTCTCTTCCTGAACTCCACGTGGTCCATCTTCATGATGCTTGGCGGTTCGGTAATATCGTGCTTCTCTATCTCCGGGAAAAGAGCGTCCTCCTCTCGCTGGTGGTGGCTTTCCGCTTCTACCAGATGGTGGCTGATGTCTTTCAGCAACTCCACGTCCTGACCCATGTCCTCGAAGCTGTTCCTGTCCTTGAGCCTTTCCACCAGCGCTCCCAGTGCCTCCAGGTTTTCCAGGATGACCACGTGCTCTTCCATGAAGGTGTTCACCGGGTGTGGCGCTGGTACCTCTATCCGGTTGGCCACCAGGCTGTCCTTCATCACTTCCAGGTGAATATCGCACAGGCTGCCCCTTATCTCGTCGTGGGAGACACCCTCTCGTATCAGCTCCTGTTCCATGGTGCCCAGTGTGGCCGCGTCCACGTCCTGGAGCAGGGTTTTTGCCTTTTCGCGGGTCGCTGCTGGTGACTGACCGCTCTTCAGTTCCCGCAGCAGCTCTTTGAACTGCTGTCTCTGGCCGTCTCTGCCGGTGCGCCTGGTTACGTTAAGCACCCACTCGTCCGGCCCTTCTTTTTCGAAGTAGACATCGTATTTGTTCTGTGATTTCAGCAAGTATACGAGAGGCGACGGGTTGAAATCGAGCACTATGCGCAGCGTTTCCCCCGCTTTAAGTGCCTCAATGCCCGGGAAAATGAGCCCCTCCTTTTCCGCGTGCCCCATTCCCTTTGCGTCTATTGTCCTGACTGCCGTCTTGTTCATTGTTCGCCCTCCTTCCACTCTACTTTCAGCCACCGGCTGATGTCTTTTCTCTCCAGCAGCATGTCTTTAATTTTCTCCATCCACAGTGACTGGAACTCGGCTCTCTCTTCGGCAGTGGCCGCTTCCCAGATGACCGGCTGCATCAGGGTCCCCAGCCGCTCTGCTTTTTCCGGGGCAAACGGGATGCGCCGGGGGCAGACCTTTGCCAGTACTGCCTGTCCGGTATCCGTCCGCTGGAACCCAAAGCACATTGCTTCCGGGTCTGGTTTCTCCGCTTTGAAACTCAGCAGGTCCTTTCTCCTGAACCGGTGTCCCAGCCCCTTGAATCCGGTCTCCGGCGCCGCGCCGGTGATAAAGCTGAATACCTGCGCCATCACCCCGTAGACCCCGTCATCGGGTTCACCGTAAACGGTCACTGCAATCTCCCCCCGCACCGGCACCGCGCCTTGATAGAGCTTCTCTAGGGCGGACTGTACGCACAGGTAGGCAGCTGATACCGTGGGGCAGGCATGCCCCGCCATTTTAACCGCATCGGTGTAACTGTAGTCTAGCTCCGCACTGCCATCTTTGAACACCCCCAGCAGCTCCGCCAGGGGTTCCCTCATCCTGACCGGTTTTACCCGGCTGAACCAGTCCTGGATTCCCGCCGTCTTCTCCGTCACCGCTGGTGTTCTCGTCATCTTTTTGTTGCCCTGTTCTACCGTTTACTTGAAAGTTTAACTTTACTTTTTCCCGGTGTATACGACTTTTGTCGGAAAGCGGTTCCCCTGGGTAAATCACTGCTGTCCAAGATAAATAAATTACCGGGTTTTGGATGGGTTTTTCGTGCC
>CAZTMR010000004.1:62396-64026 GCA_964615345.1 uncultured Dehalococcoidaceae bacterium | reverse complement strand
TTTTACTACGTCTTCCGGAAAGTGTTCATTCCGGTCATTATCCCGTGCCACCGGAGCTATCTCCTTTTCAGCGAAGTCCCGCACCGCGGCACGAATCATAGCCTGTTCTTCAGTATAATTAAAATCCATACCTGTTCCTTCCAGCCGGGTTAAAGATTGATGTTTGAATACTTCCGCCAGGGTTTGGCCTTAAAGGCTTTGTTATCCTTATTTTTATCCTGGAGAACATCCAGCGCTTTATTGATTACCTTTCTGGTGTCAGAGGGAACAATTACGTCATCGATGTAACCGCGTTCGGCACCGCGGTAAGGGTTCTCATAAAGGTCCGTGTACTCCTGAATACGCTGCCGGCGTGTTTCTTTGGGGTTTTCAGAGTCTTTGATTTCTTTGGCAAAGATAACACTGGCGGCGGTTTCCGCACCGACGATGGTAACCCTCGCCGTGGGCCAGGCAAAAACAAGGTCAGCCCCGATACCTTTATCCAGCATACCGTAATGAGCGCCAGCGTATGATTTCCTGAGAATTATTGATATCAGGGGTACGGTGGCATCAGCCCAGGCAAAGAGCAACTTGGCACCGTGGCGCAGGATGCCTTTCCAGTCCTGCTCAGAACCTATCATATAGCCGGGACAATCACCCAGGGTTACTACCGGGATATTAAACAGGTCACAAAACCTGACAAAGCGAGCACCTTTATCAGCGGCATCACAGTCAATGGTGCCGGCTGCCCACATAGGCTGGTTTGCCCAGATACCCACCGGCCGACCGTTAAGGCGGATAAAAGCCGTGATAACGCTTCTGGCGTGGTCTTTCATTGTCTCCAGAAAATAACCGTCATCAGCAATGGCTTTAATGACCATATACATATCATAGGGCTGGTTTGGTCTATCAGGGATTAATGTGTCCAGCTCTGGACACAGCCGGTACGGGTCGTCCCCGGTCTCTATGCGGGGTGGCATTTCAGTGTTCTTGGAAGGGAAAAGAGACAGTAACTCTTTTGCTTTATCAATGGCGTCTTTATCATCGCGGGCAACCAGATGGGTCTGACCCGATTTTACGGCGTGGGCTTTCCAGCCGGAGAGGTCCTGCAGGGTGATTTCTTCACCGAGCTGAGTCTTGACAAAGGCAGGGCCGGCAATGCCCATAAAGCCGGTGTCCCGGCACTGTATTATGAAGTCCTGCATCACGGGGTGATATGCCTGTCCTCCCAGGCAGGGACCCATAAGCAGGGAAATCTGGGGAATAATTCCGGAAGCTTCAATCTGTGTCCGGAACAGGTTCCCGTACATTTCCAGGGTATCCATACCTTCCTGGAGGCGGGCACCCCCGGAATCATTCATACTGATAAAAGGCCAGCCTGTTTCTTTGGCGAACTGGAGAGCCCTTATTTCTTTGAGACCGTGGTATTCACCGAAGCTCCCCGCCATAGCCATAAAATCCTCAGAGAAGGCAACTACCGGCCTGCCATTGACAAGGCCATAACCGGTGACCACTCCTTCTGCTGGCACCTCAGCCTTATCCATACCAAAATGTATGGTGCGGTGCTTCACGAACATGCCAATTTCCGTAAAAGTCCCCGGGTCAAAGAGGTAATCAATCCTTTCCCGGGCGGTCCACTGGCCTTTTTCGT
>CAZTMR010000004.1:0-62386 GCA_964615345.1 uncultured Dehalococcoidaceae bacterium | reverse complement strand
CGTTTGGCGATAGCTTCCGCGCCACCCATAGCCGCAATTTTCTCTTTCTTACTTTTTAATTCCTTGATTAGTTCCTCGGTTGTGGTCATTGCTGACCCCCTTTCCTGTCTGAAAAAGACTCGCGGTGTTAAAGTACTGAGATTTTATTTCTCTATTGTAGCACAATGAGAAGTCTTTCGGGAGGATAAAAAGAAAAGGGTTAAGAGATTCTATTGTTGACAGGGGTTATGGTGATGATATATGGGGATTTTTAGATGAAGTTATAATTGACTGGTATGCTGTTAGAAACGGCCTCTTTCACGAAGGGAAGCAAAATCTGCCAGTTGAGGTCTACTTAAAAGACGACAACAAGTCCGTGATTTAACGAGCTTAGTGCTAGTTGAAATGCTACAACCTCTTCAGCCTTGACACGCCGTCCAGTTCTCCCTATAATCCAGAAGGAGAAAGGGGGTAAGGAGGTGCCCGCCTTGCCTTTCGGCGTGTTCCAAGCAGGTTGTCGCGGGTTCGAGCCCCGTCTCCCGCTCCATGGGCTCGTAGCTCAGCGGCAGAGCGGTCGGCTCATAACCGATTGGTCGCAGGTTCGAATCCTGCCGAGCCCACCATTACTGCCGGTAACTCTTCCGCGGCCGGATAAACCCGGAGTTTAGCTACACTAAAAGCATAATAATAAGGAGGAAGGGCATGTCATATGGCTCCGGAAAACACACCTACGAGCTGGACAGGGGATGGGCAAAGTATCCGGCAGACTGGTCGCTGCTCGATGTCTGCGGCCTGGCAATCGATGCCCGGGACAGGGTATATGTCTTAAACCGGAGCACACACCCGGTCATCGTCTTTGACTGTGAAGGAAATTTACTAACAACCTGGGGAGAAGGACTGTTCCGGCGCGCTCACGGCGCCGGCATCGGCCCGGACGGCACCGTGTATTGCACGGATGACGAACTCCACGTGGTCTACAAGTTCAGTCCGGAAGGAGAGCTGCTGCAGACTCTGGGTAGTAAGGGTAATCCTTCGGACACCGGATATGACCCGGTGTGGTTCGACTTTTTCTGGAGCCTGACCACTATAAAGCGTGGCGCTCCACCCTTTAACCGGCCCACCGGCGTGGCGGTATCGCCTTCCGGAGAAATCTACGTTTCCGATGGTTACGGTAACGCCCGCGTGCACAAGTTTTCGCCGGATGGAGACTTACTTCTTTCCTGGGGTGAACCGGGGTTTGGCCCGGGAGAGTTCCGGCTCCCCCATTTTGTTTGTCTGGACCGGCAGGGTAATATCTGGGTGCCGGACCGGGAAAATAATCGGATACAGATATTCAACACGGAGGGAGAGCTTGTAGACCAGTGGGAGGAGTTGGTACGCCCCACCGACGTGTGCATGGACGAGGAGGGGACTGTCTATATCACGGAACTCGGCCTGCGGGTAAGCATATTCACCGCCGATGGAAAGCTGATTACCCGCTTTGGCAATGAGGACGGCAAAGACAAGGGAAACGCTCTCTTTCTGGCCCCGCACACGATACGCGTGGACTCGAAGGGAGATATTTACATCGGAGAAGTGTCCAAGACCTATACCGGCGTGGACAAAGGACCGCAGACGCTGCAAAAGTTCGTCAGGAGAACTTGAGTGAGAACATTTCCAGGAACGAGGAGCCGAAAATGAGGTTTAAAGATAAGGTTGCCGTGGTTACCGGCGGCGCTTCCGGTATCGGTAAAGCCATCGCCATGGAATTTGCCGGTGAGGGAAGCGTCGTTTTTATACTTGACATAACAGAAGACAAAGCCGGAGAAGTAGCCCGGGAAATAGAGTCCCGCGGCGGCCAAGCGAAGGCGATTAAAGTGGATGCCACCCGGGAGCCGGAAATAAAGGCCGCCGTGGAAAAAATCATCGCCGACAGGGGCAGGATCGATATCCTGGTCAACAACATCGGTGGCAGCGAGAGCATTCCGTTCCTCGAGGCAGACGAGGCGCTCTGGCGTAAAATACTGGACACCAACCTGATGACGACGATATTGATGTCCCACGCCGTTTTACCGCACATGGTAAAGCAGCAATACGGACGGGTGGTCAACGTCGCTTCCATCGCCGGCCGGCAGTCCCGGCCTTTCGGCCTGGCTTACGGGGCGGCTAAAGCCGGGGTAATTTCGGTAACCAAATCTCTGGCGGTAGCGATGGCCCCACACAGCATTAGAGTCAACTGCGTTGTTCCCGGGACGATTGATACCGAGGCACTGTACAAGCTCCGGAAGGAAGTGCTGGACGGCGCGTTACAGCGGGTGGCACTGGGCAGGGTAGGGCAGCCGGAAGAAGTGGCCCGGGCGGTGCTCTTCCTCGCCTCCGATGACGCATCTTACATTACCGGGCAGAGCCTGGGCGTGGACGGCGGCAACGAGATGATATAAAAAGCAATTAACAGGATGATACCGGCCGATAAGTAAAAAAAGGAGGAAACGTTTAATGTTCAAGTCGGTAAATCTTTTGAGGCTCAATAACGGGCAGGAGATATTGAGCGCGCTGAAGGACTACTGCCAAGAAAAGGGTATCACCTCGGCGATAATCCTGGGATGCATCGGCTCGCTGGAAAACGCCAAATTCGGGACGGCCCGCCGGGACGGGAACTGGGGCTTCAGCTATGATGAATATTCCGGACATATGTCCATCCTGGCCGGTCAGGGATCGCTATCCAGATACGAGGACGAATTGATTTTCCATCTCCACATGGTACTCATCGATCCGGAAAAGCCGGGTGAACTGATTGGAGGGCACCTGGAGGAGGGCAACGTCTGGGCCACGGTGGAGATATACATCGGAGAGCTTGACTACCAGCTGGAGCGCGACTTTGATAAGCTCATCGGCATGTCAGCGCTGCGTACCACCTAAGCGGTCAGACCGTGCGTTTTCTTGACAAGCAGACGTTCAGGTCTTAGTATACGCTGAGAATCAGCTAAAGGAGTGTTGGCTATGACAGAAGAAAGTCCATCCAGGGTTAAAGCTTCTCAAATCCAGCAGGTCTGCATCGTGGTCGAGGACCTGCAGAAGGCGCTCGAGTCCTACTGGAATATTCTGGGTATCGGTCCGTGGACGGTGTTCGATTTCGGCTCGGCGCAGATTCCCGATTTCAAGTACTACGGTCGTCCGGCCTGGAGCCGAAACCGGGGCGCTGTGGTACAACTCGGCCCCATCGAGCTGGAGCTCTTTCAGCCGGACGGCGGCTGCTCCGCCTACCAGGATTGGCTTGAAGAACACGGTGAAGGACTGCACCATATGAAGTTCTTGACGAAGGGTATGGACATCGATACCCTGAACGAGATGATGGCCGCCCAGGGCTTCCCCTGCTTCCAGGGTGGACACTTTGGCCCGGACCTTAAAGACCAGTTTAGCTATTACGATATGAGGAAACCCCTGCACGCTATCTGGGAATCCAGCACCCGCACCGGGGACAAACCGCCTTTCGAACTTTCCTATTTCCCGGAAGACCCGAATGCGGTCAGCCCGGCCCGGGTGAAAGTGGACAGCATCAAGCAGGTTGGCGTGGTGGTGAAAGATGTCTATGAGACGGCGCGAAATTACTGGAACCTTCTCGGCATCGGGCCGTGGGAAATCCGGGAGTGGGGCTCCCACGTGCTCTTTGACCGCACGTACTGCGGCCGTCCCGCCTGGGGCAAGGAAAAGATTGCCCACGCTTACCTGGGAGACCTGGAACTGGAACTGGTCAGCCCCTGGGAGGGGGACTCTCTCTACCAGGACTGGATAGACGAATACGGGGAGGGTATCCACCACCTGAAGTTTCTCTGCGACGATATAGATGATATCCCGAACCGTCTCATCGAACAGGGTTTCATCTCCCTGCAGAGCGGGCATTTTGGCGACCCGAAGGAGAAAGCGGGGGGCTTCCACTACGTTGACATTCCACCGCTGCACTGCATCTGGGAGCCGGTACACAAGCCAAAAAGCCTGCCGATACCGCCGGTAGCCCGCGTCCCGTAATGCCATCGGCCGGGCTGAAGAGAAGTTGACATAATTAAGGAAGCCGGATAATTAAATCCGGCTTCTTTTTTCTGTAGTTCATCCTACAACACTATAATTACGCCAAGGGAGACAAAAAATCACTGTATTAGTTGTGGGTATCTTTACCTTGAAGCCAATAGATACGAGTTTTCCGACTCCAACAGACAATCCGTTGTGTCCGGGTCGTGGCCGGGTCCGGCTGGTATATGACTTAAGGTGCAGAGGGCTGTTAAGTGCTCCGAGTGACCGCATGTGCCCGGTGCTTTAGCAGGACCATATAGCCATAAGCCCATGACAAATGAGTAAAGATACTACCTTATGTCAAGACTCTTTACCGGGAAACGAGTCCTGCAGACGACATAACACATATAGTGCGCCCTTAATAACGAGAGAGACGTTTCCATACTGCCATTGTGCCTTATAATGCATATGAGTATAGCATGTTAACATACTGCCTGGCCACCTTATCCGGTGGATTGAAAATAAAAAGTTCCGGCAAAACAGTTTCTGGGAGAGCCAACCAGAAAAACGTCCGGATTTTGATTTCAGCGTGTCTTCCGTACGGATTTAGCCGGTATCATCATTCTTTTCGGCTAAAACCCGGCTGGCCCGCGCCAGCAACTCCTTCAACCCCCACTGACGCGCCGCAGAAATAAGCACCGTATTTTCTTCGGCCGGGCGGTCGGTAAGATACCTCATGGCGGATGCCTCGTCCCATTCCCGGTCCTCTCCCACCACCCGGTCGATTTTATTCAGCACGGTGATCCTGGGCTTATTCGTCAGGTCCAGGTCAGACAAAATACTTTCTACCGTCCAGTACTGCTCCGGGGCGTCTTTTGCGGATAGGTCTATCACGTGCAGCAGCACCGATGCTTCGCTGAGCTCTTCCAGGGTCGCCCGGAAAGCGCGGATGATGGCTGGCGGCAGCTTGCGGATAAAACCCACGGTATCGGTAAACAACACCGGAGTGCCATCCGGCAAGGAAAGGCGGCGGGTGGTAGGGTCCAGAGTGGCGAATAGCTTGTCCCCGGTAAAGATACCCGCCTGACTGAGAGCGTTCAGGAGAGTGCTCTTCCCCGAATTGGTATAACCAACCAGAGCGATTACCGGAATACCGCTGCGAGAACGCCTCCGCCGATACTGCTCACGGCGCTTTCTGACTTCTTCAATCTCTTCATTCAGACGGTGTATTTTGCGGCGGATAAGGCGGCGGTCTGTTTCTAGCTGTGATTCACCGGGGCCGCGGGTGCCGATACCGCCGCCAAGCCTCTCCAGGTGACTCCACTGTCCGGCCAGACGCGGCAAAAGGTATTGGTGCTGGGCGAGTTCTACCTGCAGTTTTCCTTCATGGGTGCGCGCCCGGCGGGCGAAGATATCCAGAATCAGCGCCGCACGGTCAATAACCTTTACCTGCAGGTAGTCCTCCAGATTGCGCTGTTGCACCGGGGAAAGCTCGTCATCAAAAATGACCACATCATAGCCAGTACTGTAGCGGAGCGTTTGCAGTTCCGCCAGTTTCCCTTTACCGAGGTAATGAGAAATGGAAGGTACGGGCAGCCTCTGGATCAGTTTCCCGACGACGGTCCCACCCGCGGTACTGGTGAGCCGGGCCAGCTCCTCGAGGGAGGACTCCGCCGACCACTTCTCCCGCCTTCCTTTGTGAACAACGGCAACCAGATAAGCCCTTTCCGATGCCGCTTGCGTGACAGTTGACCGTTTGATTTGCCTGCAACCTTATGTCAAATGATATTTCCGGTGGCTAGCCCTCACGGCGACGCCATTCCGTCAGTCTCGCCAGACCTTTCTCTACCGCCGCGTCCGGGGTGGTCAGAGAAAGCCGGACGTAGCCTTCCCCGTTTTGACCGTAGCCCGTCCCCGGCGTGACCGCCACGTTGACCTGTTCCAGAAGGTCAGCGGCAAACCCGATCGAGGTGTACCCTTCCGGGATCCTTGCCCAGATATATAAACTGGCTTTGGGTACTTCAACATCAAGGCCGATATGCCGCAGCGTCTGGATAATCAGGTCGCGGCGCTTCTGGTAAATGCGGTTGTGCTCCACTATGCAGTCCTGCGGGCCGGTCAGAGCCTCGATTGCCGCGTACTGTATCGCCTGGGGAATTCCCGAATCAATGTTTGACTTCAGCGTTTTCAGGGCGTCCACCATCATCGCATTGCCGACGACCATTCCAATGCGCCAGCCAGTCATATTATAGCTCTTGGAAAGGGAATGGAATTCCACGCCTACGTCTTTGGCATCTTTCGCCTGCAAGAAGCTGACCGGCTGATAGCCGTCAAAAGCCACTTCGGAATAGGGGCCGTCGTGACAGATACCGATATCATATTCGCGGGCGAATTCCGCCAGCCTATCAAAGAACTCCAGTTCAGCCACGGCGGCGGTGGGGTTATTGGGATAATTTATCCACATAAGCCTGGTTTTTTTCAGAACGTCACCAGGGATACTTTTCAGGTCAGGGAGAAAACCATTTTCCTTTTTCAAAGAGAAAAAGTACGGTTCCCCGCCCGCCATCCGGGTACCGAAGGAATACACGGGGTATCCCGGGTCCGGCACCAGCGCCACGTCTCCCGGGTCAATAAAGCAAAGGGCAATGTGAGCAATTCCCTCCTTGGAGCCGATTAGCGGCAGCACTTCATGGTCAGAGTCCAGGGATATGCCGAATCGCTTCTGGTACCAGTCGGCGATAACCCGGCGCAGTTCCGGCAGGCTGTCTGATTCCGGATAACGGTGATTTTCAGCATCCCGGGCCGTCTGGCAAAGCTCGTCCAGGATATGGGGAGGGGTGGGAATATCCGGGTCGCCGATGGCAAAGCTAACTATCTCCTCACCCCGGGCTTTTTTCTCGGCGATTTTCCGGGTGATTTCACGGAAAAGATACGGTGGCAGGTTTTCCACTCGCTGGGCTAATCTCATTGGCTGCACCTCATTCTGGCCATTCTCCTTGAAAGACTGTCTCGGCGGGGCCTTTGCAGAGCACTTCACCCTCCCCGTCCCACTTCAGTTGCAATACACCGCCGGGTAACCTGATATCGACACTGCGGTCGGCATAATCGTATAACCGGGCGGCTACTGCCACGGCACAGGCGCCACTACCGCAGGCCAGGGTCTCCCCTACCCCCCGCTCCCAGACCCGCACTTCAATTTCTTTACGGTTAATCACGCGGGCAATCTCAAAGTTGGTCCTCCGGGGAAATATCTCCAGATGTTCCACCCGCGACCCTATCTCGTTCAGCGGGAAATCTGCCACCGGCTGGGATAGAAAGTAAACGGCGTGGGGATTGCCCATAGACACCAGATTCAGGGGCATGGTTACTCCGGACACGGTAACCGGGTAATGCAGCATATTGTTTATGTAAACTTTCCCCTCTTCGCCACCGGGCAGATTAACCGGTATCTCCGCCGACTGAAACTGCGGCTTACCCATACTCGACTGGACACTGACGAGGCGGCCGTCTTCCCGGAAAAAATCCAGCTCGCGGATACCGGCCAGCGTTTCCACTGTCGCTTTCCCGGCCACCGGAGAAATGAGCCCCTCGTCGTGAATAAAGCGCCCCACACAGCGTATACCGTTACCACAGGCTTCGGCTTCGGAGCCGTCCGGGTCGAACATCCGCATCCGGCAATCGGCTTTTGCCGAAGGTAGAACCAGCAGCAAACCGTCACTGCCGATGCCGAAATGCCGGTCACACATACGGACGGCCAGAGACGGCCAGTCACGTGCCTCATCCTCTGTTTTCACCAGGACAAAGTCATTTCCGGCCCCGTGCATCTTGGTAAAATTAATCAACTCTTCTCCCCGCCTGTTTCAATATCAAGGAATTCACGCACCAACTCGAATATTGCCGATTCTGGCGTCTCGTTGACGTCAAACCAGTTTATTCTGTTGTCACCTGGCTTGAACCAGTTATACTGCTGCCGGATAAAGCGGTGCGTCCGGTTCTTAATCTGCCGGCTGGCTTCTGAAAAAGTTATTTCGCCACGCAGGTAAGCGCCGATTTCCCGGTAGCCGATCCCGGACATGGCCGGCAATGTAAAATCATACCCCATTTCGAGCAATTTTTCCACCTCGCCGATCAGGCCACGTTTTATCATTTCCTCAACCCGGGCGTCAACCTGCCGGTAAAGCTCCGCCCGGCCGGTAGTAAGCCCGATAATCAGCCGCCGGAAGGGCGGTGTCTTTTTCTTTGTCGTCAGGATTTTTCCTTCAGATTTACGGACTATTTCCACGGCTCTGACCAGACGGCGGACATTCTGCGGGTCGATTCCGGCGGCTGCCTGCGGGTTAGCATCCATAACTTCCCGGTAAAGCTGCTGTACCTTTCCGGCAGCTGCCTGCTTTTCCAGATATTCTCTCAATCCGGGGTCCGGCGGGACTCCGGGAAGGTTCCACCCTTCCAGTACCGCCCAGATATACTGCCCGGTCCCCCCTGTCAATACCGGCAACTTATTGCGTCCGCTTATCTCTTCAATCGCCCGGCAGGCAAGCTCCAGGTACTGCGCCAGGCCGAAGGGCTCACCCGGTTCCACAATACCGATTAAATGGTGTGGGGACAGAGATAGTTCTTCTGCAGACGGCTTGGCGGTGCCGATATTCATGTGCCGGTACACTTGCCGGCTATCTCCGTTCACCACCTCCCCACCAAAAACTTGCGCAATTCGTAGCGCCAAGCGGCTCTTACCGACGCCGGTGGGCCCGACAATGGCAACTAGCCGGCTCATTGCCTGAGTCTGGAGGTCTGGGTAACTATGCTGACGAACTCAGCCGCTTTCAAGCTGGCCCCGCCGGCCAGGGCTCCATCTATATCCGGCTGGCCCATAAACTCCGCAGCATTGGCAGCGGTGACACTTCCACCATAGAGAATGCGTAGCCTCCGGGAGATGTTATCGTTGTACAGCCTGGAGATATGTGCCCGGATAAGGGCAACCGTCTTGTTGGCCTGGTCGCCGGTAGCCGCCCGGCCGGTACCGATGGCCCAGACTGGCTCATAGGCCAAAATCAGACCGCCGATATCTTCGATGCTTTCCAGAGCGTCATCGAGCTGCCCGGTCACCACTTCTTCCGTTTTCCCCGCCTCGTTCTCCTCCAGTTTTTCCCCGATACACAATATGGGCGTCAGCTCCGCTTTCAGCGCCGCAGTCATTTTCTTATTGATGATGCTGCCGCTTTCCCCGAAGTACTGTCGGCGCTCAGAGTGACCGACAATAACATACTGGCAAAGGTCAGCCAGCATTACCGGAGATATTTCCCCGGTATAGGCGCCTTTTTCCGCAAAGTGCAGGTTCTGCGCCCCCAGCCCGACGGTACTCTCTTTCATCAGTTCTTTCAGCGGCGCGAGGGAAACAAAGGGTGGACAGAGAACTCTTTCCACATTGGAGATGGTTTCCAGGTCAGCGAGCATCTCTTTGACCAGTGTCACGGCCTCCGGGACAGTGGTGTTCATTTTCCAGTTTCCAGCGATTACCGGTACGCGCATATCATTCTCCCAGCATTATTTCAGTTTTTCGTGGCCGTTTCCTCCTCCGACCGACTCTATCAGGATCAGGCGCCAAACTTGGTCAGCTTCAGCGCATTAGCCATGGCTAGCGGCATCACCTGCGTAGCCGGGAACCGCCCAAGTCCTCCGGCGGTGCAGGCGGATTCGGAGAAACTGGTGACGTCGTCCTGCCGGCACCAGCGCGAATGCAACAACAGAGGCACCGGATGCCAGCTGTGTCCTTTGAGCCCGGCCGGGGTCGAATGGTCACCGGCGATGACAATGACTTCCGGCTGCAGTTGTAGTAGTTCCGGGATAAGACGGTCAATCTGTTCCAGAACGCTGACCTTCCGTGCAAAGTCTCCATCCTCTCCGGCACTGTCTGTCCCCTTCAAATGGAAAAAGAAAAAGTCATAATCGGCGTAGTGCCGCCGCAGAGTAACAAATTCGTCCTCCATCTTCCCCCCGGTTTTCAGCACCTCCATGCCCACCAGTTTCGCCAGACCCCGGTACATTGGATAGCTGGCAATGGCCGCCGGGTTCAACCGGTAAACATCTTGCATCGTGGGGAAGTCAGGGTGAACAGAGAACCCGCGCAGCAGGACCATATTGGCCGGGTAATGCGCCGCCAGTTCCTGTTTCGCCATCTCGACGAAACGGTTGACTATACCGGCCAGTTTCTCCGCTCGCGGTTCCAGCGCGGTAACCGGTTTCGGTGGCACGTTCAGTTGCTGCGGGTCAGAATCTCCAGCCTCCGGTGCCAGTCCCGGACCCCGAAAAACGGCAACAAAACGGTGCTCACGCACCGGGCACACCAGCACTTCCACGTCATCTATGGCGCGCCCGTTCAATTGTCGGCAGAGCTCGACGCTCTTCTCATTGGAGACACGTCCCGCCCGGCGGTCAGTAATAAGGTCGTTCTCATCCAGAGTGCAGAAGTTACCCCGGGCGGCAATATCCCCCGGCTGCAACTCAAAATCGATGCCAACCGCCTCCAGAATACCGCGGCCGATGTTATACTTCAGCGGGTCATAGCCGAACAGGGCGAGGTGCCCTACCGAGCTACCGGGGGTTATTCCGGGTCCTACCGGGTCAGTCAGGCCGCAGACGCCTCTGGCAGCCAGCCGGTCGAAGTTGGGCAGGGACGCTGTCTCCAGCTCCGTTTTTCCCGTCTGCGGGTCGGGCAATCCACCCAGCCCATCGATTATCATCAAGACGATTTTACTCGGCGAAGAGAAGGCGATCTCCTTTATCAGTTCTAGGTCATCCGCGGTTTTGTCCAAATTATCTCCTTTTATCTATTACTCGTCAGTCCCCTGGCTCACGTCTGTCAAGACACTGATTCCGGGAAGCGTCTTTCCGCTTAAAAAGTCAAGAGAGGCGCCGCCGCCGGTGGAAATAAAAGTCATCTTTTCCGCCAGTCTCATTTCATATACGATGTCCGCCGTAGAACCGCCACCGATAATGGTGCTGGCGTCAAGGCTGGCAATTTTCCCGGCCATGTCCCGCGTTCCCCGGTCAAAGCCCGGCACCTCGTAGATACCCATCGGTCCGTTCCAGAAGACGGTCCGGCAATTAACTAGCTCTTTGCCGAAGTTGTCAATAGTACGGGGACCCATGTCAACGATTCTTTTCTCCGACGCTATGTTTTCAATGGAGACTACCGAGGTTTCCGAGGTGTTATTTGTCTCCGGAGCAATAACCACGTCCTCCGGAAGCAAAAGCCTTACTCCTTGTTTCTCCGTATTACGCATTATCTGTCTGGCTTTATCCAACATTTCGGCCTCCACCAGCGAGAGGCCAACCTCGTAAGACTGCGCCTTGAGAAACGTGGACGCCATAGCTCCGCCGATCAACAGGGAGTCCACCCGGGACATCAGGTTTTCTATTACCGCCACCTTGTCACTCATTTTGGCCCCGCCAAGGAGAGCAGCAAAGGGGCGAACGGCACCTTCCAATACTTTACCCAACTCCCGGATTTCTTTTTCCAGGAGAAAGCCGGCAACAGCTGGCAGGTAACGGGGTATCCCGGAAATAGAAGCGTGTGCGCGGTGGCTGGTGCCAAAAGCATCATTGACGAATACGTCACCAAATTTCGCCAGTGACGCTGCAAAAGCATCATCTCCCGCTTCTTCACCGGAGTGAAACCGCAGGTTCTCCAGAAACAGAATATCACCGTCTTGCATCGAAGAAACCAGCTGTTCCACTTCCGGGCCGATACAATCCGGAGCCATTACCACCGGGTGCCCCGTTATTTCTGAAAGCCTTTCGGCAACAACGTTCAGGCGCATCTTTTCCACCACTTTCCCTTTCGGACGCCCGAAATGAGAGAGCAAAATAACTCTGGCCCGCCGTTCAGTCAGATATTCGATTGTCGGCAGGGCGGCCCGGATGCGGCTGTCATCGGTGATTTTTCCGCTGCGGTCAAGCGGGACGTTGAAATCAACGCGCACCAGAGTCCTTTTCCCGTCAACACTGATGTCTCTGATCGTCTTTTTCTTCATACTATAAGCCAATGCTTCTCAAGCTAGACCACTTGGTCGCCGCTGTCGCCCGTTATCTTAAACCAGGAAGGAAGTTCTCCAAAGACATTTTAAATCCGGCCTTTGCTTGCGGGCGGGATAGCCAGCTTGCGCTTCGGAAATAAAGACAGCGCCTGGCGAAAGACACCATCAGCATCCAGGGAGTACTTCTGCCTCAGGAGAGACTGACTCCCGTGCTCGATAAAACGGTCCGGAATGCCGACATACCTGATACCGGTACCATTTATTCTCAGTTCCTGAAGCAACCGGGTTACGCTGCTGCCGAGTCCGCCTGCCAGAGTGTTCTCTTCCGCAATTACCAGCCGCCTGGTGCGGCCGAGCAATCTGTTCAAAAGTTCTGCGTCCAGGGGCTTGGCAAACCGGGCGTTCACCACGCCGGCCTCAATGCCAGCATCCGCCAGCATCTGCGCGGCTTCCTGAGCGGGAGCCACCGCAGAACCGATGGCCAGAATGGTCACATCTTCCCCGTACCGCAGCGGTTCCCAGCTACCGATCTGGATTTCCCGGAGTACGGTGTCCAGCTTTATGCCCAGCCCGGGACTGCGCGGATATCTTATCGCCATTGGCTTCCCCGATTTTACCGCCGTGTAAAGCAGGTGCTGCAGCTCGTTTTCGTCTTTGGGCGCAGATACGATAAGGTTGGGAATCAGCGTTAGATAAGAGAGATCAAAGCTACCCTGATGGGTCTTTCCGTCACCGCCGACGATGCCGCCTCTGTCGATAGCAAAAACAACGGGCAGGCCCTGCAAGCAAACATCATGGATTATCTGGTCAAAGGCTCTCTGCAGAAAAGTGGAGTAAACGGCCACCACCGGGATATACCCCCGGGTAGCCAGTCCGGCAGCGAACGTTACCGCATGCTGTTCACAAATGCCCACGTCAAAAACCCTGTCAGGAAATTCGGCCTGGACGATGTGAAGGCAATTTCCCTCCGGCATAGCCGGCGTTATCGTTACCAGTTCCGGCGTTTCTCTGGTCATCCGGAGCACGGTTTGAGCGAATACCTCACTGTAGGTCAAAGCTTTCCCGGAGTTCACGGTTTTGGGTGGCACACCGTGGAAATAGGCGGCGTTTTTTTCTGCGGGCGGATAGCCTTTCCCCTTGGTGGTGTTAACGTGCACCAGGACCGGTCTTTCCCGATAGTCTCTGGCCTGAGTGAAGGCTAACTCGAGAGAAGCGAGGTCATGGCCATCAACTGGCCCAACGTAAGCAAAGCCGAGTTCTTCCCACAGCATGGTGGGCATAAGCAGGCTCTTGAATCTCCCTTTGGCTCTCCGGCTGGCTTCCCAAACCATATCGCCGAGGGGAAGTGATTCCAGCAGTTTTCTGCCCTCTTCCTTGGCCAGATGGTAGCGGCGGTCAAAACGTATCCGGTTAAACATTTTGGACAGACTACCCACGGTAGGAGAAATCGACATTCCGTTGTCAACGAGCACCACGGTAAAAGAGGTACCCAGATGTCCCGCCTGGTTTAACGCCTCCAAAGCCATACCGCCAGTGATACCACCATCTCCGATAATCGCAACCACCCTATAATCATCACCGGACAGGTCACGGGCTGCCGCCATACCCAGAGCGGCGGATATAGAAGTGCTGGCGTGGCCAGCACCAAACGGGTCGTGCTCGCTCTCCTCTCGGGTGGTAAACCCAGACAACCCCCCGTGCTGCCGCAGAGTGGAGAATTGCTGTCTCCGGCCGGTAATTATTTTATGGGTATAAGTCTGGTGGCCAACGTCCCAGACGAGCTTATCCCGCGGGCTGTCGAAAATCCGATGCAGGGCCAGAGTAAGTTCTACCACCCCCAGGTTTGAGGCCAGGTGGCCGCCTGTACTGGTAACCGTGGTCACCAGTTCTTCCCTGATCTCAGCGGCCAGCTGCTCCAGTTTGTCCGAAGCCAGGAGCTTTAAATCGGACGGACTGTTTATTCTGTCCAAAAGTTTTGGCATATTTTCCCGTTTTCAGTCTGCGGGCGGGCTGAATTCATACTAGCATTGTCATAGGGTAAACGCAATAGTATCCAGCCAGCCCCCCCCCCTTCCTTGACCTGAGACAGCCTTCGTGCTAGATTTAGTTTAGAAACCCGTCCCTGTAGCTCAGTGGATAGAGCGGCTGCCTTCTAAGCAGCGGGTCGCAGGTTCGAATCCTGCCAGGGACGCCAGCAACCTGACCTCAACCCGAACTATCTAAACCTCTTTCCTTGAAAAGCTCTTGTCCAGATGTTGACCGCTCCCGTGATTTGTGGTAGGTTTTATGCAATCATGACGTCATCGCCCGGCACTCGGCCGCAGCGCCCGGCTGACTGTTCCGGTGGTTAAAGGTCCGGCGGCCGCAGTCGTTTTCTTATGGAAAGAGGCAATCTATGAGCGCACCCGGTTCTGTGACGAGTAGCTCTTCAACTCTGGACCCCATCCGGCTGGAAGTTATCCGAAACGCCATGCATGCCATCGTGGAGGAGATGGGGGCTGCCCTGGCAAGATCTGCCTATTCCACCAACGTAAAGACCCGGAGCGACTATTCCTGCACCATCTTCGATACCGATGGAAAGATGGTAGACCAATCTTCCGCTCATCCGTCCCACCTCGGCGCTCTGGTCTTTTCCATACCCGAAGTGCTCAGGGAATACGGCGTGGAGAACCTGGAACCGGGAGATGGGATACTGGTCAACGACGCCCACCGCAATATGGTCCACCTGAATGACGTGACCCTGGTTTCTCCCCTGTTTTACCAGGGAGAGATATTCGGGTATGTCGCCAATGCCGCCCACCACGTCGATATCGGCGGGAGGGCTCCGGGCAGTATCGCCATCACCACGGACATTTTCCAAGAAGGATTGATAGTGCCGGGGGTCAAGTTTGTGAAGGGTGGGGAAATTGACCGGGACTTGCTCAAATGGTTCCTGGCCAACGTGCGCGGCAAGAAAGAATCCGCCGGTGATATCCGGGCACAGGTTGCCTCCAATAAACTCGGTATCAGAAGACTTACCGAAATGCTGGACAAATTCGGCGCGGCTCAGGTGAAAACGGCGATAGAAGAGCTCTACCGGTATACCGAACGCCGAGTCCGCCACGAGTTCAGGAAGTTCCCCGGCGGGGTGTTTGAGGGCGACGCTTACGTTGACGATGATGGCATCATCGATGAGCCGATATATATCAAAGCCAGGGTCATCGTGGAAGACGGCGGGGTCACCGTTGACCTGACCGGGTCGGACCCGCAGCGGCGGGGAATGATGAACTCGACATTCGCCCAGAGCTACTCGGCGATAGCCTTTCCCGTCCGGGCACTGCTTCCTTCTGACCTGCCGACCAATGACGGTTTCTACCGGACGGTGAAACTGGTTGCCCCCGCAGGCACGGCGGTAAACTGTGATTATCCGGCAGCGGTGGTCGGCGGCTGGGAAGTGGGTCAGAAAACCTCGGAAGCGGTGCTACGTGCTTTTTCCAGAGCGATGCCGGACCGGGTGCCGGCGGAAAGCAAGAAGAGCATCTTGCACATCGCCTTCGGCGGGTTAGACCCCCGCAGCGGAGAGTATTACGTTTTCCTGGAGACCAACGGCGGAGGCTTCGGCGCGCGCCCCAGCAAGGATGGTATCGATGCCGTCCAGCCCGCCCTGCAGAACGCGGAAAACTCCCCCATTGAAGAGACGGAAATCGGCTACCCGGTTTTACTGACCAAATACGCCCTGATACCGGACTCCGAAGGGGCAGGCAAGTTCCGGGGTGGTCTTGGCCTGAGAAGGGACTACCGCTACCGCGGCCACGTAGCTACCGTTACCATCCTGGCGGATACGGTCAAGTTCCCTCCGCGCGGTATATATGGAGGAGGAGACGGGCGGGGTGCCCGCTACCTGCTGAACCCGGATACGGAGAAGTGCCGGGACATCGGCTCCAAGTCCACCTTTGACGCCAGCCCTACGGATATCGTCAGCATCCAGACCCCGGGAGGAGGCGGCTTTGGTAATCCGAAAGAAAGAGACCCGCTGGCGGTGTTAAACGACGTAAGAGAGGGTAAAGTCTCTCCGGGCAGGGCTCACGGCGTCTATGGAGTGGTCATTGATACTGCTGAGTGGGAGATAAACGAGGCAGAAACGGCGAAGTTAAGGGGAAAAAGCAAAGAAACAGGTGAATTACAGTAGTGGCGCAGTACAGGTTCGGCGTCGATATCGGCGGCACGTTCACGGACGGGGTACTCATCAACCTGGGCACGGGTGAATACTGGACTTCTAAAGTCCCCACCACGCCGAAGGCGCTTTCCGAAGGCTTTTTGCGCGCCATAGAGAGGCTTGTCTCCGAGACCGGCACTAATCCCGGAGACGTGGCGCAGATAGTCCACGCAACAACGGTAGCCACCAACGCCATCATCGAAAACAAAGTGGCCAAAGGTGCCTTCATCACCACGAAAGGCTTCAAAGATATCTTGGAAATCCAGCGGCAGATAAGACCGTCTCTTTATGACCTGTTCTTCGATAAACCGACTCCGCTGATTCCACGGTACCGGTGTTACGAAGTTACGGAAAGGGTAACCGCGGAGGGAGATATCCTCGAACCGCTCAACGAATACGATGTCAAAGAGGTGGCGCGGCAAATCAAGGAAGAAGGTGTAGAAACAGTTGCGGTGTGCTTTATCCACTCCTATATCAACCCCGCTCATGAAAAAAGGACGGGGGAGATAATCAGGAGGGAGATTCCGGACGTTTTTCTAACCCTGTCTTCTGACATTAATCCTGAGTTCCGGGAGTATTTCCGGGCCAGCACCACGGTTATCAATTCAGTGCTCATGCCGATGGTGGCCCGGTACGTGGACCGGCTCCAGAAAGAACTGACAGCGAAAAAGTTCAAGGCAGGACTCTACGTGATGCAGTCCAGCGGCGGCTTGATGACGGGCGAGGTGGCCCGGGATAAGCCGGCGACGATGGTTGAATCAGGACCGGCGGCCGGGGTTATCGCCGCGGCTACTCTGGGCACCCGACTGGGATACCCGAACGTGATTTCTTTTGATATGGGAGGGACCACCGCCAAGGCCGGCCTGGTGGAGTTCGGCCGGCCGAAGCTGGCGCTGAACTACGAAGTGGGCAGCACGGCGGGCAGCGCCGCTACGCACGGCGGTAAAGGTTCCGGTTATCCGTTGAAAACCCCGGTTATCGACCTGGTGGAGATAGGCGCCGGCGGAGGAAGTATCGCCTGGATTGATACCGGCGGAATATTGAGAGTGGGACCGCACAGCGCCGGGGCCGACCCGGGACCGGCCTGCTATATGGCCGGGGGCACGTTACCCACCATAACCGACGCCAATGTGGTCCTGGGCAGAATCGACCCCGATTATTTCTTGGGGGGAGAGATAAAGCTTGACCGGAAGGCGGCGGAGAAAGCAATCGAGGAGCACTGTGCCGGGCTGCTGGGCAAAGATGTGGTCTCGACAGCAGCCGGTATTATCGAGATAGCCAATGCCAGTATGACCAGAGCTCTCAGAATCGTTTCGGTGGAGAGAGGCTATGACCCGCGCGAGTACGCGCTTATCGCCTTCGGCGGTGCGGGACCGATGCACGTCAACGATATCGTCAGTGAACTCAAGGTGCCTACCGTGGTTATCCCCCTGAACCCGGGGATAACCTCCGCCCTGGGACTACTGATGACGGACCTGAGACACGACTACGTGGTCACCCACATCTGTCAAACGGACCGGCTCGACTTCGAAAAAGTGAACCGGATTTACGGGGACTTTGAGGCCCAGGGGAGCCAGTTACTGGTAGCGGAAGGAGTGGCGGACAAGGATATGCTCTCCACCCGTTTTATGGATATGAGATACGTCGGACAGTCTTTCGAGCTGACCATCCCGGTACCGGACAGAGCGCTGACCGCCGGTGATATGGTGGAAATACTGGCGCGGTTCCACCGCGAGCACGAAAGGACTTACGGGCACTGCGCTCCGGAAGAGTCGGTGGAGGTGGCAAACCTGAAGCTTTCAGTAACCGGTATGATACCCAACCCCAACTTCAAAGAACTGCCGCAAGGAGGCATCAGCCCGGAAAAGGCGTTGCGGGTAAGGAGAAAGGTCTACTTTACCGAGTCCGGCGGCTTTATCGAGTGCCCTTCCTATAACCGCTACCTCTTGGCCGAGGGTAACGTGTTGAAAGGACCGGCGATAGTGGAAGATAAAGACGCCACCACGGTTATCCATCCCGGCTACCGGGCGGAGGTGGGTAGGTTCGGAGACCTGAAGTTGACTCCCGCTTAAATAAACAAGATAAAAATGGCATTATGTCAAATGACACCCCGACCGGAAAGAAACCCGGCACACTGTTTTTTCTCCGCCCAAAGTATTAAAATGTGCGGTAGGCATCCAGACGGTTAAACAGTCTCAAGTTGCCTCCCGCAACCGCCTGGCGACCTGAATGAAATAAAGGAGGTCTGACACGGTGGGCAAAAAGATAAAGGTAGAAGGCATTATCCCGGCCATGCTTACCCCCTTTACTGATGCCGGAGAAGTGGATATGGCCGGCATCCGAGAAACGGTCGATTATCTGGTTTCCAGCGGCGTAAGCCAGGTTATGTGCTTGGGCAGCACCGGCGAAGCCGCTGCGCTTACCCGCAGCGAACGCACCGGCGTCATCGAAGCCACGGCTAAAGCGGCCGACGGCAGGGTGCCGGTTATGGCCGGCACCGGTGCGCCGACCACCCGTGACGTCATCGAGCAAACAAAAGAAGCAAAAAGCGCTGGCGCCGACCTGGTAATGATTGTCACTCCTTTCTATGAAATGCCCACCCAGGAGGGCCTTTACCGGCATTACGAAACGGTGGCGGAGGCAGTGGACGTCCCGATAGTGCTCTATAATATACCCCCGCATACCAATGTGGAGATCGGACTTCCCATTCTGGACAGACTGGCGGACATCGATAACATTGTCGGACTGAAAGAAAGCAGCGGTGACCTGGGCTATTTTGCCGAAGCCATGCGCCTGGTTGGAGACAGGATGCCGGTACTGACCGGAGGGGATGACATTACTCTGCCCTGCTTTGCGCTGGGGTGCCACGGCGCCATCCTGGCGCTGGCCAACATCGCTCCCCGCAACCTGGTGGACCTCTACCAGGCGGTCCGTGACCGGGATATGGCAGTCGCCGCCCGGCTGTATTACCGGCTGCTGCCGATAGCCCGCGCCATCAATACCACCGAAAACTTCCCCGCCGCGCTGAAAGAAGCGGTCAGCCAACTGAAACGCCCGGCCGGACCGGCCCGCAGCCCGATAATGCCGGTCAGCCGGCTCGAAGCCGAAACCATTCACCAGGCGCTAAAAACCGCCGGTCTCATCTGAGGCACCATAAAAAAGAAGCTTAATCAGGAGGTAATCATTGGGCAAGGCAATTGGCATTCTCGGCGCCGGCGCCATTGGCGCGGTCATCGGAGCTTATCTCATCCGGGAAGGAAAGGATATAACACTTATCGACCAGTGGGCGGAGCACATTGATGAAATCCGCCGGAACGGTCTGAAATGCACCGATCTTAATGGCCAGTTCAGTGTTTCCGCGGAAGCGTACCACATCAGCGACGTCAGCAGTTTGAAGCGGCAGTTCGATATGGTGTTCCTTTCCGTGAAATCCTATGACACCCGCTGGTCAACTTATCTTATCGAGCCGTTCCTCAAACCGGGAGCGTTCATACTCCCCGCCCAGAATGCTCTGAACGATGACGTGGTGGCGAGCATCATCGGCTATAATCGCACCATCGGTTGCGTTCCTTCCATCAGCTGCGGCGTGTATGAGCCGGGGCACATAGTGCGTACCGACCCGATAACTTCACACGCGTTTACCATCGGCGAGCTTTCCGGCCAGATTACGCCCCGGGTGAATGAAGTGGTGGAAATGCTGAAGGTAATCGGCCCCAGCGAAGCCACCACCAATATCTGGGGAGCGCGCTGGTCCAAGCTGACTATAAACTGCATGATGAACGCGCTGGCGGGGCTGGTCGGTCCAGAGATATCATCGTTCAACGATGAGCAGAAAGAGACCGCCAACCTCATCCGCGTAGCCACCGGCAGTGAAGTGACCCGGATAGCACAAGCCCTGGGAATCAGCGTCACACCCATTTTCGGAGTGCCGGCCACGGTATTTGCCGAGGCCACCACTCCGGACACCATCCAGAACGCTAAAGAGCAACTGGAAGAGGTGATAAGACAACGCTACCTCTCTCCCGAAAAAACGAAAAGCTTGGGCGCTCCGGACCGTCCTTCCCTGCTGCAGGACGTCCTGAAAAACCGCCGGACGGAAATAAACTATCTCAACGGGGAGGTAGTCAGAAGGGGCAGGGAAGCCGGTATCGAAACGCCGGTGAACCAGGCCATAGTTGACGTGATGAGCAAGGTTGAACGCGGAGAGATAAAGCCAGACCCGGCCAACCTAGAACAGCTAAAACCGTTCCTGAAACCATAAAACCGGGGCCAAGCTTACTGAAGAACAAGGAGTAACAGCATTGCGCAAGCAGGTAAACATCGGCATCAGCAATCAGCTTTTCCGGGAAAACGGTGATTTTTCCATCGCGGGGTGGGGTCTGGAATATCTGGACGATATACCGGGCGCAGCCTGGAGAATTATGGAAGGAGATATGGCTTTTCTCTCTCCGGAGCAGATAGAAGGTTTTGACATGATTGTCACCCTTCTCTCCGGCGTCACCGGAAAAAGCCTGACCGGGAACGACCGGCTCCTTGCCGTGCTCTGCAACGCGGCCGGTTATGACCCGATAGACGTTCCGGCCCTGACCGCATCCGGAGTGGCTGTCTGCAACACCCCTGGAGCCGTCCGGCGCCCCATGGCTACGGCCATAATTAACTTCATCCTTGCCTTAAGCCTGCGCTTCCCGGAAAAGGTCAGGCTGGCACAGGAAGGACGCTGGGCGGAGAGAGACAACTACCGCGGAACAGGGCTGGTAGGGAAGACACTGGGCTCTATCGGCATCGGCGGTATCGGCCACGAGATGTTCCGGCTGGCTGGAGCCTTCGGTATGAGACAAATCGCCTTTGACCCTTACGTCGCGCAGACGGAACTGGCAGACGTAAACGTCAGGCTGGTAGATATGGAAACGTTGCTCACCGAAGCGGATTTTCTCAGCATCAGCTGTCCGCTAAACGACGAGACACGTCACCTGGTTGGAGAAGCCGAACTGGGCAAAATGAGGGAGTCCGCGTATCTCATCAATACTTCTCGCGGGCCGGTAGTGGATGAGGCGGCACTGATAAGAGCACTACGGGATAAACAGATTGCCGGAGCGGCTATTGACGTTTTCGAGCAGGAGCCTACCCCCATTGATAACCCCCTGCTGAAGATGGATAACGTCATTGCCACTCCGCACTGCATCGGTTCCACGGAAGAGATTTGGATGAACAAATGGGAAGAAAACGTGAGCCAGATTATCAGCCTGGTTAAAGGCGAGGTGCCGCAGTCACTGGTTAACCGGGATGTCTGGGACCAGCCGCTGTTTCAGGCCAGGCTTGAAAGGTTACGAGAAGCTGCCTGATTCCGAACGCCACCATCCGAAATCGAGGTTCTGGTGAAGAGACTGCCCACCGGAAAGCTGCCCAATAGTCTGCTCCAGAAATTCCTGGACAGGATTGAAAGCAGCGACGACCGGGTGCTGCTGGGACCCGCAATTGGCGAAGACGTGGCGGTAATCCAGCTCGATGGCCAGAAACTTCTGATGGCGAAAACGGACCCGGTTACCTTTGCCACCGATCTCATTGGCTGGTACGTGGTAAACGTAAACGCCAATGATATTGCCACCATGGGCGTGAAACCACGCTGGTTTCTGGCCACCGTTCTTCTGCCGGAGAACAGCACTGAAGAGCAGGCGGAAAGTATTCTGGAACAGGTCTTGCAGGCCTGCGCTGCTCTGGGTATTACTCTGGTGGGAGGCCACACCGAGATAACCCACGACCTCAATCGACCGATAATCACCGGCTGTATGCTCGGGGAAACATCAGGCCCTCAACTTATCACCACTTCCGGGGCAAAACCCGGCGATGACATCCTCCTCACCAAAGGAATCGCCATCGAAGGTACGGCGGTTCTGGCCAGGGAGGCGCGTCAGGCGCTCTTTTCCGCCGGTGCCACCAATGATACCGTGCAAAAGGCGGCCGCCTATATCTTTACGCCGGGAATAAGCATCCTGAGAGAAGCCCTGATTGCCAGTGATACAGTCAAGGTTAACGCCATGCACGACCCGACCGAAGGCGGACTGGCCACCGGACTGCGGGAGATTGCCACTGCCGCCGGAGTGGGTATCACCTTGGACGAGGAAAAAGTTCCGGTACTCCCGGAGTGCCGGGATATCTGCGACAAACTATCACTCGACCCTCTGGGACTTCTCGCTTCCGGAGCGCTGATAATCACCGTGCCCTCTTCCGAAACGAAAAACCTGCTAGAGGCGCTGCAAAACAGCGGTGTGCCGGCCGCGGTAATCGGCAAAGTAGTCGGAGCGGAAGCAGGGCTGGAGATGCACACGGCGGGAGGCCGGCATGAGCTACCCTGCTTCCCGCGTGACGAGCTGGCCCGGTTTCTGAGCACCATCTGAAGGCAATTCGTGATATACTGAAGTTACGGGGGTGATTTATGGCGGCGAGACAAACACCGGTAGTCTCGGTCAAAGGCAAACCTTTCGAATGCGGAGAGCAGTACGGCACGCAGGCGGAAAAATTAATCAGGCGTAACGCCAGCCTCTATTTCGAGATGTGGAAAGCCATGTGGGAGGTATCCCGCGCCGATGTGATAAAACTCTGCCGGCCCCTGATAAGCGTTATCGAAGGGTATGACGCCGATTTACTGGAAGAGCTTAAAGGGGTTGCCCGCGGGGCAAAACTGGAGCTGGAAGATATCATCGCCATCAACGCCCGCTATGAAATCAACTTATCTCTGGGTATCGTCCGCAAATATGGCACTGACGGCTGTACCTCCGTAGCCGCTCTGCCGCCGATTACCAAGGCCGGGCATTGCCTGCTGGGGCAAAACTGGGACTGGCTCACCCGCTTTCAGGAGTCCAACGTACTGCTAATGGCGGAACAGGAAGGCAAGCCAAACGTTGTGACCCAGCCAGAAGCGGGCGCGCTGGCCCACCGTGGCATGAACTCGACGGGGCTTGGCGTTTGCTTCAACGGTATGGCCTCCAGTGGAGACAGTTTCGAAGCCAAAGCGCCCCCTTTTCTCATTGTGGCACGGGCTATCCTGAATTCATCCAGTTTTAACGGAGCGCTGGAAGCGGTACTTAAGATGAGAGCGACCCTGTCCGGAAACTTCCTCATCGCCCATAGTGATGGGGTTGCGGTCGACCTGGAGGTAGCGCCGTTCGATACGGGGGTGCTCTATCCGGAAGGTAATATACTGACCCACAGCAACCATTTTATTTCTTTTGCCGGACGCCCCGGCTTTACCGATTTGCTGAAATCCATCTACCCGGACACGCTGCTCCGGCACCACCGGGCGCGGCAAATGCTGCAGGCGGAGAAGAGCCGCATTGATATCGGAGGTTTTCAGAAGGTCTTTGGCGACCACTTCAGCTACCCGAAAAGCATCTGCCGTCATACCGGAAAGCATGACGAAGGGCTGAAAGGCTGGGGCACCCTGTCATCGATGATTATGGATCTAACCGGCCGCAGCATCTACGTGGCCGAAGGGTTTCCCTGCCGGAACGAATACTACGAGCTGACACCCTCCATCCTGCATAAAAGCTAAAAGAGCCCGCAGCGAGATATTTTTAGCCGACGCAGTTAGTCAGGCATTCCGTAAAGCGGTCTTAAAGCGTCCGATGATACCGGTGATAAAGGTTATCGGGTAGGGGGGTCTTTCCTGAGCGGGAACGGTCTTCAGTACGGCAAAGACAGGCCCAACCTGGTTCATTACGGTAGCAATGTTCTTCCTCAAGCTCTCCAGGTTATCAAAGGAGTGAACAGATGCGTAGCCGGCAGCCTGAGCGAAGCCGGTATAGCTGGTCTTTGCCGCATTGGGAATGGGCTGTCCTCCCGAGGTTCGGTAGACGTCATTGTCCAGGATAAAATGGATAAAGTTACGCGGCGCCATCTGAGCGACTGTTACCAGGGTGCCCAGATTCATCAAAAGGCTGCCTTCACCGTCCAGCACGATTACTTGCTTGTCGGGACGGGCCAGCGCCAGGCCCAGGCCGACAGATGACGCTTTACCCATCGCGCCGCTGAACATCAGGTCCAGACCGGGATTGGTAGAGACCTGAGGCCAGATAAAGTTAGCCGTCATCGTCGCCACCACTATCGCATCGCCCCGCTGTTCGGAGATGATTTTCAGGGCTTCAAAATCGTCAATCAAATCTATTTCCCTCCCGTTCCAATCAGAATGGCAACCGGCTTCTGTGTATCGGTAGCTTCTTTAAAACCGCGGGAAACCACGCTAACATCCTCCGGGCTTTCCACCAGGTAATGATTGATACCCATGGCATCCAGCACCGGCTCCAGGAAAACAGCCGCGGAGTCAGTCAGCGGTTTGTCCCGCCGCCAGCCGCGGTACCCGATAAGCATCAACAGGGGCAGATTGAGGTCCAGGGCCAGACCTCTTATGGAATCGCCCGATTCGAAAAAGCCGGTGTTCTGGTGCAGCACGACCGGTGTCTTGCCGCCCAGCAGAAGACCGGCGGCGATAGCCACCGCTTCTCCCTCCCGGCAGACGGGGACAACTGTCATCTCGTTCTGCTCGGTAACCGCCTCATATACGGAATTGCTCTCGCCATCCGGCAAACAAACAACGTGAGTCACGCCGCACTTACCGAGTTCAAGGGTGATTTTCTCCGCAGTCAGTGTTCTTACGTTAATCGGTGGTCACCTCTCTTTCGTCAGCATGGTTTCGGGGCTTTCATCATAATATCAGTTGTTTTGCCAAAGCTCAACCCCGGAGCGCCCGGTTACTGAAGGCTGAGAGACAGGTCCTGCCGGCTGGTCATTCCCGCTACCGTTTCCAGAAACTCCGGCAGAGAGGCGCTCCGCTCCCGGAGGGCTTTCATCTCCGTCCCGATAGGGCTGATGGAGGTGGGGTCATCAGCATAAGTGCCGTAGAAGGCAAAATACGCCTGGTTCAACTTCCGGATATGGTAACCTCTTTCGGCGAGAAGCTGCCGTTTCCTCTCCATAAAGCCCTCCGCCAGCTCTATCTCGTCCCGGGCGAGGAGTTCGTCTACCGTCCTCCTTATCTCTCTCATCTCCCGGTTGAAGTCAAAACCGTTTCCGGCCCGCTCCCCGCGGTCTGGTTCTGGTCTGGTTCCGGCATAGTATTTCTGGTAAACGGCAGCGCCAATTTCTTCGCTGACGATACCCGCCAGTGTCTCATTCATTACGGCGATGTCATAGTTCCGAGCAATGCCGCTCAGGTCTAGCAGGTATAGGAACCCCAGTGGCTTGAAAGAGAGGTACTGGTGCAGCCACTCCTCAGCCACGGCGTTAAGGGTAAATTTCAAGTCCGCCCTATCGGTGACAAATGTGGGGTAGGTACCCCCGAAACCACCGAGTCCCACCACCAGAGACGAGACACCCAGTGCATCAACCTGTGCCTCTATTTTCTCCATATCGTCCCGGTCTATGTCCTGTGAAAGGGTAATTTTACGGATACTTTCTATACGGTCGCGCGGGGACACTACCAGTAAATGCGGCGGTTTGTCCAGGATAAAGCTGAGCGGCGGAAAGCTGATTTCCGCCTTGATAAATCTATATACGGGATTGTAAATATCCTGTTCCCGGAATCCGTCCCTTACCTGTCTTTCTATTGTTTTCTCCACTGCCTCTGCCAGAGCCCGCTTTTGTGCGCGTGTTTCGGCCAGCTCTTTTTCGATGACAGCCCGGACTCTCCCGCCGGCCTCCTCCGTCTCTATTTCAGCTTCCAGTTCATTTATTTTGTCACCCAGGGCAAAAAAAACGGTCACCGGGTCGTTCTCACCGGCGATTTCGATGCTGCTGTCCGGAACCCTTCTTCCCTGATTGCCGGACAGTGACGCCAGTTCCCATTTCACGATGTTGAAGCTATACGGCCTTACAATCGTGTCCAGACCGGAGTGAAAGCTCTCACCCCTCGCGCATCCTGCCGGGAAAAGGCCCAAAATCACCAGACAGAATCCGAGAACAAGTCCCGTTTTTAATTTTATCATCACCGTAAGTACCGGAACGGGGAAAATGAATCCAGGGCTGCCGGATATTTTTACGCGGTGTCAACCCGGAGGGAAAGACTCCCGGCAAGACCGGAAGCGAATAATCTAAGTCATCCTGACGGCGATTTTGGCCAGTTCCCACGCGTACTCATAGATATGCAAACCTTTACTCATAGCTATTATTTCGCCGTCGTCGACTCCTATCTCGCTGGCCATATACTCTTTCAGCAGCTGGATGGCGGCAAGGTTCGAGGGAAAACCGGCCCAGAGATCCCAGGAACGGAAGTAAACAATGAAATTAAGTTTATTATCCCGAATGCGGGTGTCTATTGCCCGTAGACAGGGCGGGTCAGACAGGAAGATAGACCGGTCATCTCCCACCGCCATAAAAGCCTGATTGGTGTTGTAACCGTCTTCCCGGTACATGCGGATGACCTCGGCGATCTGGGTCTCCAGATACTGCCCGTAAGTGTACTGTTCGCCTTCTTTCCGGTGCGCCGTCATCAAGTAGGGCAAATAACTTTCCACGTAATCCATAGTGCTGGGGGGAGGGATTCCCTGCGGCACATCCGGGATGAGCGGTCTGGTTGCCGGGTGTTTTGTTCTGACCACAATAAACTCGAGTTCCTTACGCCGTTCCCCGGCATAGCTCCCCCGCTCGATCTTGTACTCGTGACCTTCGGTCAGGGTCTTGCAGAGGCAAAGGAACCAGGCCTCTGACAGATCTCTCGCTTCGATTAATTCAATCTTCATTTCTAAAACCTCGGCTCCCTCCGGGACTGGCTATCCCTCATTACCGGAACAGGGCGAAGAATCTGTCCTCGTATTCGGAAAACAGGTTCCACCGGTCGAGTTCCATTTTCAGCTCGCGCGGGTCAAATTCTCCCTTAATCGCCCGCCCGAACATAGCCTCAATCCTGACCCGGGCGTCCGCCGGCACGCCGCTGGAGTCTATCTCCAGGAGGCCGCGCGCATTCATCTGAGACAGGTTCTTTTTTACCGAGTTCCTGGCTACGTCGTAGATAAACTTCATCAATGAAACATCCCACAGGTTGTCCAGCCCTTTGATGATGGACGTCAACGGATCGCCACGTTTATCAATCTCGGCATCCAGTTTGTCCATCACCTCCCGCCACTGGCCCGACACGATGTTGAGTTCTTTCGGTTCATTGCGATAAGTGTAAAAAAGCCCCGGTGCGTCCGATCCGTAGCTGGTGATAAGCGAGTTAAAATATTCCCTGGCTTCCCTGCTGAAACCCTCGAGACGGGAAAGATAATACGGGGTGACAATCCTTGGTTTCTGGGCGATTACCCTCCCCTCCCTGATAACGGTCTCCTCTTTATCCCGGCTAAATTCGGCATAAGATGGTTCGGTGAGCAGGTAATAATAGATACTGGTAGTGCCGAAAGTGGAGAGACTTTGTTCCGGCAGCCTTAATATTTCGGTGCGGCTGACCGCGTATTCAATTCTTTCGTCCTGACCGCTCATGTTACGTTCCCCGTTACCTAATCAAGGGCAGCTATTTCCAGCTTGTATTCGTTTAATAGCTTGAGATACTGCTCGTTAAGCCTGGCCTGCATTTTCCGCCATTCTTCCTGAAACTGCGGCTGAGATTCAATATCCAGGTTCACATCTCCAAGCGTCCCGTACTGCTGCTTTATCGCTGCCTGCACCTGGGCAGCAAAATCAGCTTTCAGTGCCTCGTAGGCCTGCTTCTGCTGCTGCTCACCCTGTCCCTGATAGTGCTCAAAAACGCGTCTCATCTGGCTGAAGACGTTTTCCACAGCCACTTTGTTTTTCTTCAGTGCCTTTATGCCCTCCATGGCCCTTCGGTTGCTCTTTTTATCTGCATCCGTTTGCGGAAGTTTGATATTTCTCAGCAATACTTCCGTGGCGCCCTCGGTGAGGTATTGCCTGGCTTTTTCATCGTACTTGCCGATTTCATCCGAAAGGTTCACATCCTGCCGCAGGTACCGGGCAGACAATTGCTCGCCCTCGGGCACGTATTTCCAGCGCAGGCGTTCCTCTTCGGTCGGTTCGCCCAGTTCCTTGATTTTTTCCTCGACTATTTCACGAGCGCTTTTTATTTCTTCACCCATCACCGGACCCCGCTTTTCCATGCTTAATCAATAAATATTATACTAGATACGATGGCGGGCTTAAAGAACCCTGTCATCTGAAAGTGCTGTCACCCGCCACCGAGTCGGAAATAGAAAAAGAAGCCCATTCCCTTCTCTCTCCGGGCCAGTCGATATTCCGTGTGGTCCTTCCGCGAGGTGATAGACGCCCCTGATAAGAATAGTTCTAGTCTTTCACTCCGGCGGCAATTATATCACCGGCTTCTCTGGTGCCCACTTCTTTATTGCCAGCACTCATTATGTCATAGGTGCGGTAACCTCCGGCCATAAAGCGAGCGACGGCATTTTCAACTGCCTGCGCTTCTTCGTTCAGACCGAAGGAATACCGGAGCATAAAAGCGGCACTGAGAATCGTGGCGATAGGATTAATCACGTCAAGTCCAGCGCGGCGCGGCGCGCTACCGTGACTGGGCTCATACAGACCGAAGGTACGGGTGTCCTCCTGTGGTACTCCCGCCAGGCTGGCCGAAGGCAGCATTCCCAGGGAACCAGCCAGCATCGAGGCTTCATCGGTCAGAATATCGCCGAAGGTATTTTCAGTAACCACCACGTCAAAGTACGCCGGATTTTGTATCAGTCTCATCGCACAGGCATCCACCAGCATATGTTCCAGCTCAACGTCAGGATACCCGGCAGCCACTCTTCCCGCCACCTGCCGCCAGAGGCGCGAGTTTTCCAGCACGTTGGCTTTGTCCACGCACACCAGCTTCTTCTGGCGTCTGCGGGCCAGCTCAAAGCCCACTTTCAGGATGCGCTCAATCTCGTTTTCCGAGTAAATCATGGTATCGACCGCCTGCCAGCCATCAGCCGTTTGCCATCGCTTTTTGGGCTGGCCGTAGTAAAGACCACCGGTAAGTTCCCGGATAAAGATAAAGTCCACTCCCGTAATGACTTGAGGCTTGAGGTTGGTGGCGTCCACCAGTTCCGGGAACACTTTCACCGGACGCAGATTAGCGAAGAGTCCCAGGCTTTTACGCATCGTCAGCAGACCGTCTTCCGGTCGGACACTGGCGCCCGGGTCGTCCCATTTGGGGCCGCCCACCGCACCTAGCAGCACGGCGTCACTATCCCGGCACATCTGCAGCGTTTCCGGGGCCAGCGCCGTTCCCTGTTCGTCTATAGCAACCCCGCCAATCAGACCGTACTTCAGGTTCAAATTATGACCGCGACTTTCACTTACCGCCTGAAGGACCTTGATCGCCTCGGCGGTGATTTCAGGGCCTACTCCGTCTCCGGGTAACACGCCGATGTTAAGCTGCATACTATACTCCCTTTCCAGATAATCTTTTCCGGGTATATTCAATCAGTCCTCCCGCCGCAATCAGTTCCCCCATAAATTCCGGGTAGGCGGCAGCGGTAAAAGTTTTCCCCCGGGTGAGATTATGGATCTTTCCGGAAGACAGGTCAATTTCCAGAGTATCGCCCGCCTCGGTATTGTCCACCGCTTCCGCGCACTCCAGCAGAGGCAGACCTATGTTGATGGCGTTCCGGAAAAAGATGCGGGCAAAGCTCTTGGCGATAACACAGGCTACACCGGCTCCTTTCAGCGCCATCGGGGCATGCTCCCGTGATGAGCCGCAGCCAAAGTTGGTCATCGCCATGACGATATCCCCCGGTTTCATCCGGGAAAGGAATTCCGGGTCGACATCCTCCATACAGTGCCTGGCAAGCTCTTCGCTCGTGGTAAGGTTCAAATAGTGCCCGGGAATTATGGCATCCGTATCAAAGTCAGCGCCGTATTTGTGCACAGTCCCTTTTACCATTTGCGTTGCCTCCTTTACCCGTTTAATACCCCGACTTTTTACCACTGATACTGTCGATATCGATTCTGACTACCAGCGTGGACTCTAGCTTCGCCGGGGGAAAACTAAATTCCGCGGGGGAATAATGCTTCATGATTACATTCAAGCCGCGAACTTTCTCTTCGTTATCCGTCAGTAAAGATGCCCTCCCGGTCCCCATAACACTACGGTATTTTGCTCCCCAGTCACAGGCATTGGCAGACCTTTTTATCACCGCATCGGTATCGAGCTCAAAGCAGACCCGGCTGTTTTCCCTGATAAGGTCTATCTTTCTTCCTTCCAGGGCGCAGTGAAAATAAATGGCTTTGCCATCATAGCCGAAAGATACCGGCACGATATAAGGCTCATCTCCGTCAACGAAGCCAATGCGACAAACATCAGCGCCGGCGATTATGCTTTCGATTTCCCCGATATCGGTAATTTCCTTCTCTTTTTTGCGCATTGTTCTTTCCCGCATCGCCGGCTCCCGGCCAGAAACGGAGAGTGCTGCTGGCAAGGGTGATTCTATCGACCAGCTACTACCAGGTTCGTCGCTAGCTCGCTATCTCTCCGGGTGCGATTATCCTGCCGGCTACCGCACTCGCCGCCGCTACTGCCGGCCCGGACAGATAGAGTTCCGATTTGGGGCTACCCATCCGGCTGATAAAGTTACGATTGGTGGTAGAAATGCAGCGCTCACCTGCCGCCAGGATACCCATATGCAGTCCGGCGCAGGGGCCGCAGGTGGGGGTACTGACCGCGGCACCAGCTTTGACAAACGTCTCAATAAGTCCCTCGGCCAGCGCGTCCAGGTAAATCTGCTGAGTGGCCGGAAAGACAAGGCAGCGGACGTTCGGATTTACCTGTTTTCCTCTCAGGACTGTCGCGGCAGCCCGCAGATCTTCCAGTCGGCCGTTGGTACAGCTGCCGATGACCGCCTGGTCTACCGCCACGTTTCCCACTTTACTCACCGGAGTAGCATTGGCCGGGGAACCGGGTAAAGAGACCTGAGGCTCCATTTCCGATACATCATATTCAATCACCCTGGCGTATTCGGCATCCGTGTCCGGTTCGTACGTCTGGAAAGGATGCCTGGCCCGGTCTTTCAGATAAGCCTTTGTCTTATCATCCGCCTGGAAAAGGCCGGCCTTGCCACCCGCTTCAATGGCCATATTGGCCATGGTAAGCCGTCCGTCCATGGACAGATTATCAATCGCCTCCCCGGTAAATTCAATCGCTGAATACAGGGCCCCGTCCACGCCGATATTGCCGATGGTAAAAAGAATCAGGTCCTTCCCGCCGACCCATTCCATGAGTCGGCCGTGATAGACCAGTTTTATGGTGGGAGGGACTTTAAGCCAGGTGTCTCCGGTAGCCATGGCTGCAGCGATATCGGTAGAGCCCATACCGGTGGCGAAAGCGCCCAGCGCCCCGTAAGTGCAGGTGTGAGAGTCCCCGCCGATGATTATTTCCCCGGGAAGGGCCAGGCCCTGCTCTGGCAAAAGGGCGTGCTCGATGCCGCATTTCTGGCCGACTTCGAAATAGACGGTACCTTGCTCGCGGGCAAATTCACGCATCATTCTGGAGTTTTCCGCAGAAGTAATATCTTTATTGGGGGTAAAATGATCAGGCACCAGAACTATTTTCTCCGGGTCAAATATCTTGCTAACACCGATGCGGCGGAACTCCCGGATGGAAATCGGCGCGGTGATGTCATTGGCCATTACGATATCCACACGGGCGTTTATGAACTCGCCCGGACTCACTCTGTCTTTACCGCAGTGCGCCGCCAGTATCTTTTCAGCCAGTGTCATCTGATTTCTCTCCCTCAATTTTTGCCTTATCGCGGATTATTTACCGAAGTGCGGTAGAATCAAAATAAGCAATATTATCACCGTGGCGACCGGCGCCGTTATGTACATACCAGCACCCACCGCCAAGCCGATACCGGCCACCGCCCAGATGGTAGCTGCGGTAGTCAGCCCAGCTACCATCCCTTCCCCGCCCCGGATGATAGTGCCGGCGCCCAGAAAGCCGATGCCGGCGACCACTCCGGAAGCAATTCTTGCCGTATCATCGGTTTCAAAAGCGTGAGCGGAAACAATGGCGAACAATGCCGCGCCGACACATATCAGGGTAATTGTCCTTAAGCCAGCCTGTTTGCCTGCCTTTTCTCTCTGGAAGCCGATGACACCTCCCAGCACCACAGCCAGCAGAAGACGCAGTATTATGTCAATCTCGGCTATCATCGCCACACCCCCGGATGCTGTTAGCTTTGAGCAGCCGTCAGGCGGTTGAGAGAATTGATATACGCCTTGGCGCTCGCCACGATAATATCGGTGTCCGCGCCCCGCCCGGTATAGGTAGTGCCATCGCTTTCAATCCGGACCACCACTTCACCAATGGCATCGATACCTTCAGTAATCGATTTCACAGTGAACTCGATGAGCGTGTTGGGTACGCCAACTATCTTGTCAATAGCCTTAAAAACGGCGTCTACCGGACCCGTACCGATGGCGGCTTCGGCCATGGTCTTGCCATCGGGCACACCCAAGATTACGGAAGCGGTGGGAATACCCCTATCGCCGCAGGAAACCTGGATCCGGTCGAGGTGATATACTTCTGATACGGTACGCTTTTCTTCGGCGACCAGCGACTCAATATCACGGTCGGTGATGTTCTTTTTCTTATCCGCCAGTTCCTTGAAAGCAATAAAGGTCCGGTTAAAATCCTCCTCGTTCAGGCTGTATCCCAGCTCGAATAGCCTCTCCCGGAAAGCGTGCCGGCCACTCAGTTTGCCCAGTACCAAGCTGCTCGCCGGCACGCCGACTGTTTTCGGGTCGATTATCTCGAAAGTTATCGGCATCTTGATGACACCGTCCTGATGAATCCCTGACTCGTGGCGGAAGGCGTTCGCGCCGACGATGGCCTTGTTCGGTTGCACCGAAAATCCGGTTAGCTCGCTAACCAGTCGGCTGGACCGGTATATCTGGGTGGTATCAATATCCGTGCCGAGATGGAAAAAGTCTCCCCGGGTCTTGATGGCCATCACGATTTCTTCAAGAGAAGCGTTTCCCGCCCTTTCTCCGATGCCGTTCACGGTACATTCCACCTGCCGGACGCCGTGCCTTACCGACTCCAGGGTATTGGCCACCGCCAGCCCCAAATCATTATGGCAATGCACGCTGATTACCGCTTTATAAATATTGGGAACATGCTGGTAAATCCCGTCAATCATCCCACCGAATTCATCCGGGATGGCGTATCCCATGGTGTCCGGAATGTTGACCGTCGTCGCTCCGGCACTGATGGCGGCTTCCAGTATCTGGTGAAGATAAGAAGGCTCGGTACGGGTAGCGTCCATCGGTGAAAACTCGATGTCACCGGTATATTTTTTGGCGCGGGAGACGGCTTCTTTGACTGCTTGCAGAATTTCATCACGACTTTTCTTCAGCACGTGCATAAGGTGAATGTCCGAGGAAGAGACGAAGACGTGTATTCTCGGCTGTTTCGCCTTTTTTACCGCTTCCCAGGCCCGGTCTATGTCTTTTGGATTAGCCCGCGCCAATCCGCAGACGACCGAGTTTTTTATCTCCCGGGCAACCAGGCTCACTGCCTCAAAGTCACCCTGGGAGCTGATGGGGAAGCCGGCCTCGATGACGTCCACTCCGAGTTTTTCCAGCTGTCTGGCCACCTCCAGTTTCTCCTGAAGGTTAAGGCTTCCCCCCGCGGCCTGCTCGCCATCCCGCAAAGTAGTATCAAAGACAATTACCTTATCCATCATTCCCTCTGCTTTTCACGGACGCGACGATTTGCGCTGTCTTGATCAGTCCTGAAGCCAGGGCATCATTTTCCTGAGTTCTTTACCGACTATCTCGATAGGGTGTTCCAGCTCCCGGCGCCGCAAAGCATTGTAAACCGGGCGTCCGGCTTTATTCTCTAAAATCCATTCCCGGGCAAAGGTACCGTCCTGTATCTCGGACAGCACTTCCTGCAGGTTTTCCCTTACCATATCGTCGATAACCCGCGGGCCACGGGTATAATCACCGTATTTGGCGGTATAGCTTACCGAATCGCGCATAAAGGTAAGGCCGCCCTTATAGATAAGGTCAACGATGAGTTTCAGCTCGTGCAGGCACTCAAAATAGGCCAGTTCCGACTGATAACCCGCTTCCACCAGGGTCTCGAAAGTGGCTTTAAGCAATGAGGTGACCCCGCCGCAAAGTATTGATTGCTCACCGAAAAGGTCAGTCTCGGTCTCTTCGGCAAAAGTTGTCTCCAGCACTCCGGCACGCAGACAGCCGATACCTTTGGCATAAGCCAGCGCTTTTAACCTGGCTTCTCCGGAAGGATCCTGCTGCACGGCAACCAGCGCCGGCACACCGATATCCTGGGTAAAGAACTCGCGGACCTGGTTTCCCGGACTCTTGGGTGCAATCATGGTTACATCCACATCGGCCGGCGGGAATATTTGGCCATAGTGGATATTGAACCCGTGGGAAAACATCAGCATGTTACCCCGGGTCAACCCGGGTTCTATTGAGTTTAGGTAGATATCCTGCTGTACCTCGTCCGGGGCCAGCACCATGACAACATCGCCTGCTTTGGCCGCCTCGGCCACGCTGGTCACTTTTACGCCTTCAGACTCCGCCCTGCTTTTGCTCTTGCTGCCTTCGTGCAGACCAACTATCACCTGATAGCCGCTGTCTTTAAGGTTCAAAGCCTGAGCGCGCCCCTGACTCCCGTAGCCAATGACGGCAATCGTCTTCCCTTTCAGTAAATCGCTGTCCAGGTCTTTTTCGTAGTAAACCTTGGCCATAGAAACTCTCCTTGCTTATTATTTTTCTACCCCGGCATCAGGGGGTTAGAAACCCGGTTTATTATCTGGAATAACTTCTTACCTGCTGTTAAAGTCTGTTGTTCCGTACCAACTCTTTCTTACTATAATGCTGCTTTCTTTGACCTCCCGTCTTATTATCAGGCTGTCTTTCGGCTCGGACGCGGCTGACCACGGGGCATTACGATGCGTCCGGTCCGGGCAATCTCCCTGATACCGAAATTGCGCAGTAATTTTAACAATGATTCCACTTTTTCTTCATCGCCGGTAATCTCAACGGTCAACGAGTCCGGAGAAACATCAACGATGCTCGCCCGGAAAATATCCACTATCTCAATTATTTCGCTCCGCGTTGAGGAGGTGGCTTTCACTTTTATCAATGCCAGTTCCCGGGCGGTGATGTTATCCCCGGTGACGTCAACCACTTTGACGACGTCCACTACCTTGCTCAGCTGTTTTCTGACCTGCTCCAGCAACGTATCCGTACCGTTGACGACGATGGTCATCCGGGACAGCTCCGGTATTTCACTATGCCCAACGGCGATGCTTTCAATGTTATAGCCACGCCGCCGGAAGAGGCTGGCCATTCTGGTCAGTACCCCCGGCTTGTTTCCAACCAGGGCAACTATAGTATGTCTTCCTTTAGCCATTATCCCGCTTCTTCCGTTCAGCCGCCCGGTATCAGTCAGTTTCTAGATGGCGTCCCGGGTTGAAATATCGGACACCTTGACTACGTCTATTATCTTTTCCAGTTGCTTCCTGACCGGACCGACCATGCTGGCGGAGCCGGCCACCACGATGGCGACCCGCGTCAGGCCCGGACGCTCGGTACTTTCCGGCTCCATGGTCTCCAGCACGTTCACGCTCTGGATATTGAAGCCACGCCGGCGGAAAACACTGGCCATCCGGTTCAATACACCCGGTTTGTCTTCCACCAGCGCCAGCAATATGTGTTTGGTTGCAGCCATTATAGCACCTTCTACAATACTAAATGTTACTCACCGGCAGTTTAGTGGAATCAACGATTGCCCTGGCTCTCTTCTGCGGCTGTTCCAGCTGCTCCGCCAGGGCAGCGCCCGGAGGCACCATGGGATAAACGTTTTCTTCCGGTTCCACCATAAAGTCAATCAAGAACGGTCCTTCATGGCCCATCGCCTGCTGTATAGCCGGCAGCACGTCCTGCTTTCTGGTGACCTTCAGGCCGGGAATACAATAGCCTTCCGCAATTTTGACAAAATCAGGACAGGATAGCGGGGTCGCCACGTAGCGCCGTTTATAGAACATCTCCTGCCATTGCCTGACCATTCCCAGGTACCCGTTATTCATAATCGCTATTTTGACGGCCGCTTTTTCCTGAACGATGGTAGCGAGCTCCTGGAGGGTCATTTGAAAACCGCCGTCACCATCGATACACCAGGTAGTAACATCCGGCACCCCGATGTTAGCTCCCATAGCCGCAGGCAGGCCAAATCCCATCGCACCCAGTCCGCCGGACGAAATAAAGGAATTGGGCCGGTTGAAGTAGTACTGCTGCGCCGCCCACATCTGGTGCTGGCCTACCCCGGTAGCGATGATGGCATTGCCCTGAGTGGCCTCATATATCTGGCGCACGACATACTGGGGCAATATTCCGTCCACATCCCTGATTTCCATGGAGGGGCGCTCTCTGCGCCAGTTCTCCAGTTCTTCTATCCACTTCCCGTGCTCTGCAGTTTTAGTCATTTTATTCAAGTCCTTGAGCACCAGTTTCACGTCGCCAACTATGGGTACATCCACGTGAACATTCTTTCCAATCTCCGCCGGGTCAATATCAATGTGAATGACACGGGCACGCGGAGCGAAACCGCCTATCTTACCGGTAAACCGGTCATCAAACCGCATACCGATGGCCACAATCAGGTCAGCTTTATCTATCGCCAGATTGGCATAGGCCATTCCATGCATTCCGGCCATCCCATAGCTCAGAACATGGTGCTCCGGGAAACAGCCGATGCCGAGCAAAGTGGTTACCACCGGCACCTGGGGGGTTTCCGCCAGTTGTTTCAGTTCTTCTTCGGCTCTGGAAACGATAACCCCTCTCCCGGCAACGATGACCGGACGTTCTGCCTCGTTTATCAGCTTGGCCGCTTTCTTAATCTGAGCAGGATGTCCGTGCAGGGTCGGTTTATAGCCCGGTAAATCTACTTCGCTCGGGTAATGATATTCGGCCTGTTCCAGGAATATGTTACGGGGAATGTCAATCAGTACCGGACCCGGACGTCCGGTTCTTGCCAGATGAAAGGCCTGTTTGATGACAGAGGGTAGCTGGCTAACATCAAGCACCAGGTAGTTGTGCTTGGTAATGGGTAGAGTAATACCGGTGATATCGGTCTCCTGGAAAGCGTCTTTGCCGATGTATGAGCTGGCCACCTGCCCGGTTATCGCCACCATGGGAACCGAATCGAGAAAAGCATTGGCCAGGCCGGTTACCAGATTGGTAGCTCCGGGCCCGGAAGTGGCCAGGCAAATACCTACTTTACCGGTGGCGCGGGCGTAACCGTCCGCGGCATGGGCAGCGCACTGCTCGTGACGTACCAGCACGTGGCGAATTTGCGGATATTGGGGCAAAGTATCGTAGAGCGGAATGACCGAACCGCCCGGAATGCCGAAGATAACTTCTACGCCCTCTTCAAGCATTCCCTGGAAGAGCATCTGGGCACCAGTCATCTTCATTGTCGGCCTCCTTTATCCGCTAAATACTGCCCCGGTACTGGCTGAAGTCACCCTTTCAGCGTAGTATCTGAGATAGCCCTTCTTTATCCTCGGTTCAAAGTCATCCAGTTCCGCCAGACGGGCAGTTATTTCTGAATCAGAAAGGTCTGCTTCAAGTTTGTAGTTGGGGATGTCTATGTTAATCATATCACCTTCTTTAAGCGCCGCGATCGGCCCCCGGGCGGCAGCTTCCGGAGAAACGTGCCCGATGGCCGCTCCGCGAGAACCGCCGGAAAACCGGCCGTCAGTGACCAGGGCGACTTTATCATCGATACCCATTCCACTCAGGAGAGAGGTGGGAGTGAGCATCTCTCGCATGCCGGGGCCGCCCTTTGGGCCTTCATAGCGGATGATAATTATGTCTCCGGTATTGATTTTATGCCCCATAATCGCTTTAGTAGCTTCCTCTTCGGAATCAAAGACGCGGGCAGGGCCGCGGTGAACGAGCATATCCGAGGCCACCGCTGACCTGCGGACAACGGCACCTCCGGGCGCCAGGTTACCGAAGAGTATGGCCAGTCCCCCGGTAGGCGAAAAAGGATTATCGATATGACGAATCACCTGGCTGTTTTTCACCCGGCTATGAGCGATGTTTTCGGCGATGGTTCCGCCAGTGACCGTCTTCAGGTCAAGTTTCAGCATTCCACGCAACTCGTGCATTACGGCGGGTATGCCTCCCGCCCGGTCAAGGTCTTCCATACGGTCCGGCCCGGCCGGAGCTATTTTACACAGGCAGGGCGTATTCTGGCTGATATCATTTATCTCCGCCAGGGGGAAACTGACCCCCGCCTCATGGGCGACGGCCATCAGGTGCAGTACGGAATTGGTGCTGGCCCCAAGCGCCATGTCCACAGTGAAGGCGTTGGCAAAAGAGTCACGGCCAAGCAAGTCATGGGGTCGGACATCTTCCTCCAGAAGCTTTACGATTCTTCTCCCGGCATCCCTGGCCAGACCCTGTCGCCGGGCGTCAACGGCCGGTATGGTGCCATTGCCCGGTAGACCCAGTCCCAGAACCTCGGTCATACAGTTCATCGTGTTGGCGGTAAACATGCCGGCACAACTGCCGCACCCCGGGCACGCCACCTGTTCCATCTCGCTCAGCTTTTCTTCAGTCATATTCCCGGTGACAACCTGCCCCACGGCCTCGAAGACGGATATCAGGTCTACTTTCTGACCGTCATCGCCGTAATTCCCCGCCATCATCGGCCCGCCGCTGACAAAAATGGAGGGCAGGTCCAGCCTGGCTGCGGCCATGAGCATTCCGGGAACTATTTTATCGCAGTTCGGAATAAATACCAGAGCATCAAAGGCGTGCGCTTCCGCCACTGTTTCCACGGAATCCGCGATTATTTCCCTGCTGGGCAGGCTGTATTTCATCCCGGAGTGGTTCATCACTATTCCGTCGCACAAAGCAATGGTGTTAACTTCAAAGGGAACGCCACCCGCCTCCCGCACGCCTGCTTTCACCGTTTCGGCAATGCCGGGAAGGTGTTTATGCCCGGGGACAATCTCGCTGAAGCTATTAATAACCCCGATGAAAGGCTTATCCATTTCACTCCGGGTACAGCCCAGAGCGTAAAGTAGCGAACGGTGTGGTGCCCGTTCTATTCCTTTTTTCACCGCGTCACTTTTCACGTTACTCTTCCCCTGTCAGATATATCAAATTTTTCATTTATAGTATAAAAAAAGGAGCTACCCAAGTATCCGGACTTGAAAAAGTCGGAAGCAAAGCTGCAGCCCGTGTCTAAACATAACACGAAACGACGCTGAGTGTCAAACCTGAATGATACAGGCGTTTGGTTCGTTCGGATTCAATCTTTCAGGGATTGTAAAACCTGGCGTATTTCCAGCCAGCTTACTTTCCCCTGACGCAAAAGCTGGGGCGGGTTAACCGTCAAATCGATTATGGTAGAGGACTCGCGCACCGGCAACGGTCCCTGGTCCAGGACCAGGGACACGCCTTCCAGTATTTCCCCCATCTGGTCGGCTATCTCCGGAACCGCGTAGGGGGCAGGATGACCACTGAGATTGGCACTGGTAGCGGTAAGAGGTAAACCCGTCATCCGGGCCAGCTCCAGCACCACTTTATTATCCGGTATCCTGATGCCGATGGTCTCCTTTCCGGCAACGAGCAGGGCGGGAATAATCTCTTTTTTCGGCAGCACCAGAGTCAATCCCCCTGGCAGATAGGTGCGCGCAAGATGTTCCGCCGCCCGGTTCAGGTGAGCATATTCTCCGGCAGTCTCGAGAGATTCGACCGCGATATGCATCGGGTTGGAATAATCACGCCCTTTCAGGTTGAACACTTTGAAAACGGCGTTGGCATCCAGGGCGTTTGCGGAAAAGGCGTAGCCGGTATCGGTGGGGCAGACCACCACCCGCCCTTTCAGGATGTGCCTGGCCGCTCTTTCCAGAAGACGAACCGAAGGTTCTTCAGGGTCTACCGTCTCTATCTCAACCTTCATATCAGACCTCCAGCGGAGCATTGGGGACAACGTTAAGGTTTAAGTCAGAGATATCGCCACGCTCGTAACGCGCCTGCCCGGCGGCCGCCACCATCGCGGCGTTATCCGTACAAAGAGAGAGACCCGGGAAATAAACGTTTAGCCCTTTCTCCCGGCAGGTGTCAGTGAATGCCTCCCGCAGCCGGCCGTTGGCGGATACGCCGCCGGTTACGCTTACCGTCTTTACTCCTGCCTGCTCCGCTGCTTCGAGCGTCTTGGTTACCAGGACATCGACAACCGTTTCCTGAAAGCTGGCGGCAATGTCCGCCAGCGGCAGGTCCTCGTTGCCGGCGACCTGACGTTTGAAGCGGTTGGTAACAGCAGTCTTCAGCCCGCTAAAGCTGAAGTCCAGCGTCCGGGAGGAAAGCAAGGGGCGGGGAAAATTGAACGAATGCCTGTCTCCCTGTTTCGCCAGCCGGTCGATGACAGGGCCTCCGGGAAAACCCAATCCCAGAAACTTAGCAATCTTATCGAAAGCTTCACCGGCGGCATCATCCAGAGTGCTTCCCATCAACTCGTACCGGCAGTAGTCCCGGACGTAGACGAGCATGGTATGCCCGCCGGAAACAGTGAGACAAACGTGCGGCGGGTTCAATTGCGGATTGGCCAGCATATTGGCGAAGATATGCCCTTCTATGTGGTGTATCCCCACCAGGGGAACTCCCAGGGAATAGCTGAGGGTCTTGGCGGCGGCGGCACCCACCAGAAGGCAGCCTACCAGTCCCTGCCTGGCGGTAACGGCTACGGCTCGGATATCGGACAGAGTCTTTCCGGCAGTCTCCACCGCTTCCTTGATGACATAACCGATAAGTTCGGTATGCCGGCGGGCGGCAATCTCCGGCACAACGCCGCCGTACCTGGCCAGTAAGTCCAGTTGGGTGGCGATTACATTGGATAACACCTGTTTTCCATCTGCCACCAGCGCCGCAGACGTTTCATCACAGGAAGTTTCAATACCCAGCATTAACATAGTTATTTACCGGCACCTCCGGTCAACCTTTTTCCATCATATGGTCTCACGAAAGCACGGGCAGTGGACTCTTTCAAGTATAGCGGTGTCAGCGATAGCGGGTCATCAGCATCGCCGCGCTTCAGGCGATCTGTCGCCAGCGAAGCGATTACCGCTCCGTCAGGCGCTGCGGTCACCATAGCCACGGCCAGTTCCGGAGAAGCCAGCGTCCCGAGGATAATATCCTGATAAGGTTGCCAGTCAGCGCTAACAAAAACGGTGGGGACCTTGATTAATCCGGCCAGAAAGTGAACGTCACCAACGTAATAATCACTTACCCGGGCAATATTATCGCCCTGGTTGTGGTAGAGAGCCGCGTAGACCGTACCCGGGGTGCCCACGCTGATGATAGGGCAGACCTGCGCGGCGTTACCGGCGCCACCAAAAGCCAGCGCCTCCAGAGTGTTTACGCCCGCCAGCGGTTTTCCGGTACTCATTGCCAGTATCTTGCCCACGGTAACGCCTATTCTTATCCCGGTCCAGGAGCCAGGCCCCAGTCCGATGCCGAACCCTTCTGCATCCTTCAAGTCAAGACCGGCTTTTTTCAGAATGGAATCTACATTGGCAACTATTTTCCCCAGAGAATCAGTCCTGGCGGCGAACGCTCCTTCCGCCAGGACGCGCTTCCCATCTATCACAGCCACGGCGTTAGCGTAACCGGACGTGTCAATACCCAGGACCTTCATCGTCCTTTTGTTACCTCAAAGCACCGGTCATAACTGCCTCCGGCGCTGGTAAACTCCAGCCGGCGCTGCTTATCAGAGAGGACCTGGAACCGGACTTCCAGATACTCTCCCGGCAGTACATCTATGATTTTTTCCGCCCATTCCACAATCATAATTCCAGTTTTGGCCTGGAGAAGGTAGTCAAGGATACCCAGCTCAAAAAGCTCATCGGTGGAATTCAGCCGGTACAGGTCCATGTGAAAAACAGGCAGTTTCCCCGTATATTCGTTGATAAAAGCAAAGGTCGGGCTGTTGACGTACTTTTCCTCCACTCCGGCGCCCTGACAGATACCCCGGGTAAAAAGCGTCTTTCCGCAACCAAGTTCCCCGATTAGAGCAATAACGCTGTCCGCCTCCAGCCTTTTCCCGAGACGTTCTCCACAGCGAAAAGTTTCTTCCGGGCTGCCGCTCCGGAAAACGCGTTTAACCATCTCTGTGCCAGTATAACACACACCGGATACTCACTTCTCCAGCCACTGTTCCGGTCTCCGCCGCAGGACGATGAAAATACCGGCAAGTATCAGCAGGCCGCTGATTATTTCAGCTCCGGCCGGAGTTTCGTCCAGCAGCAGGTACCCCAGCAGAGAAGCGCCCACCGGCTCGCCCAGAATGGAAACCGATACCAGGGTTACCGGCAGCAACCGCACCGCTATATTGAGGCTGGAATGCCCGATAAGCTGCGGCACCACCGCCAGCAGGGTCATCATTATGTAAGTCTCCCGGGAATATCCGGTCAGGCTGTATCCGGCCACCAGTGTAAACAGCAAAAGCAAGACGGCCGCTCCGGCATAAACCAGTGTCAGGTACGGCAGCACCGGGAGCCGTTCCCTCACCTGCCGGCCGATGAGCAAATAGCCTCCCATAACGAAAGCGGCCAGCAGGGCGAGGATATCCCCGCGAAAAGACTCCGGGCCAAAGGTGTAACCGCCGTAATTGATAGCGAAGACCCCCAGCATGGTAACAACGATTCCAACAATGGTCACCCTGCCCAGCCTCTCCTTCCACAGAAAATAGGAGATGACGGCCACAAACACCGGATGGGACGTTACCAGAATGACCGAGCTGGCGATAGAGGTGTAACTGAGAGAAGTTATCCACAGGCCGAAGTGCAGCGCCACAAAGACAGCGGACAGAGATATCCACAGCCATGTTTTACCGGGCAGAGAGCGCAGGCTTACCTTCGATTTTACCGAAGCAAAAGGAATCAGTATGAGAGAGGCAATGGTCAGCCGATAAGTAGCGATAACCAGTGGGGGCGCGTCCGCCAGGCGGATAAAAATAGCAGCGAAAGAAACGGCGATGATGCCGACCAGCAATGTCAGGTAGGCTCGCATAGCATTACCGTTCCCGGCCGGCTAACCCGTCACCGGACGGGTTCTTTCATCTCCCCCCAGCGAGCTACGTAGCGCTCCCTGGCCCCCGGGTTGACCACCGCTTTCGGCCATTCACCTCTCAGGAGACGGGCCACTTCCAGGACCGGGCGGTGCCAGCGTTCCGCTTCTGAATCGGGTGAAAAGAAGGCGGAATGTGCGGTGAAGATCACGTTCTCCATCCCCAGTAACGGGTTCCCCGGGTCCGGTGGTTCCGGGTCAGCAACGTCGAGTGCGGCCATCGCCAGTTCGCCGCCCTTCAGCGCCCGGTACAGAGCCGTTTCGTCAATCAGCCCCCCACGGGCGGCGTTAATCAAGAAAGCGGTTGGTTTCATCTCCTGAAATGCTTCCGCGTTCAGGATATGCCGGGTCTCCGGAGTCAATGCGGCGTGGACGGTAAGAAAATCAGACTGGCGTAGCAGGGTTTGCCAGTCCACCAGCTCCACACCCAGTTGCTGCGCCGTTTCCGGCGTTACGTACGGGTCACAGGCAATAACCCGGAGCTGAAACCCTTTCGCTTTCGGCACAATTGCCCGGGAGACCCTCCCCAACCCCAGCAGGCCGAGAGTCTGCCCCTGCATACGGGACATCCGGGGCCAGATATTCTGCTGGATCTTCTCCCCTCTGGCGGAAAGGCCCCATTCGCCTCTTTTGGCAGCGTCATTCAGCTGCACGACCTTGCGAACGCAGGCCAGAACCAAAGCCATGGCATGGTCGGATACTTCTTCCGTACAGTAATCGGGCACGTTGGTTACCAGGATGCCTTTCTCAGCCGCCGCAGCGGTATCGATACTATCATAGCCGATTTGCGTATTGCAGATGAGGCGGCACTTCCGAAGGTTATCGATTATTTTACGGGGCACCGGCCGGATGCTGCCCACGGTGATAATTATGTCCGCGTCAGCCGCCAGGGCGATAAATGCATCGTCGTCAGCGCAAAGTCGAGCTTCAAAATCCACGCCCAGCTCCCGGAACTTCTCCGGATATTTGCCCGATTCTCCGCTGGCAGCCAGCGGCATAACCACCTTCAACCGGTTCACTGACTCGCTCATACCGTTCTCCTTCCTTGTTCTCGCTTTCGCATTTAACCAAATGCCACCACTTGCGTAATTTTCTCCCAGATTATAACATAAGTTAGGATTTATCCGCCGGAACGGCAGGCAAAAAAAGGCTACCAGCAACCGTCAGCCAAGGATACGGAGGAAGCACATTTTATGATTGATGTTAATGCGGTGCATAAAGCTCTGCAGGACCTGGACACAGCGGTAGTCGATACCCTGGTCAATGACTACCTCTCACAGGGGGTTCCCGCAGAGGAGATACTGAACGAGGGACTCATCGGCGCCATGTCCATCGTCGGCCGGCAGTTCAAAGCCAAGGAAGTGTGGGTGCCGGACGTGCTGCTGGCTGCCCGGAATATGCACAGCGGTGTCGCCGTCCTGAAACCAGTCTTACTCGAAGGACAGGCCTCCTCCAGAGGGACGCTGGTTATCGGGACGGTCCAGGGTGACATTCACGATATCGGCAAAAACATCGTATCCGTGCTGATGGAAGGTTCCGGTTTCCAGGTCATCGATCTGGGCGTAAATGTGCCCACGGACGGATTCCTGCAAGCAATCGAGAAACATCAACCGGATGTGCTGGGGCTATCCGCCCTGCTGACGACGACCATGCTGGAAATGAAAGACATCATCACCCGGATACGGGATAACTCGGGCGGCAAGGTGCCCAAACTTATCGTGGGCGGAGCGCCGGTCACTCCGGAGTTTGCCGATGAAATCGGGGCCGACGGCTACGGGGAAGATGCCATCGCCGGCGTGGAAATCGCCCTCAAGCTACTGGATAAAGAAAATAAATGATATGGAGAGTGCACCGATGAGCCAGGGAAAACCGGACCTGTCTCCACGCCGCCGCTTTCTTTCCGGGTTACTGGGAGGCCGGAAAGGCAAACGCATCTCCGTAGCCAGTCCCACCTCGGTTATCTCGGTAGAGCTGATGGAAAAACTGGGTATTTATTTCCCGGAGGCCCATCTGGAGGCGGAACCGATGGCGGAACTGGCGGCGGGAGGTTATGAGATACTGGGTTTTGACACCATAAACCCCCAGTTCAGCGTCCAGCAAGAAGCGGCGGCCCTGGGCTGTGAGATAGACTGGGGGAATCCCGGGATGATGCCGGACGCCAAGACACACCCGGTCAGGACCATGAAGGACGTAATCATCCCGGAAAACATCCTGGAAAAACCATCGATGAAGGTTGTCCTCGAAGCGATATCGATACTGCGGAAAGAATACGGAGACCGGGCCGCCATTCTGGGTAAAGTAATGGGGCCCTGGACCATCAGCTATCACATGGTGGGCGTGCAGGACTTTCTCCTGATGCTCTATACGGACCCGGAGACAGTAAGGCAGCTGCTGGATGCCTACAAAGAAGTGACCATCACTTTCGCCAACGCGCAGCTCCAGGCGGGAGCCGACGCGGTGGTACTGCCGGACCACGCCACGGGAGATCTGGTCAGCCCGCAAACCTACCAGGAGTTTCTGGTCCCGGTCCACCACGAGATGCTGGGGCGAATCGGCGGGCCCACCATTCTGCACGTCTGCGGTAACTGCGCCGACCGGCTGAATATCTTTGCCGAAGAAGCCTATGACGGCTACCACTTCGAATGGTCGGTAGACTCCAGAGAAGCCGTGAAAACAGTCAACGGCCGGATTTCCCTGGTGGGCAATATCAACAACGCCCAGTGCCTTCTCCGCGGTACGCCGGAAGACGTTTACCGGCAAGCCCGCTACGGCATTGAGGCCGGGGTGGACATTCTGGCCCCGGAGTGCGCCATTCCGCTGCAAACTCCGATTGATAACCTGAAAGCGATTGTTACCGCGGCCGAAGAAGGGTATCAGGCAAAGTAAACGTCCGGGACCTCAAAAAGCTTTATTGGACCGTGACGGTAAGCCTTTACATAGCGCTGAAAATAGTGGTAAATTAGGTTCAATAAAGCATGGCAAAACGCATTTTCAATAAGCTTCCCTGGAAGAGCGTGCGGGTAGCTACTTCAGGGGATATTGAAGTTTCCACTTACCTGGAAATAGCCAAGGAAATTTCAGGGGAGCAGCCGGCCGCCACGGAAGAGGCCGTCTCCGGAGTCCGGCAGGAAGCAATCGTCGTCATTGATTTCGGTTCTCAGTACAGCCTGCTTATAGCGCGCCGCATCCGCGAATGCAACGTCTACTGCGAACTGGTGGCCCATGACACCCCCTGGAAAAAAGTGGCCGCCCTGAACCCGAAAGGGTTTGTCCTTTCCGGCGGTCCGTTCAGCGTTTATGATAAAAACGCACCGCTCGCGCCGGCTTACGTTTACGAAAGCCACTTGCCAGTCCTGGGTATCTGCTATGGCATGCAGGCCATCACCAGACAGCTCGGCGGGGAAGTGGCTCCGGGAACAAAGCGCGAGTACGGTCACGCCATTTTGCACCTGAGTGATCTGGATTCACCACTCTTTGCTGATTTGCCCCCGGCAACCCCGGTCTGGATGAGTCACGGCGACCGGATTGAATCTATGCCGCCCGAGTTTTCCGCCCTGGCGTACACGGAAAACTCCCCAATAGCCGTAATGGGTAACGGGAAAGGCGTCTATGGTCTCCAGTTTCACCCTGAAGTAGCCCACACTCCCGAAGGGAAAACGATACTGAAAAACTTCATCTACAATATATGCGGCTGCCAGGGAAACTGGACTACGGGTAACTTCGTGAATGATAGCCTGGCCAAAATCAAGACCCAGGTAAACGGGGGCAAGGTAATTTGCGCCCTTTCGGGAGGAGTCGATTCCTCGATTGTCGCCACGCTTATCCACCGCGCCATCGGAGACCAGCTTACCTGCATTTTCGTGGACAATGGCCTGTTGCGCCGGGAGGAAGTGGAAAGAACCTTCAACACTTTCCGGCTGAACATGGGGATGAACATCATTCTGGCCGAAGCCAGTGACCGGTTTTTACAGCGTCTCAAAGGGGTAACCGACCCGGAGCAGAAACGGAAAGTTATCGGGAGAGAGTTCATCAAGGTGTTTGAAGAAGCCGCCCAGCAGGCGGGGAAAGTCAACTTTCTGGCACAGGGCACCCTCTATCCTGACGTCATTGAGAGTACTTCTTCGGTCAGCACCGCTTCCGCCAAGATAAAAACCCACCATAACGTAGGCGGACTGCCGGCGAAAATGACGCTGAGTCTGCTGGAACCACTGCGCTATCTATTCAAAGATGAAGTCAGGCAGGTAGGACTGGCTCTCGGCCTGCCGGAAGAGATGATATGGCGGCAGCCGTTTCCGGGTCCGGGTCTGGCAATACGCATCATCGGCGAAGTAACCAGGGAAAAACTGGAAATACTGCGCAATGCCGATTTTATCCTGATGAACGAGATAAAAAAGGCCAAGCTATACCGGCAGCTCTGGCAGAGCTTCGCCATCCTTACCGATGTCAAAAGCGTGGGTGTGATGGGAGATTACCGGACCTACGGCTACCTGGTGGCTATCCGCGCCGTCACCAGTGATGATGCCATGACCGCGGACTGGTTCCGCTTTCCCTATGACGTTCTGGCCAGAATATCCAATCGCATCGTGAACGAGGTGCCTGAGGTAAACCGCGTGGTCTATGACGTTACTTCCAAACCTCCCTCTACCATAGAGTGGGAGTGATGCAGTACGGAAAAAGGAGGAGGTGAGGCAAATAAAGGTACTGGTTATCGGCAGCGGGGGTAGAGAGCACGCCCTGGTCTGGAAGCTGGCACAGAGCCCCAGGGTAAAAGAGGTCTACGCAGCGCCGGGAAATGCCGGTACGGGAAAGATTGCCCGCAACCTGGAAATAGACCCGACGGATATCGAATCTTTGCTGGCGATAGTCCAAGCAAACCGCATTGACCTGACGGTAGTGGGGCCGGAGGCACCCCTGGCGGTAGGCATCGTAGACCGGTTCCAGAACCACGGCCTGCCCATATTCGGCGCTACCAAAGGGGCGGCACGAATCGAAACGAGTAAAATTTTTGCCAGGGAACTGATGCAAAGAAACGGACTCCCCGGCGCGAAAGGCGCCGGTTTTTCCGATTTCGTCCGGGCGCACCGCTATCTTCAGAAACAGACACCTCCGGTGGTGATAAAAGCGGACGGGCTGGCAGCGGGCAAAGGGGTAGTGGTGGCGAGTTCAACAGAAGAAGCGCAGGAAGTGCTATCCAATTTTATGGAACACAAATGGCTTGGCGCCGCCGGTGAACGGGTAATCATCGAGGAGCACCTATCCGGGCGTGAAATGAGTGCCTTTGCTTTCACTGACGCCCGTACCGTGGCCCCACTGGTGACTGCCTGTGACTACAAGCGGGCCTGTGATGATGACCAGGGACCCAATACCGGCGGGATGGGAAGCTACAGCCCACCGCACTTCAGCAGCCCGGATTTAAGTAAAACAATCAGGGAGAGCATCATGGTGCCCGCCGTGAGGGCCCTGGCAGAAGAAAACAGCCCTTACAAGGGTGTCCTTTACGGAGGCCTGATGATTACCAGTTCCGGCCCAAAAGTGCTAGAATTTAATGCCCGCTTCGGCGACCCGGAAACACAGGTGGTGCTGCCCAGGCTGAAAACGGACCTGCTGGACATCATGCTGGCGGTGGTAGAAGATAGGCTGGATGAAGTAAACATAGAGTGGAGCGAAGAGGCTTGTGTGGGAGTGGTGATGGCTTCCGGAGGGTACCCCGGACGCTATAAGACCGGGTTTCCCATCAGCGGACTGGACAAAGTGGAAAAAGGTGTTATGGTATTTCACGCCGGAACAAAATTCGGAGAGACACCGGGCCAAGTGGTAACCAGCGGCGGCCGGGTGCTCACAGTGGCGACCACCGGTAAAAGCATTGAAGAGGCAAGGCAGAAGGTATACCGCAACGTTGACTTGATTCACTTTGAAGACTGCCACTACCGACGGGATATTGCCGAAATAAAATAAGAAAGAAAAAACCATTCAGGGAGGGAGAATGCCTTTAGTCGCCATTGTGATGGGGTCTAAGTCCGATGCCGAGGCGCTGAAGCCAGCTTCTGAAATACTGACGGGACTGGGAATTGAACACGAAATAGAAACAATCTCGGCGCACCGCACACCGGAAAAAGCGCGGCAGTTCGGGCTGAGCGCCCGGGAACGCGGCATAGAGGTCATCATCGCCGCCGCCGGAGCCGCCGCCCATCTGCCCGGGGTTCTGGCCAGCTGGACTACGCTCCCGGTCATCGGCATACCACTGGCGGGCACGGAACTAAAGGGCGTAGATGCTCTTTACTCCATCGTTCAGATGCCGGGGGGCATACCGGTGGCCTGTGTCGCCATCGGCAGCGCTGGCGCTAAAAACGCTGCTTACCTGGCAGCAGAAATACTGGGGCTAAAGTATGATAAAATCCGCACCGCCTACGAGCAATACCGGCAAGACCTCCAGGGAGGTCCCAGATGATAGAGCGTTATTCCCGCCCGCCGATGAAGAGAATCTGGACCGAGGAGAATAAATTCAACAAATGGCTGGAAGTGGAGATAGCCGTCTGTGATGCCTGGGCCGAGTCAGGCGTTATCCCGAAAGGAGCCATCCCCAAGATTAAACTGGCCAGATGCAATATAAACCGCATGAACGAGATTCTCCAGGAAACTCACCATGATATGACCGCCTTTCTCGGCGCGGTGGCGGAAAGCCTGGGAGACGAATCCCGCTTCATTCATCTCGGGTTGACTTCTTCCGATGTGATGGACACCGCACTCAGCCTGCAGATGGTGGAAGCCGCCGGGATTTTAACCCGGGACATCAAGGAACTGATTACGGTACTGGCCCAGAAAGCGATAGAGCACAAATATACACCGATGATAGGGCGCACCCACGGCATCCACGCCGAGCCGACTACCTTCGGTCTTAAGCTGGCAATATGGGTGGAAGAAATGAGACGCAACCTGGACCGGCTGACGGAAGCGCATAAAGCCATCGCCGTGGGGAAAATATCCGGTGCGGTAGGTACTTACGCCACGATACCGCCCGAAATCGAACAGCGGGCCTGCCGGAAACTGGGACTGGCGCCAGCGCCGATATCAAATCAGGTGCTGCAGCGCGACCGGCACGCGCAATTCGTCACCACCCTGGCGATAATCTCCGGGTCTCTGGAGAAGTTTGCCACCGAAATCAGGGGCCTGCAGCGTACCGAGGTGGGAGAGGTGGGAGAACCTTTCGGCAGCAACCAGACCGGCTCTTCGGCAATGCCCCACAAGCGCAACCCGGAACTGTGCGAGCGCATCACCGGCCTGGCCAGACTGGTCAGGGGTTATGCCGTAACTTCAATGGAGAACATCGCCCTCTGGCACGAACGCGATATCAGCCATTCTTCTACCGAACGCATCATACTACCGGACGCCTGCCTGGTGCTGGACTACACGCTGAGTATCTTTACCACGGTGATGAAAGGACTGGAAGTGTACCCGCGGCGCATGAAAAAGAATCTGGAGATGACCAGAGGTCTGTTCTTCTCCCAGCGTATCATGCTCGCCCTTATCGACAAGGGGCTGAACCGTAAGGGGGCATACCAGATAGTGCAACGCAACGCGATGCAGGCCTGGAAGAACAACAAAGATTTTCGCAAAATGCTGGAAGCAGACCCGGAAGTCACCGCCAGCCTGTCCCCGGATGAGCTTGACGCAGTCTTCGATTTACAGTACTACCTGCGCCACGTCGATGAAGTATTCCGGAGACTGGGGCTGACCACCAGCCAGTGGAAATTATCCGGAACGCCCGGGCGCACCCTCTAGCCCTGCCATTTGAATCAAGGAGGATGATATTGACCGCCAACACTGACCCGACCGTTCTGCTCAACACTGACCTGCCCCTCCCTCCCTTTATCAAAGGGAAAATACGTGATTCTTATGACCTGGGGAACCACCTGCTCATCATCGCCAGCGACCGTATATCGGCCTATGACGTGGTGCTTCCCTGCGGGATTCCCAGAAAAGGCGCGGTGCTCAACCAGCTTTCCGTATTCTGGTTCAGGCACACCGCGGAAATAGTCCCGAACCATCTCGTCGAGGCAGTCGATAACGTGCACTGTCTGGACACCTATATCGCCGAGGATAAGCGCTTTGCCTATCCGTCTTATCTCGCCGGACGTTCCATGATAGTGAAAAAAGTAAAACGCCTGCCGGTGGAATGCGTGGTGCGCGGTTATATTTCCGGTTCCGCCTGGGCGGACTACCAGAAAGACGGCACCATCTCCGGAATTCCGGCGCCAAAGGGGCTGAAGGAAAGCCAGGAACTGTCTGAACCAGTTTTCACCCCTACTTCCAAGGCAGATACCGGGCACGACCTGCCGCTTACTATGGACGAGGTCAAAAAATTAACCGGCGACGCTATCGGCGAGGCGATAAAGGAAAAGAGCCTGGCGGTTTATAACTACGCCCGGGAATACGCCAGGAACCGGGGCATCATCATCGCCGACACCAAGATGGAGTTCGGGCTGGACGGAGACGAGCTTATCCTGATTGACGAGCTATTGACGCCGGACTCTTCACGTCTCTGGGACGCCGCCCAGTACAAAGTAGGTCAGTCTCAGCCCAGCTATGACAAGCAGCCGGTACGTGACTGGCTGGTCCAGGCGGGATGGGGCAAGGAGCCGCCCGCTCCCATGCTGCCGGAAGAGGTAATCCAGGCTACTTCCCGGAGATACGAAGAGGCCTACGAGCGTCTGACCGGAAGAAAGCTGGACTGAGCGGTCACTCCAGCCTGTCTTTGGTGCTGGGCAGTTCCCCGCCGAGCCGCGGGTCAAGACGGGTGGCATTACCCAGAGCCTTCCCCAGCGCTTTGAACAGCGCCTCCGCCCGGTGATGGTCGTTTGAACCGTAGGGAGTCTTGACGTGCAGATTGAGCTTGCCCTCGATGGCAAAAGATTCCAGAAAATGACGGACAAGGTCGGTGGGGAAACCGAACATGTCGTTCTTCTTGAATGACATATCCAGCACGGCGTATCCCCTTCCGCTGATGTCCAGAGCCACTATCGCCAGAGCATCATCCATGGGAACGGCGGCATCAGCCATGCGGACAATACCCCGCTTTTCTCCCAGCGCCTCGGCCAGGGCTTTCCCCAGACAGATAGCCACATCCTCAACCAGATGGTGCTGGTCGTCTCCGGTGGCTTTAAGCTTTATGTCAACCAAACCGTGCTTCGCCATCTGCGACAGGAGATGGTCAAACAGCTGTATGCCGGTGCTGATATCCCACTTCCCGGTACCGTCAATATCAATCTCAAGAGTAATATCCGTTTCCCGGGTCGCCCTTTCAACCGCCGATTTCCGGTTAGCCATTTCTCTCACTCTCGATTTCACGGAGCGCCCTGACCAGGGCCGCGGTATGCTCCGGTTTTCCCACACCGATGCGGATGCTATTTTTCAGCAGCGGCGTGTCAAAGTATCGAATCAGGATTCCCTTTGACTGCAGCCTCTCCTGCAAGTCACCCGCCCGGCCTTCCAGTATATCACAGTAGACAAAGTTAGCGCTGGAAGGATACGGTTTTATCCAGGTGAATTTAGCCAGCTCCGCGCTGAGTTTTTCTCTTTCTTCGATAATCAGCCGCACCGTTTTGTTCAGGTAGTCGATGTCCTTGAACGATTCGCGCACGGCTATCATCGCGGCGCTATTGACACAGTACGGCTCCTTTATCCGCATCAGGTAAGCGGCGACTCCGGGTGGAAACAGGCCATAACCGACCCTCAATCCGGCCAGGCCAGCCCACTTGCTGAACGTGCGCAGTATCATCAGATTGGGGTATTCCTCCATCAGGTCAACCACCGTCTCGCCGCCGAACTCGTAATACGCCTCGTCGACAAATACCGGCAGGCCGGTGTCCAGCAGCTCGATAATGTCCTGCCGAGGGGTGATGGTACCGGTGGGATTGTTGGGTGTTGCCAGCAAGATGAGCTTGGTCCGGGGTGTAATGGCCGCTTTCACTTTCCCGATATCTACGGAGAAATCTTCTTCGCGGAGCACATCCACCAGTTTGCCGCTGGTCAACGCCATAAAAAAAGGGAAAAGGGCAAAAGTGGGAACGCAGTTTACCACTTCATCACCCGGCTCAATAAAAAGCCTCATTACCAGGTCGATGAGCTGGTCACTCCCGGAGCTGGCCACCACTTGCTGAGCATCTACCCCGGTGTAGCCCTGTATCAGGCCTCTCAATTCGGTCTGTTCCGGGTCTGGATAAACGTTCAGGTTCGGATATTCCGCCAGCGCCGCAGTCACGCGCGGAGAACACCCGTAGACGTTTTCATTGGCGTCCAGCTTGACGATATTTTCCAGAGGCACCTCAACCTTGTCTTCCAGAGTTTCCGGGGCTTTTACGGCTGCATACCCCTGAAATTGAACCAGTTCGCTTCTGATGAGTTTGTCCAGCTCCTGAAACGCCACCAAATACCTCCTGAATATGAAATCGCGCCCGGAAAAGGTGTTCTCGCTTACCGGACAGCAGTAAAACCAGCTATGACAACCAGTGGTTGGCAAACGGTGATTAGCGCCCTCTGGGGCAGACTTTCATGCATTCGACACAGCCACCGGCCGCAGCACGGTACGAACTGCAGGCATATTTATTCATCACGTAGCTTTCGCCGTCAGCAGGTTCGCGCAACGCCCCTGATGGGCAGTTCTCAATGCACAGGCCGCAGCTTTTGCAATCGATCAAGCTTTCTTCGCCGGTCGTTGGTTCAAACTCCGCTTCGGTGAGGCAGCAAGAGAGCCTGAGTCTGGGCCCGAATTCTGGGGTTATCAGCAGGCTGTGCCAGCCTATTTCCCCCATGCCGGCCGCCTCTCCGGCATGCTTGTAGGAAAAAACCGCTTCCAGAAAACGGGCATCCGTGGGGCAACCGGCCGCCGGCAACGGCAATGACTTCATCCCCAGTCGACGCGAGGCCCTGGCCAGGTCATAAGCTGACTTGGTCAGCCGGCTGGAGACAAAATCGGTATTGTTGTTATAAAGGTCATTCATAGACGGAGCGCCGGTGGTCCGGCCCGGTGAAGTGAGGTCCAGGATTTCCGGGTAAAGCTCCATTCCCAGCACCACCACCGATTTTACGCCGGGCAGTAACCGGACGGCCGCTTCTTTCAACCTCGTCTCTTTTACGTCGGCCAGGCGAGCAGCTCCGAAAATATCCATATCGAGTTTTGTCATTACCTCCACCAGAGGCGCTGTGGCGGCACTATTTCGTGATATGCTCATCGATTCCTCCAAAAAACAGCGATGGCTCAGTGCCATTCTGTACGATTTACCGTCCCGCTGTCAAATGAGCGAGTCAATGACCCGCAGAGCCAGCAGCAAGATGTCTTTCTATGGCCGCAGCGTGGGCCTCAAGACCTTCCGCCCGGGCAATCAGGGAGGCAGCCCGTCCCAGTTCCTCCAGCCCGGACCGATCAATGTTGGCGGTGTTGATGAGCTTGAGAAAATCCAGCACGCTCAGCGGCGAGCTGAAGCGGGCGGTACCGCCGGTAGGCAGTACGTGGCTGGGCCCGACCGCATAGTCGCTCAAAGCCACCGTGGCTTCGCTGCCGAAGATAACACAGCCGGCGTTATTTACTCTACCCAGGAAATCCGCCGCGTCCTCGACGAGCAGCAACAGGTGTTCTGGCGCATAAAGGTTGGCCAGGTCAATTGCTTCATCAAGGGTGTCCACCACAGCGATTATCCCGTTGTTTTCCAGCGCGGCGCGGGCGATATCACGTCTGCCGAGTGTGACCAGGCGCGTTTCCACCTGCCCGATAATGTTCTCAGCCAGCGAAGGCGAGGTGGTGACAACCACGGCCGAGGCGAGAGTATCGTGTTCGGCCTGGGCGAGTATGTCCGCGGCGCAGTACTCCGGATTTGCCGTCTCGTCAGCGATTATCAAAATTTCACTGGGCCCCTGGAGACCGTCAATGTCAACCGTCCCGTAGGTCAGCTTCTTGGCAAGGGTAACAAAAATATTGCCCGGTCCGCAAATCTTGTCTACCTTCGGTATGGACACGGTACCATAGGCCAGGGCGGCAATGGCCTGGGCGCCGCCGACACAAAACACCCGATCAACGCCGGCAATATCAGCAGCGATAAGGGTTACCGGCGGTACTTTGCCACTGGCAGACGGGGGCGTAGTCAGCACTACTTCACTCACACCAGCGACCTTTGCCGGTACGGCGGTCATCAGCACTGTGGAAGGATAGGCGGCAGTGCCACCGGGGACATAGAGGCCTACTCTCTCCAGCGGACGGACCAGCTGTCCACCGCCCGGCCCAGCGTTCTCCTGCCAGAGGGCAGTTTTCTGCACGGCGTGGAAGGAGGTAATTCTGCCCGCGGCCATTTCGAGCGCCGAGACCAGCTCCGCTGGGACGGTGCCATAAGCGGCGGATATTTCTTCCCGGCTGACTTCCAGTGATTTCAGTCTGATACTATCGATTCTGAGAGTCAGATCAAAGAGAGCGGTATCACCTTTCTCCTTTACCTCTTCGATAATCCTTCGTACTGCCTGTTCGGGGTGGTCCGTACCAAACAGCTTTCGCAGTCCCCGTGCCATCCCGGGAGACACCGGGTAGGAAAGGTCCGGTGTTTTCCGGGACAGGATGGGACGGGCGCGGGCAAAGCTTTCGACGATTCTCACTCAGATACCTGCTTTTTCAGCCCCGAAGGGGAAGAAATCTCCTGACTTGTTTTCCAATTTATGTTAACCGCCGCTTTTTGCAGGGTGCTTATAATAGAGGCTACCATCTCCCCCTTGCGGGTACCGGTTTTGATACCGGTATTACCGATGAGGCAGGCGGTGGACCGGAAAAGGGTATCGATAATTTTCAGATCATGCTCGGCGATAGTCTTACCGGTCTGGGTGTTTTCGATCAAGAGGTCAGCGTCATCCGGAAGAAAGGCTTCCGTGGCGCCCCAGGTAGGCACGATACGGTAATGACCGAGGTGGTTGTCCCGGGCGAATTTATCGGCAATATTGACGTATTCCGAAGCTATCCGGATCGGCTTCTCACTTCCGACGCAGTAACGGCGCAGGCCGGCAACGTCATCCGCCGGCATTGTCTGCGCGGCGACGGCCACGATTCTCACCCCGCCAAAGCCGAGGTCAGCAAGCTCCCGCACCGGGCTGGAGGGGAACTGGTCAAGGTGTTCGGTGAGCCAGTCCCGGCCGGTAACGGCGATATCAAAGTTCCCGTTGGCCACCTGCAGGGGCATATCCTGGGGACGGATGACCTTCACCGAAACGCCTTCAATGCCGATATCCGGCCGGCGGTTACCGGCCGGAGAAGGATAGTCGGTAATCTGAATACCGGCCCGTTGCAGCAGTTCCACTACCGGCTGCTGCTGGTGTCCGTCCGGCAGCGCCAGACGGACCGGGCTTCCCGCAAAATCAGACGGGCGGCAGGATACGGTTACCGGCCCGTCACCTGGCGAGGTACCGTTGCCGTTCTCAGAAATACTTTCGCGCTGTTCGCAGATGGAAGCAACCATACGTCCCAGGTTCTTCGATTGCCAGCTGTGACGGTTAGCGATAAGGAAAGCGCCGTATTCCAGCATTTCACTGACCGGAGTCATACCGATGCTCTGGATTTCCGCTTCCGAGTCCGCTCGGACCAGCGCTAGGTCAGCATTCTCCGGGGGATAGACTTCAGCTCCTCCCCATACGGAAAAGATACGGAAGCGGCCGAAACGACGGCGCAGGGCAAAACTTTCCGCCAGATTCGGGTATTCACTGACGATACTCACGGTACGGCCGGTCCCGGCCAGCGAATCCGCCCATTCGGCGCAGGCCGCCATGTAGAGCCTGCCACCGGCATAGCCCAGGTTCTGGACTTTTACCAGAGCGCTGCTGGGAAAACCGGCAAGCAGTTCTTCAACCCAGTCCAGGCCACAAATACCGAGGTCATAATTCCCCACCGCCACCTGGATGGGGATGTCTCTTTCATGGAATACTTTGGCGCCGAGCCGGGGGAACCGGCCCGACCTGATGTGATAAAACCGGGACCGGGTGTGGTATCCTTCAAGCTCCCAGCCGGCATTCTGGAGCAGGGCAGACGTTTTATCGAGGAGACGCCCCTTGGGCAGGGCTATCTTAACCGGCATTTTCTTTCTCCAGCGCCGACAGTACGCCTTCGACCGACCCGGCTTCAATCTCAACAGCCCCGTTTTTCCCGGTCAACAGAAAGGGATGGGCAGTGCCGCGGACGAGGAGAGTCCAGGATAAGCCGGACGGCACGCCAGGGGCGAGTTCCAGTTCGGCAATATATCCAGCCCGGCGTAACTGCCCGGCGGCGACAAACGCTTCTTTGAATGCGGAGTTGCCTTCCGCGCGAACCATAATCCGGTTTTCACCGGGTTGAGCGCCAGTTTCCGCCTCCAGAAGGTCGAGGAGACGGTCAACGTAGAGAGCAAAGCCAGAGGCGGGAATGTCAGCGCCGCCCATAGCCGGAATGAGGCCATCATAGCGGCCGCCGCCGCCTATCTTCTCCCGGCCGGCAAAGAACTGGAAGATGATGCCGGTATAGTATTCAAAACCGGCCCCGGAGGCGATATCCACCTGGTACTTACAATCGAGCTTTTCCAGGATTTCAACGACGCTGATAAAATCGTCCAGATGGGGAGTGAGTTCCGGCAAGCTTTGCGCGGACAGGGCCCGAATATTTTTTAAGAACCCGGATGACCTTCCCTTCAGATTAAGCAGGGGAAGCAGGATGTTCTCCAGCTCCGGCCTTTCCGTTATCACGCGGCTCAGCGCCCGGGTGTTACCATCCAGCACCTGGTCGAAGATACGCGACTGCTCTTCCGGACTCAGGTTCAGAACGGAAAGAAGCTCCCGAACCAGCCCAGCGTGGGAAAGGCGCAGCCGCACCTCTCCCAGTCCCAGCCTCTGCAGGACTTCCAGGGCGAGCTGTACCAGGTGAGCGTCCGCCAGAGGGAAACCGGCCCCGATAAGTTCCGTGCCGCACTGCCATCTCTCCCGGTTCTTTTTCCCGGTATCTTCAAAGATAAAAGTGCTGGTAACGTAGAACAGGCGCGCCAGTCCTTCTCCCCCCATAGTATCAATGTACATCCGGGCGATGGGGATGGTCCCGTCCGGACGGAGCACCACCCTTTCCCCGCTCCAGCCGTCCCAATCGAGGAAAGAGTAGACCTTGCCCAGCATGCCGGGAGTGAGCGTACCTACCGAAGTGAACAGGTGCAAATATTCGATGGTGGGGGTCCGCACTTCCTGAAACCCCCAGCCACGGCAGCTATCCCGAAAAGTATCTTCAATATGACGGAAACGGCTCATCTCCTCTGGAGACAGGTCCCGCATCCCTTTACATCTCTGCACACGCATAATCAACCTTTCTCAAATGCTGGTAAATTGTACACCAATCCGACGGACATCTTCAAATGGCGGCCGTTCCGGCGATACGTAGCCGCCAGCGGAATCAGTTCCTGCCTTTTTCTCAATATCCATGAGTTCTATTTAACTTATGTAAAAAGTATAGTATATTGTATGCAGATGCAGAGACTCACTCTCCTATCGAGGAGTTACTTGTTATGCTGAGAACGATGCGCCTGCTGGTGTTCATAGTCATACTGCTGCTGGCCGGCAGCTTTATGGCGGAAGCGCAGGTGGAGCACAGCCGGATTGACGTGCTTACAATCAAGGGCACGATAAACCCGGTTCTGACCGACTACATCACGCGGGGCATAGAGGACGCGGAGTTTGAAGGAGCGCAGGCGGTAATCATTCAGATGGACACGCCCGGGGGGCTGGATACGGCGATGCGCGATATAATCCAGGAGATAGTCAACGCCAGGATACCGGTAATCGTCTACGTTGCCCCTTCAGGAGGACGGGCGGCTTCCGCCGGAACCTATATAACGCTGTCCGCTCACGTGGCGGCGATGGCGCCCAATACGGCCATCGGCGCGGCGACGCCGGTAAGCCTGGGCGGCGACGGCGAAGCCCAGATGTCCGAAGAGATGAAGGCAAAAATTATAAATGATTCCATCGCCTATATCCGTGACCTGGCCAGCTCAAGAGGGCGCAACGCAGACTGGGCGGAACAGGCGGTACGGGAAGGCATATCAGCAACATCCCAGGAAGCGTTATCACTGAACGTGGTGGAGATGGTTATTCCCAACCTGGATACGCTCATTGCGGAGCTGGATGGCCGGGAGGTAACCCTGCTGGACGGGAGCACGGTGACGCTGGAGACCAGCGGAGTGCCGATTAACCAGGTGCCGATGAAGGGGATAGAGGGTTTCCTGTATGCCATTGCCGACCCGAACATCGCGTTCCTGCTGCTGAGTATCGCTTCCCTGGGTATCATGATAGAGATTTTTAATCCCGGCCTTATCTTTCCGGGTATAGTGGGCGCCATATCGGGGGTACTCGCCTTCTACGCACTGGGACAGCTTCCGGTTAATATCGCCGGGGTGCTACTGGTAGTGCTGGCTTTCGGCTTCTTTATCGGTGAGGTGCTGACAACGTCTTTCGGTCTCTTTACGGTGGGCGGGGTTGCCGCCCTGGTAATCGGCTCGCTTATCCTTTTTCAGGGCGCGTCCCCGGTTTTCCGGGTAGACCCCTGGCTGATTGCCAGCGTCACCACCATCGTCGCCCTTCTCTTCGCCTTTGTGGTCAGCCGGGTGATAAGAGCCCACCGCAGGAAAGCAACTACCGGGAAAGAAGAAATCATCGGGCGGAGAGCCGTGGTCAGAAAAGAGCTCGACCCGGAAGGAACGGTGTTTTTTAAAGGAGAACTGTGGGAGGCAATATCTGATTCAGGTAGAATAGAGGTAGGAGAAGAAGTAATGGTCACGGAAATGGACGGACTGATACTGCGGGTAGTGAAAAAAGAATAAGGGGGCGTTGAGATGACACTTCCGGATTACGGAGGGCAATATTGGGAGAAATAAATCTGGACTGGACGCGTTATTTTCAGATAAATCCTGACTGGTTTCGCGTTGACTCCTGGACAATAACCATCACCATTATCATCCTGGTGGCTTTTACGGTGATAGCGGCGTATTACAGCGTCCGGGCCCACCGGGGGAAGGTGGGGGCGGGCAAAGAAGAGCTGATAGGGCGCACTGCTGAAGCCACTACCGCTCTTGAGCCCCGGGGTACGGTTTTTATCCAGGGGGAGAGCTGGGCAGCAATATCAGACGGGGAACGGATAGAGGCGGGAGAGGAGGTGGTCATTAACAGAATCGAAGGGCTGAAACTGTACGTGGCCAAGAAAGATAATAAAGGAGGCGAAAGATGAATCCAATTGCAATCGGGATTATTGTACTGCTGGTGCTCCTGATTCTGCCGATGGCGATAAAAATCGTCACCGAGTTCGAGAGAGGAGTAATTTTCCGGCTGGGCCGGCTGGTGGGCGCCCGGGGTCCCGGGCTGTTCCTGATTATCCCGTTTATCGACCGGATGGTAAAGGTAGATCTGCGGGTGGTAACGATGGACGTGCCTTCCCAGGAAGTTATCACCAAAGATAACGTGACGGTAAGGGTGAACGCGGTAATCTATTTCCGGGTGGTTGACCCGGAATCCTCAGTGGTGAAAGTGCTCGACCATGTCCGGGCGACCTCTCAGATCTCACAGACCACATTGCGGAACGTTCTGGGACAGTCCGAGCTGGACGAACTGCTGGCGGAGCGGGAAAAACTGAACCAGATGCTGCAGAAGATAATCGACGAGCACACCGACCCGTGGGGGGTAAAGGTGAGCACGGTGGAAATCAAGGAAGTAGAGCTTGCCGAGGAGATGAAGCGGTCAATGGCGGCACAGGCAGAGGCGGAACGCGAGCGCCGCGCCAAGATTATCCACGCCGAAGGTGAACTGCAAGCATCAGAGAAATTATCGCAGGCGGCAGCGATTCTCGGCCGGGAGCCAGCGGCGATACAGCTGCGGTTTCTTTCCACGCTGACCGAAATTTCAGCGGAGAAGAACAGCACCATTCTCTTCCCGCTGCCTATCGAGTTCCTGAAAGCGTTCGGGACCATAGCTGGCGAGAAGAAACAGTTGAAATAAAGAGCAGCCACAGGCAGGCAAAGCTAGCGAGAGGCTGACGGAGAGTCCCGGAGAGTAACGTCCCCGGCGATAACCTCCGTCAGGTTCCCGTTCGCCTGTCTGAGAAAAAGCCGCCCATCTTCTGCGACTGATTCGGCAATACCTTCCAGGACGGTGTCTCCGGCGGTAACGGTAACCCGACACCCGAGGGTAACTAGGTGGCGCTGCCATTCCTGAGAAATCAGCTTACCGTCCGGCAAGGCAAGGTAGAACGAGTCTATTTCCCGGAGCAAACAGCGGGCAACATCCAGCCGGGGCACCTCACGGCCGAGCTCGGCGGAGAGAGAGGTGGCAACCGGCGCGATTTCCGGACAGTCGGCAAGATTGACGTTAACGTTTATGCCGATGCCGATGACGGCATAAGTCCTCTTCTCCGGATTAATTTCGGTTTCGACGAGGATGCCGCATACTTTGCGGTGGCTGACCAGAACATCATTGGGCCACTTTATTCCTGCCCTGAGCCCGGTTATTTTCCGGAGGCAGCGGACGACGGCGACCGAGGCAAGCATTACCAGAAAGGGGAGCGCGGTCCGGGGCGGGTAAAGAATCAGGGAAAGAGATAAGCTGCCGGGCGGAGAGAGCCAGGCCCGTTTCAGGCGCCCCCGGCCCGCGGTCTGCCCGGCGGCGATAATGGCAGTGCCTTCCGGAGCGCCGCGGCGGGCTTCCCGGCGAGCAATGTCCATAGTGGAAGCAACGGAGGGATAATAGCGGACCTCCCGGCCGATAAAGCGATTACCCAGGTTCCGCCTGATTAGCTCCGCGGACAGGTTTTCTTCCGTCATATTCTCCTTTTCCGGGTGATGAAATACTTTAGCATATCGGGGGGTGGAAAGGGGAGGGCGGTTTTCAGTTTTCCGCAGGCCGGGCTACTCTGTTTCCGGGAGGGTGCTACGGCAGAGAATTCCCTCTGAAATCAGGATAAATAAAAGGCCCGGAAAGAGCAAAATCGGTATGGGTTGATGTGTTAGGAAAAGTTGAAAAGTGAACTGCTGTAAAATTCAAAAGTGAACTCCTG